>JACRKX010000057.1 GCA_016219715.1 Actinomycetota bacterium | reverse complement strand
TCTATGGAAGCTCAGCCGAGCGCACCGCTGCGCTCGCCGGTTGGCTCGAGTTCTATAACTTCGAGAGACCACATCGATCTCTCGGTCGCAAGACGCCCGCCTTCAGGCTCTGGGAGAGGAACAACGTTGTTGGGTCTTACACCTAGGCCTCGATCAGCCCGCGGCGCACCGCGTAGCGGACCAGCTCGACGCGGTCACTCATGCCCAGCTTGTTGAGAATGTTCGAGCGGTGTGACTCGACGGTCTTCTCGCTCAAACCGAGGATCTCGGCGATCTGCTTGTTGGTGTGGGCCTCGGCGATCAGCTTGACGACCTCGAGCTCACGGTCGGTCAGCTTGTCGCGCGGTGGCTCCTCGCCGCTTTCCATCCAGGCTTTGACCAGCGAGCGCTGGGCGTCGTCGGTCAGGAAGGGTTCGCCCTCGTTGACTGCTCGAACCGCGCGAACCAGGTCCTGGTCGGCGGCCCGCTTGAGCACGTATCCACCCGCGCCGACGCGCAGCGCCTCGTACAGGTAGCGCTCGTCGTCGTGCATCGAGAGGATCAGCACGTTGACCTCGGGGGCCTGCTGCTTGATCTCACGCGCGGCCTGCAGGCCGGTGAGCTTCGGCATCGAGTTGTCGAGGATCGCCACGTCGGGCTTGTGCTCGACGGCGAACTTCAGCGCTTCGGCGCCGTCGCCGGCCTCACCGATCACGTCGATGTCGGGCTGCCGTTCGAGCAGCAGCGTAATTCCTGATCGGACGATTCCGTGATCGTCCGCGACCATCACCTTCATGGCAACTCCATCGTCAGCGTTGTGCCCGTGCCGGGCGTTGAATCGATATCGATCTTTCCGTTCATGAGCAGTGCGCGCTCGCGCATCCCCGTGATGCCAAACCGGCGGTTCGGCACGGTCGGGTCGAATCCGCGGCCGTCGTCCCTGACCGTCAGTCGAATGTGATCGCCGACCGACAGGTTCACGTCCACCTGGTTCGCATCGGCATGTTGGGCGATGTTCGAAAGCGCCTCTTGCACGACTCGATACACCGCCAGTTCGCGATCGGGTCCCAGGCTTGCGCGTGCGTCGCCCTCGAAGGAGAAGCGCGCGTCGGTTCCGGTGCGCTCGCCAAAGTCGTTGATCTGGGCGGAGAGCGCGTTGCGCAGGCCGAGGTCGAGGATCGTCGGGCGCAGCCTGCGCACCACTTCGAGCAGTTCCTCCATCGCCTGGGTGGCAAGTCGCTTGGCCTCGTTGATCTCGGCCGCAAGCTCCGGTGTCGCGCTCTGCTGGGCGGCCTCCAGCCGCAGGATCACGGCGGTCAGCGCTTGGTTGGCCTCGTCGTGCAGGTCACGCGCCACGCGTGCTCGTTCGCTCTCCTGCGCATCGACGGCGGCAGCGATCTTCTCGCGCCGCTCCTGTTCGAGTCGCTCGATCATGTCGTTGAAGGCTCCGACGAGCTCGGCGACGTCGTCGGTGGTCCCGCGAGGTAGCTCGGCCCGGGCGCCGGGCTCGGTCAGGTCGATCTTCTCCATAGTTCCGACGAGCTGTTCCAGTGGCGCGAACTGGCGTCGCAGGATCACCATGTTGAGCAGCAGGGCTCCGATGATCGACATCATCAACAGGATCAACTCCGCGCGGTGCGATCCGATTCCGCCTTCGACGTCGAGCACGAGGACCGCGAAGAACACCAGCGCGGTGATCGCCAGGGCGTTGGCCGCCAGCGCCTGGGCGAGCAGGGTCGACTTGGAGATCGTCTTGCCCGATTCGGCCTCAGGTGACGCCGGTACGGCGGCAAGCTGGGGTCGGGGTTCGGCGTCGGGACCGGCCTGGGATGGTTGCGGAGAGATGCTCAAAATTGCTGGACAAAAATGGGGTGTCGACCCTATATCGGCCGTTTTCGGCCATTCCGATAACTGGCTTTGCAAGGAAGCTTGTTTCATGTCCTCAACGGCAAGCTCTGTTGTCAACTGTCAATCGGGGCCGAGAAGGGGCGTCAGGAAGACGCCCCTTTTTGCTGCCCGATTACCTCGCAAACGCGCCCTCACCGGCCCTGGAATGCCGAAGCTATACTTTTTGAAGTGACGCCGTTTCCACGCGGTGGCACCAAGTATTGAAGTTGTGAGATCGCGCGGCAGCCGACGCCGCGGCCGCCAAGAAAACGCCCACCAGGAGATCCCGGCCCCGATGGCAACCAATTACCAGGACTATCTCAGCAAGATCAAGGAGCGCATCCCCGAGGTCGACCCGCAGGAAGTGCGGGACATTCTCACCAGCGACGACCCAGGGGCCATCGTGATCGACGTCCGCGAGCAGCAGGAGTGGGACGAGTCTCACATCCCGGGCGCCGTGCACGTGCCGCGTGGTTATCTAGAGCAGCGCATCGTCAACCGCGTGCCCGACACCTCTCAGCGTGTGATCCTCTACTGCCAGAGTGGCAACCGCAGCGCGATCGCCGCGAAGACGATGCTCGACGAGCTCGGCTACACGAACGTCGAGAACATGACCGGCGGCATCACGCTCTGGAAGCAGCGCCAGCTTCCGATCACGATTCCCTTCCAGTTCAGCGATGCTCAGCGCATCCGGTACTCGCGCCACATGCTGCTACCCGAGGTCGGTCCGGGCGGTCAGCAGCGACTGCTCGAGAGCAAGGTTCTGCTGCTGGGTGCGGGCGGCCTTGGCGCTCCGGTGGCGCTTTACCTCGCGGCCGCCGGTGTCGGCACGATTGGCCTCGTCGACGACGACGTCGTCGACGCCAGCAACCTGCAGCGCCAGGTGATCCACGACACCGAGCGCATCGGCGTCGAGAAGGTTGAGTCGGCCAAGCAGACGATCAACAAGCTGAACCCCGACGTCGAGGTGATCACGTATCCGACGCGCCTGAACTCCGAGAACATCATGGAGATCATCAAGGACTACGACATCGTCGTCGACGGTGTCGACAACTTCCCGACGCGCTACCTGCTCAACGACGCGTCCGTGCGCCTGAAGATCCCCGTTGTTTCGGCGTCGATCCTCGCGTTCGACGGCCAGCTGACGGTCTTCAAGCCCTACGAAGGCCCGTGCTACCGCTGCCTCTATCCGGTGCCGCCGCCACCCGAGCTGGCTCCCAGCTGCGGCGAGAACGGCGTGCTCGGTGTGCTGCCGGGCACGATGGGCTTGCTGCAGGCGACTGAGGTGATCAAGCTGATCCTCGACATCGGCGAGCCGCTCGTCGGCCGCCTGATGCTCTACGACGCTCTCGCGGAGGAGTTCACCAACCTCACGATCCGTCGCGATCCCGAGTGCCCGATCTGCTCGCGAGACCCCGAGACGATCGGCGACGACGAGATGGGCAAGTTCCCCGATTACGAGGCGTTCTGCTCCGGAGCGCTGGTCTAGCGACCAGCGCCCGGTTCGTCGCCGCCGCGACCGTGTAGGATGCCCGCCGCTATGGCCACTGTGAAGATTCCGCCCGTCCTGCGCTCCGCCACCGGAGGCGAGAAGCAGGTCACCGCGTCCGGCGCGAACGTCGGCGACGTTCTACGCGACATCGTGGCCAACCACCCCGACACCGAACGCCAGCTGTTCGGCCCCGACGGCGGACTCAACCGCTACGTCAACGTCTACCTCAACGACGAAGACGTACGCGTGCTCGACGGCCTTGACACCGCCGTCGAAGACGCCGACACCGTCATGATCCTGCCCGCCATGGCGGGCGGTCGTTAGACCGCCCAACAGGGAATCAGCACTGCGGCGGGCGGTCGTTAGCTCAGCAGCATGATCGCCGCGACACCCGCGGCGACGAGCACCAGGCCGATCAGAATCGCCAGGGCCAGTGGCAGCGGCGACGGCACGCTCGGCATGCGTGACTCCGGCGGCAGTTGAAGCAGGTCGCGCGCCGCGGCCAGCCCGCCTTCGGGCACGAGGATGTCGCGCCGGCCGGCGGCAAGGAAGTCGGGGACGTCTGAGCCGAAGCTTCGGCGCACGATGCAGGGGATGCCCTCGGAGCGCAGCAGGCTCTCGAGCATGTCGGCCTCGGCCTGGTTGGCCGCGACGGTCACGCAACGCAGGTCGCCGGCGGCGAACTCGCGGCGCGGCGCGGCGCTCGTGGCTACGGCGCCCACGCGTGCGGGCTCCCCGGTGAACAGCGGCAGGTCACAGGATGGGCAGGCGCTGGTGCCGATCTCGAACTCGCAGCCGCAGAATGGACATGTTCCGGTCGACTCTGGATCCATGGCTATCCATCACTCTACCGCTGCCTTCGCGGTCGTGTTGTGCCCATCGAACGCGCGTGGACAGCTGGCGGACGCTCAGCCCGGAACGATCTCGAGCGCGACTTCGCTGACTTTGCGGTCGACGATCGAAAAGGCCTTCACGTCGGGCGCCTCGGCGTCGGCGAGCGAGACGATGATGTAGAGCGCGTCGGGATAGAGCGCGAGATTGATGTCGGTCTGCGACGGGTACGCGGCGCTGCGGGTGTGCGAGTGGTAGATCGCGCCGACCTCCTGATCGGCGTCGTCGATCGCGTTGAAGATGCGCAGCAGGTCACGGCTTTCGAGCTCGTAGCGCAGGGGGCTGGCGGCGCCGTTGACGGCGCGGTAGACGGTCTCGACGACTCCGTCGCGGGAGCCGATCACGCCACAACACTCGTTGGGCAGGTCGTCGCGGGAGTGCTGAATCAGCTCGTCGATCTGTGTTTGGGTGAATTTCATCGCTGCAATGAGTAGCGCACGTTGAGAGCAGGTGGCTGTAGATTCAAGGCCGAACGTTTAAATACCGATTGTGCAATCGGAGATTAGGGACTATAGTTTTTGAAGTAATGGGGCCCGTTCACTTGAAACAGCGAAACCTGGGGGAGACGTTCGCCGGCGGCACCTACGCCGACATCGTCGAGTCGATCGGCCATACGCCTCTCGTCGAGCTGCCGCGTCTGTCGCCGAAGCCCGGCGTGCGCATCTGGGCCAAGCTCGAATCGCACAATCCAACCGGCTCCGTGAAAGACCGCGTCGCTCGCTCGCTGATCGAGGACGCCGAGGCCAAGGGCGCGATCTCGCCCGGCAGCACGATCTTCGAGCCGACCAGCGGCAACACCGGTATCGCGATGGCGATGATCTGCCGTCGCAAGGGTTACAAGCTGAAAGTCGTGATGCCCGACAACGTCACCGAGGAACGCACGCAGCTGCTGCGCATGTACGGCGCCGAGATCGTCTACAGCGAGGGCGCGAAGGGCAGCAACGGCGCCGTCGAGATGGCGCTCGACATGGCCGAGAAGGACTCGTCGTACTACATGCCCTACCAGTACGGCAATCCAGCCAACCCGATGGCGCACTACACCGGCACCGCTCCCGAGATCGCCGAACAACTCGGTCAGATCTCGGCGTTCGTCGCGGGGCTGGGCACAGGCGGCACGCTGATGGGCTGCGCCCGCTACTTCAAGGAGTACGACCCTTCGATCCAGATCGTCGCGGCCGAGCCGCTGCAGGGCGAGCTGGTGCAGGGCCTGCGTTCGCTTGACGACGGCTTCATCCCGCCGATCATCGACCTTTCGCTGCTCGACCGCAAGATCGTCGTCAGCAACCGCGACGCCGTTGTCTGGACGAAGAAGCTGCTCGACGAAGAGGGCGTCTTCGCCGGCGTCTCCAGCGGAGCGATCTGCGCGATCGCCGTCCGCGCCGCCGAGAAGATCGACGAAGGCAACGTGGTCTTCGTCGTTGCCGACGATGGCTGGAAGTACCTCAGCTCGGGCGTCTACACCAAGACGATCGAAGAGCTCGAGGCAGACGGCTCGCTCGAGTCGACGCTGTTCTGGTAGTCCCGGCGCCTGGCGTCAGCGAATGATCCGGCGCGTGCCGGTTGCTCTCGCGTAGGCCAGCCGTGCCTTCAGGTCGCCCGATTGGGCGGCCCCCGACCAGGCGCTGCGCTTGATGCCGCGCGACAGGCTGACGCGCGCCTTGCCCGAGCGGGCCGCAAGCCGTATCCGGTCGTCGTGGCTGTCGTAGGCGAGCTTGCCGCTGATCGTGACGTCGAAGCTGCGCCCGCTGAAGTTGACGATGCTGAAGTTGCCGGTGACCCGCGGGTAGTCGGTCACGTCGATGCGTCCGTCGACCAGCACGCCCGGCACCTGCTGCATGCCCTGCATCGACACGAACAGCGGCCACTCGTCGAGTTCTTCGTCGATCATCTCCTCGTCGAACTCGTCACTTAGCTCCCATCGCCCGCCGTAGAGGCCGGGGCCCTCGATCATTCCGCCGATCGCGAGCTGGTCTACGGCGTCGCGCATGGCGAGGTATCCGGCGGTAACGACCTGTCTGGCGGTGCGGCAGCGGCGACCGCGCAGGCGCTTGCAGCTGCCGCGCACTGGATCGATCGACCGCGTAGACGTGAAGGCCCGGCTTGCGACCGGAACCGGCTCCGGGCCGTGCTTGCAGGCGCCGTCGGTACCGCCGTAGATCAGGAAGCGCTTTGCCAGCGACAGCGCGCAGCCGCTGATGTCGGTGCCGATCGTGGAGTGACCGGTGTGGGGAATCGGTACGACTTGCCCGCGCGGAGCGCCGGCCAGCGCTTGCTCGGCCCAGGCCAGCGGCGTGCGCACGTCGAGCGTTCCGTCGAGCGCCAGCACCGGCACGTCGGGCAGCGGTCCAGCGGGAAGCGACGGCACATCGGCCGACTCCTGCCAGCCGCGACAGAGCGCGGCGAGCGAGTTGTCCTTCACGGTGTCGCGGCTGAAAGGCATGAAGGCGTCGTCGGGTGTGGCCGCGGCCGCCGCGTCGATTGCGGGCTGACGGTCGCCGAGCGCCGCTCCTCGGGCCCACGGGGCGTTGAAGTCCTCGCAGCTGGTGGCGAGGTTGAGTGTGTTGCTGAAGTCGCTGATCGCGCGCGCCGCCGGGCGGCTGTCGCGCTTGGCGGCCGCACGGCGCTTCTCGCGCCGTGTGCGCCGGCGTTCGGCGCTGTGCCAGCGTCGCGCGCGAACGCGTTTGCTGTGGACGCTTTTAACGCTCTCGCCGGACTCGCCGGTGAGTACCGCGAATAGCCGCACCAGCGGCGCCGAGTCGCCGCGTAGCGTCGCGTCGATCGCGGCGGGAAGCTGCTCGTAGATGTAGAGGTTGAAGTCGGCGGCAAACAGCAGTTCGTAGATCTCGGCCGGGCCGATCTTGATCTGCTCGGGCCGATCGCCGGACTGATCGAGAAGCCCAGTTACGGGCTCGCGCGTGAGTCGCTGCACGAGGCGGGCGAGACTGTTCTGAGGGGAGCGCAGGACGTTCTTGCACCGACTTCCGGCGCAGATCTCGTCGAGCGACTTGCGCATCGCCGCTATCGAAACCGTGTCGAACGCGCCTGGCTCGGAGACCGGTAGCACCGAGTCGAGCAGCAGCGAACGCACGCGCGTTGAATGGGTGTTGGCGTAGGCCATCGCGAGCTTCGTGCCGTACGAGACTCCGAACAGCGAAATCTGATCGACGCCGAGTTCGGACCGGACGACCTCGATGTCGGCGACGGTTTCGGCGGTGTCGTATCCGGCGCGGGCCGGGCCAAGCGCCGTGGCACATTGCGTGATCGGCTTGTCGCTCGCCGGGTTGGCGGCGTCGAACTCGAAGCCACGTTCGATCACCGGGCAGTTCAGCGGTTCCGAGAAGCCTGTGCCGCGCTGATCGAGGGCGATCAGGTCGTAGCGGTTTGCGCCGGGGAACAGCGTGACCATCAAATCGAGCATCACCAGCGAGCCCTGGCCCGGACCGCCGGCCAGCACGAAGAGCGTGCCCAGTCGTGGACCCTCGGTGGCGCCGTAACGGATCACGCTCACCGTGGTGTCGCCGGGCACGGCACCCGTGCGGTCGGCCGGAAGCTTCACTCGCGCACAGTCGAGATTTTCGATCGAGAACATGCACGGCGCCCAGTCGATTGCGGCGTTTGCCTTGTCTGGCAGCGCGAATAGGAGTAAGAATGCGACTCCTGCGGCGATCAGCGTGGTCGAGAAAACGTTTCGGGTGTTCGGCCGCGCGGCGGCAGGTTCGCTCATATGCATGTGGCGCAGCTTAGAACCGATTCGGGCGTATCGAATCAGGCAGGGCGCTCAGGCGGCTTGGTGTGCGGCGGCGATGCGCGCCTCGAGTTCGCCGCGCACCGCGCCGAACTCGGTGTCTGAAACGACCGGCGTGCCCTCGAAGGGCAAATCGCGGGTGACGTCGACCCACGACTTGCAGCCGATGTAGTCGTCTTTGACCTTGATCGTCACCGGGCGCGGGATCCGGTGTACGCGAAGCAGCAACACGTGGAGTGGATGGCGCGGCTTCCATTGGAACCGCTTGGTGGCGTACTCCGGCGTCCATACGTGAAATGGCGTGAGCCGGTCGACGACGTTGGACGCAGTGACTTCCCAGGCGCCGGCGATCTCGGCCCAGGCGCGCAGACGCACGCTGATCGGCTGCGGCATCGCGAGGCCGGCCTCCATCATGCGCACGGTCGGTGCCGGCGGCGCCCAGACACCGTCTTCGAGCGCACGCTTGAGCTCTGGAACGTGCGACTCGCGCACGAGTCCGCTCTGCTGGTGGTCGAACGTGGGGTAGAGAAAGAAGCGCCGGTGCTCGAGCTCGAAGTGCTTGTGCGTCTCGCGGATGCCGCCCTTGCGCAGGGTGATCAGCTGCTCGCCCTCGGCCAGGGCTCGCACGGTTACGGCCCATTCTTTGAGCGCGACTGGCATCGTGGCCGGATTATAAGGACGCACGGCCCGGCGTGATGCAGCGTTGAAATCTACCTAACGGTAGGGAGCGGTTCCAGGCCGTGGCCAGCCACTAGAAGTGGCCGTGTCCGCCGCCGCCGGGAGTCTCGATGCGCAGCGTCTGGCCGGCGGTGAGCCGGCCGCGTGCTTTGCCGGCGACTGCTTCGCCGGCGGCGAAGTCGCGTCCGGGCGTGCCGTCGCCGCCGCCTGCGGCGCCACGCGGCGCATATCGCCGCCGCTCGGCGATCAGCGACCACTCGATCGTTTCGAGCGCCTCTATCTCGCGCACTACGCCGTCGCCGCCGGGTTGCGCGCCGTGACCACCGGACGCGCGGCGCAGCGCGTACTCGCGCACGCGCAGCGGGAACTCGAGCTCGAGCGCCTCGACCGGCGTGTTCAGTGTGTTGCTCATCGCGACGTGTACCGCGCTCGGACCCGGCGCGTCGGGGCAGGCACCCTGGCCGCCGCCCAGCGTCTCGTAGTGAGTGAACCGTTCGTTGCCCAGCGTGAAGTTGTTCATCGTGCCCTGTCCCTGGGCGCGCCCGAAGGCCGCGAGCACCAGATCGGCGACGCGGCTGGATGTCTCGACGTTGCCGCCGGCGACCGCCGCCGGCGGTTGGGCGTTGAGCAGCGTGCCGGGCGGGGCGATCACTTCGACGGGCCGGTAGGCCCCGGCGCAGGCTGGTACGTCTGGCGCGGTCAGCACCCGGACGGCGAAATAGCACGCGGACAGCGTGACGGCGAGCGGGCAGTTGAGATTGCCCTCGTGCTGCGCGTCGCTGCCGGTGAAATCGAGCGTCAGGCGATCGCCGGTCACGGTTGCCTTGAGGCGCAGGCTCAAGTCGTGAGTGCCGCGGGCGTCGTCTTCCATGAAGTCCTCGGCGGCGTACTCGCCGTCGGCGAGTGCCGCGATACCGGCGCGCGTCTGACGTTCGGCGTAGTCGAGCACCGCCGCCAGCGCCTCGCGGTAGGCGTCTGCTCCATAGCGGTCGGCAAACTCGCGTACGCGCGACTCGCCGCGGCGGCAGGCGGCCAGCTGGGCGCGCAGGTCGGCGGTGCGCTGCGCCGGGTTGCGCATCTGCCGGGTGATCGCGTCGAGCACCGCATGATCGATCTTCCCGCCGTGCGCGAAGCGAGTCGGCGGGATCACCACGCCCTCCTGGTCGAGCCGGGTGCTGTCGGCGGGCATGCTGCCGGGCGCATCGCCGCCGACGTCGGCGTGGTGGGCGCGGCACGCCGCGAATCCGAGCGAATCGCCGTTGGCCGTGAAGATCGGCGTGACGACGGTGATGTCGGGCAGATGGGTGCCGCCGGTGTAGGGGTCGTTGAGCATCCAGCCATCGCCGGGGGCGTGGCTCTCGCCGAGCAGCGCCTCGACCGCGGCCGGCATCGCGCCAAGGTGGACGGGGATGTGCTCGGCCTGCATCGTCATCTCGCCGGCTGGGTCGAACAGGCCCGTCGAGCAGTCGCGCCGCTCCTTGATGTTCGCCGAGTGCGCCGCCCGCACCAGCACCTCGCCCATCTCGTCGCACGCGGCCGCCAGGGAGCCGGCTGCGACACGCAGGAAGACGGGGTCGACCGGCACGCTCACGAGACCTCTCCGGGGGCTACGTCACCGCCGGTCCGGTTCAGCGAGACGTCTCCGGCCGCGGTGGCCGTGGCGCGCCAGCCCGGCGGCACGACGATCGTTGCCTGGGCCTGCTCGATGATGGCCGGGCCGTCGAGCGGGGTTCCGGGCGGCGGGCCTTCGGACACGACGGTCGCGTCGTGCCACGCTCCGTCGAACCACACCGTTCGGAGCCGGCTGGCGGATCGGGTTTCCGGCTCACCCGTTGTTGAGCTGGGGCGGTCGGCAAACGGGTCGCCGGCCTGGCCGCCAACCGCGACGCTGACCCGTAGTGTCACCAGCTCTACTGGAGCGTGCTCGTCGGCGAAGCCATAACGACGCTCGTGCTCGGCGCGAAAGGCGGCGGTCAGATCGCCGGCGGTGGCCGAACTCTCTGTCTCGACCGGTAGCTCGAAGGCCTGCCCGGCATAGCGCAGTTCGCAGACCAGCGAGTCCAGCGCAGCCTCGGGGAGGCCGAGGTCGGCCGCGGCCGCGGTTCGCAGGGTTTCGGCCAGCCGCGACAGTTCGTCGTGCTCTAGCTCGTCCACGCGGCGAACGACGCTCTGCGAACGGTCGCGACGGCGCCCGGCGACGGCCATGCCGTAAGCCGACAGGACACCGCAGGCGGCGGGGCAGACGACCGTCGTCACACCAAGCTCTTCGGCGATCGCGGCGGCATGCATGGGGCCGGCGCCGCCGAAGGCGACGAGCGTGTGGTCACGTGGATCGATGCCGCGCGCGATCGTCGCGGAGCCAGTCGCACGCAGCATCTCGAGGTTGGCGATGCGCACGATGCCGGCGGCCGCTTCGGTCGTGTCGATGCCGAGCCGGCCGGCCAGCGTGTCGATGGCGCGCTCGGCGGCGGCGCGGTCGAGGCGCAGGCCGCCGGCCAGCGCCGAGCGCTCCCCGAGCCGTCCAAGCAGCAGGTTGGCGTCGGTGACGGTGGGCAGTTCGCCGCCGTGGCCGTAACACGCTGGTCCCGGGCGCGCCCCGGCCGAGCGCGGCCCGACGCGCAGCGCGCCGCCCTCGTCGCACCAGGCGATCGACCCGCCGCCGGCGCCGACGGTGAAGATGTCGCTCGCGGGCAGCGCAACCGGCCGGCCGGCGATCTCGCGCGCCGCCGTTACCCGTACCTCGCCGTCGTGGACGACCGAGATGTCGGTTGAAGTGCCGCCCATGTCGAAGCCCAGCGCCCGCGTAGCGCCGCCGCGGCGTGCGGCTCGAGCCATGCCGACGGCCCCGCCGGCCGGTCCCGACAACACCGTCGAAGCTGCGTTGCGCGCCGCCAGGGCGGCCGGGGCGCTGCCGCCATTGCTGAGCATCACGTCGGGTGCCGGCAGGCCGGTGGCCGATGCCCGCTCGGTCAAACGCGTCAGGTACCCCGCCAGCAGCGGCGCGAGTGCCGCATCGGCGACCGTCGTCGCGCAGCGCTCGTACTCGCGAAACGTGCCGACGACGGCGTGTGAGAGCGAGACATGGGCTTCGGGCAAGAGTTCGGCGACCAGCTCTCCTACACGAAGTTCGTGCTCGGGGTAGCGAAACGAGAACAGCAGGCAGACCGCGACACTCTCGACCCCCAATCCGGCGCAGGCGGCCAGCGTCTCCCTCAGCGACGCCTCGTCGAGCGGCTCAAGCATGCCGTCGGGCCCGCAGCGCTCGCGCACTCCGAAGCGCAGATCTGGCGGCACGATCGCGGCGGCGCGATCCTCACACAGCCGGTAGAGGCTCGGCCGGTTCTGGCGCCCGAGCTGCTCGATGTCCTCGAAGCCGTGTGTAGCCAGCAGCAGGGTCTTCGCGAAGCGCCCTTCGAGCAGGGCATTGGTCGTGACGGTCATCCCATGAATGAAACTGTCGACCTCGCGCGGGCTCACGCCACCGGCCGCAAGTGCCAGCTCGGCCGCCGCGATCACGCCCAGCGATTGGTCGTCGGGGGTGGTTGGGGTCTTGCCCGTGTGAATCTCCCCGTCGGCCGTGACCAGCACCGCGTCGGTGAACGTGCCGCCGACGTCGACGGCGAGTGTCGTTGCGGGCGGCATCGCGGCCACGATACAGACCGTGGACTTCGGTGGATCACAGCGCAACGAAAACGAGAGCCGCTGGGGCTCTCGTTTTCGTTGTCATCCGGATCATCGGGGGAACTGATGATTCCGGCTATGCCCACCCATCAGAGGGTGGTTTCGCCAGTGCCGCGAGCGATCGCTACGCGGCGTCGGCGTGAGCTTCGTTGTTCTGTGCTTCGGCTGTCCGCGCGGCGTGTTCGTCGAAGTGGGGCTCGGCGAGGTGCTGATGCGACGGGCAGTACTCGGTGCCCGGAACGATGTTGCGCATGCACGGGGTGCTGCGGCGCGTAGTCGCGCGGCAGCGAAGGCGCGTGCCGTCGGGCTTGTAGCCGCGTGCGGCGTAGGTTCTGGCGACTTGCAGTGCGCGTTCTACGTGACGCGCGATCAGGTTGTAGACGCGTAGCTGTTCGGTGATCGGGAAGTAGGCGCGCACCTGCTCGAAGAGAAAGCGGTCGGGGTGGTGGAAGTAGCGCCAGTCGTCGGCGATCCGCTCCATCGTCTGCTCGCACGCATTGAGCACGACCTCGCGAACGTCGCCGTTGACGCCGTTGACGTGTTCGTGGGTGATGTACGGCGCGATGTCCTTGTAAAGCGCCCTGCTCAGTGCATACATGTCGCTGTGCTCCCTCTCTCGAATGCCGCGAACCGCTTCCTGAAATGCGACGTCAGTATCACGCATTCAAGTGAATATCCGGGAAACCCTGGATTAAGCGCGGTTTAACATAAAAAATACCTGCAAAACGGCTTGTTTTGCGCTACTCCCAGCGTTCTGCGCGTGGCCGGTCGTCCGAGCCGATCACGAAGTGCTGGAAGTCGAGCGCCGGGTCAGTCTCGGGG
Source organism: Actinomycetota bacterium (assembly GCA_016219715.1). Taxonomy (GTDB): domain Bacteria; phylum Actinomycetota; class Thermoleophilia; order Solirubrobacterales; family JACPNS01; genus JACPNS01. The sequence goes on along the minus strand of JACRKX010000057.1, from coordinate 15,808 downwards.
AAATCGCGGCGATGGTGAGCGCCGCGGGTCTCTTCACGTGCGATGGCGCTGGTTCCGATCAGCCGCACGAGCGGGTTCGGGCTCGCCGCGAGCCGCCGCAGGCCGTCGGCGTCTCGCTCGATGCCGGCGTCGCGCCAGAGCAGGTCGCGTGTGGCCGCGGGGTCGGGGTCGGGCGCCGCGGGCTCGGCCCAGGCTCCGCCGGTGCCGGTGCGTTCGCGCGCGGCTGACGAGAGTGCGGGCTCGGCGAGCGCCGCGAGCGCCGCGCGACGGCCGAAGACGACGCATTCGGCCAGCGAGTTCGAGGCCAGCCGGTTGGCGCCGTGCAGGCCGGTGCACGCGCACTCGCCGACCGCCAGCAGCCCGGGCACTCGCGAGCGGGCGTTTAGATCGGTCACCACGCCGCCCATGCCGTAGTGAGCCGCCGGCGCCACCGGGATCAAGTCACGCGACGGGTCGAAGCCGGCCTCCTCGATCTTCGCGAAGACGTTGGGGAACATCACCCGGTCGATCTCGCGCATGTCGAGGAAGACGTCGCCGGCCGGCCGGCCGTCGGCGCCTGTGCGCCGCCGTTCGACGGCCGCCGCGACCTCGTCGCGCGGCGCGAGTTCGTCGACGAAGCGCTCGCCGTCGCCGTCGACCAGCGTGGCGCCATCGCCTCTTATCGCTTCGCTGATCAGGAAGCCCTGATTGCGAGACGGGGAGAGCAGCGCCGTGGGGTGGAACTGCAGGAACTCGAGATCGGCGAGCTGTGCCCCTGCCGCATGCGCCATCGTCAAACCGCTGCCGATCGCCGCGGGCGGGTTCGTGGACCGCGCCCATAGCGCGGCGCAGCCGCCGGTGGCCAGGATCACCGCTCGCGCGGCCAGCGTGACGTCGTCGCGGTCGTCGATGCGCACTCGCACACCGACGCAGCGTCCGTCGTCGATCGCCAGCGCCTTGGCCGACGCGTGTTCGACGACGGTGATCAGCGGGTGCTCGGCGGCCTGTGCCGAGAGCTCTCGCGTGATCCGCCGGCCGGTTGCGCTGCCGCCGGCGTGCACGACTCTGCGGCGGCTGTGTCCGCCTTCGAGTCCGCGGGCGAGTTCGCCGCGAGCGTCGCGATCGAAATCGACGCCGAGCGCGATCAGGTCGCGAACCGCGGTTGGCGAGTCCTGCACGAGCACCTGCGCGGCGCTGGCGCGCCCCGCGCGACGGCCGGCGGCGAGGGTGTCGGCCTGGTGCAGGTCGGCGCTGTCGTCGGGTCCGAGCGCGGCGGCGATGCCGCCCTGGGCCCAGTAGCTAGCCGTTGAGGCCAGCGGCGCCTGCGAGACCAGCAGGGTTCGCGCGCCCTCGCGGGCGGCGGTGATCGCAGCGTACAGGCCGGCCGAGCCGGCTCCGACCACGACGACCTCGCCGGCAGTCGTGCTTTGGACGCCGCCGGTCATCGGCGCTCCTCCGCGATCGACTCGTAGACCGCGAGCGCTCGCAGTGCCATCGCGTCAGAGGAGTATTCGGCGGCTCTCGCGGAGCCGGACACGTGCGGATCGGGGTCGTCGAGAATCGCGGCGAGCGTCTCTCGCCAGGTGCCGAGGTCGAACGGCAGGCAGTAGGCGCCCGCTACGCCATCGAGCGCCTCGGGCGCGATGCCGGTCGGCGTGGCGATCACCGGCACGCCGCAGGCCAGCGCCTCGAGGGTCGCCAGGCCAAAGCCCTCGTACTCCGACGGCACGAGTACCGCGTCCGCCGCGCACATGTAGGCGCTGACGTCGTTGGGGTCGACGCCGCCGAGCGTCAGCAGCTCGACGTCGGAGAACTCTTTCAACAGCACGGTTGCGCGGTCGTGCCGCTTCTCGGGGCGCGAAGGGTCGGCGGGAAACAGCACGTAGCTGCCCTCGGGATCGAGCGCAAGGTGCTCGCGTGCCTCCTGGCGCAGCATCGGGTGGACGCGCCCGAGATTGACCCCGCACGGCATCACTGCGGCGGGCCGCCGTAGCTTCACGCCGTCGAGCAGCTCGCCGAGATCGTCGGAGACGACGGCGGCCTGATCGATACGCGCGGCCAGTCGCTTCGACCATGGCCCGACCTTCTCGTGGCGCAGGTCGGTGCCGTGGTAGGTGACGATCAGCGGCGCGGCGCCGGCCAGCTTCGCGACCCAGCCCGTCAGGCCGTAGTGCGCGTGGACGACGTCGTACTCATGCGTCTTGAGATGCCGCCGCAGCCGGCGGATCGCGCGCAGGTAGCTAAGTGCGCCGCCGGGAGCGAAGGCGAACAGCTCGGCGTCGACCGGTGGCTCGATGCGGCAGAGCGCGTCGAGCTGGTCGCGGACGAAGACGCCGAGTTCCGGCCGTTCGCGTGACGGATACATGTTCGTGACGATCAGGACGCGGATCTCGTTGCTCCTCGTTCGCGGCCCGGTAGGTGATTCGGGCCGTGGGCGAACGCTATCGCCGCCGCTTGCGGACCGTTGCCCGAAAGTTGCTCGGTCGTCGCGGAATCGTCACCAAACGGTCTTGAACCGTGACGCGATCGAACGGAGGATCGGCCGGTACGCAGTCAGTCGCAATCGAAGGAGTCTCCCATGCAGAATCCCATCCCATCCGATCTCGCCCCGCTCGAACTGGCCTCGCGTGGGTTCACACGGCGCGATCTGGCGCTGCTCGATCTCTCGCGGCGGATCGGCGCCATCGCGATCGACCGCGCCCACCGCCTTCGTCAGGACGAACGGGGCCAGGCCACGGTCGAGTACGTCGGACTGGTGGTGGTGCTCGGTACCGGCATCGGCATGATCGTCGCCGGGCTCGACACGCTCGGTTTCGTCTCGAAGGTCGGCGCCAAGCTGATCAAGGGCATCACCGGCGCCCTCGACAAGATCATGCCCGGTTAACGACCGCGCGCGGCGCCGGCGACTCGTCCGGCGCCGCCGCATCTAACATCCCGCCGGTGAGTGCCACCACCAGAGCATCCGGACGCGCGGCCGACGAGGGTCGCGAGATCTCGATCGAACCAGGCTTCGTGCGCACAGCCGACGGTTCGGCGCTGTTCTCGGTCGGCGAGACCCGGATCATCTGCACCGCCTCGGTCTCGCCGAAGGTTCCCAAGTGGATGGAGGGTCGCGGCACCGGCTGGGTGACGGCCGAATACGCGATGCTGCCGGCCAGCACCGGCGACCGCAAGGAGCGCGACATCAAGAGCGGTCGCCAAGACGGCCGCTCGGTCGAGATCCAGCGGCTGATCGGCCGTAGCCTGCGCGGCGTCGTAGACATGAAGCAGCTGGGCGAGCGCTCGGTGGCTATCGACTGTGACGTTCTGCAGGCCGACGGCGGCACGCGCTGCGCCGCGATCACTGGCGGTTTCGACGAGCTGCTGGAGCTGGCGGCGAAGGGCATCGGCGAGTTGCGCGTCGCCCAGGCCAGCGCGGTCGGCGCCGCTCTACCGGGAAGCTGAGGCCGCCGGCCGTGAGCGACCGGTCCGTTCGCGAGCTGGTGCTTGCCACTCGCAACGATCACAAGCTGCGTGAGTTCGCCGGGATGTTGCCGGGCTGGCACGTGCGGCCGCTTCCCGGGCACGTCGAGCTTCCACCCGAGACCGGTGCCACCTTCGAGGAGAACGCGCTCGGCAAGGCTCGTGCCGCAGCCAACACAATGAATGCGCCGGCGATCGCCGACGATTCGGGGATTTCGGCCTTTGCGCTCGGCGGCGCGCCCGGAGTGCGCTCGGCGCGCTACGCCGGAGAGGAGGCCAGCGACGAAGAGAACCTCGCAAAACTCGTCGACGAGTTGGCCGGCCACGACGACAAGCGCGTCGAGTACGTCTGCGCGATCGCCTACGTCGAGCCGAGCGGGACCGAGCGGGTCTTCACCGGCCGCTGCGGGGGGCAGATCACCGGCGAGTTGCGCGGTGAGGGTGGCTTCGGTTACGACCCGGCGGTCGTTCCCGACGACTACGCCGATCACCGCACGATGGCCGAGCTGTCGCAGGCCGAGAAAGACGCGATCAGCCACCGTGGCCGTGCCGCACGCGAGCTGCTGGCGTGGCTGGAGTCGCGCGGCGACTGATTGCCGGCGCGCGGGGCGTCAGGCTTGGTCGCGGCCGGGGCGCGGAAGCAGATTCACTCCTGCCGCCGCCGCGACGGCCAGGAACACACCGCCGTAGCCGTCGTAACCCGACGCGAAAAGTGCCACGGCGACGGCGACGAACATCAGTGTCGTGACTATCCAGGCGATACGGCCGACGAGCATGCCTATAGTGTGACCGGTCGACCGGGCGGCGTCGATTTCGCCGCCTCCGAAGCTCGCAAACGCGGCTTCGCGGTCGCCGCGAGACGACGATTTCATGAGCTCCCCGCTGATCGATCCCGACGTAGCCGAGCGCGTACTGGCGCGCACGCTGGCGCGGGGCGGCGACTTCGCCGAGCTCTACGCCGAGCGGCGCCACGGGCTGTCTGCATCGCTCGACGACGGCCGCGTCGAGGGAGCCAGCGACGGTTCCGAGCAGGGTGTTGGAATCCGGCTCGTAGTCGGCGAGGCCACCTATTTCGGACACGTCGACTCGCTCGACGAGGGGCGGCTGGCCGGGATCGCCGACTCGATCGCGCAGGCCGCGACCGGCGAGGCCGTGCGACCGGTGACGCTGGTCGCGGCTGCGCAGGTCAATCCGCAGGCCGTCGGACGCCCGCCCGAGGGCGTCGCGCTGGCCGACAAGGTCGAGATCCTGCGCCTATGCGACGACACCGCGCGAGCCGCCGGCGCCGAGATCAGCCAGGTCAGTGCCGGTTATGCCGAGAGCCGGCGCACCGTCACGATCTACAACAGCGAGGGGTTGGCGACCGGCGACGACCGCATTCGCATCCGCCTGGCCGTGCAGGCCGTTGCGGCGCGCGACGGTCGCATCGAGAACGGCACCGAGACGCTCGGCGGCCACATCGGCTTCGAGCTGCTCGAAGACAGGCCCGAACGCGTGGCCGAGAGCGCCGCGCGCAAGGCACTGACCGCGCTCGACGCGATCCCGGCCCCGGCCGGCAAGATGCCGGTGGTAGTCGGCAACGGCTTCGGCGGCGTGTTGCTGCACGAAGCCGTCGGTCATGGGCTTGAGAGCGACGCTGTGCAGAAGGGTGCCAGCGTCTACGCCGGCCGGATCGGCCAGCAGCTCGCGCCCGGCTTCGTGAATGCCTTCGACGACGGTCGGCTGCCCGGAGAGTGGGGCACCGATGGGATCGACGACGAAGGCATGCCGACTCAGAAGGTGCCGATCCTGCGCGACGGTGTGCTGGGCTCGTTCCTGTACGACCGCCTGCGTGCGCGCCGCGACGGCGTGCTCAGCACCGGCAACGGCCGGCGTGAGTCGTTCCGTCACCTGCCGGTGCCGCGCATGACCAACACCTACTTTGCGCCCGGCGAGTCACAGGTCGCGGATCTGATCGAAAGCGTCGACCGCGGCCTCTATGCCGTTTCGTTCGGCGGCGGACAGGTCGAGCCGGCGACCGGCGACTTCGTATTCGGCGTCAGCGAGGGCTATTTGATCGAAAACCGCACGTGCTGTTGCGTGAGATGACCGTGGGTGGGACGGCGTCGTGAGCGAAGCGCTGAGCATCGCCGCCGAGCGCGCCGTCGCACTTGCGCTCGATGCCGGCGCGGAGTCTGCGGAGGCCTACTGCCAGGACCAGAACGACGTCGAGATCCGCGTCTACGACCGTGCCGTCGAGAGTTTGACCGAGGCCGGTTCGAAGGGAATCGGCGTGCGTGCCTTCGCCTCCCAGGGTCGCATGGGCTACGCCTTCGGCACGTCGTTCGACGAGGCCGATCTGAAGGCGCTGGCCGCTCGCGCCGTCGAGATCGCCGAGTCGTCGGATCCCGACGAGTTCGCCGGGCTGCCCGCCGATTGCAGTGCCGCCGAGACCGGAGCGCTCGTCTCGCCGGGCTTCGACGAGTGGACGACCGCCCGCAAGGTCGAGTTCGCGATCGAGACCGACGATGCCGCGCGTACCGCGGATCCGCGCGTCAGCCAGGTCGAGCAGACGATCTACGCCGACTCGCGCGGAAGCGTCGCGATCGCCAACAGCAACGGCTTCGCCCGCGGCTACGAAGCCAGCGGCGCCTACGCCTACAGCTCCGCGTTTGCCGGCGAAGGCGACGAGTTGATGACGGGGCTGGGGCTCGACATCGGCCGCGGCCCGGACGACCTCGACGCCAAGGCCATCGGCGGCGAGGCCGCCGCGCGTGCTGCCGCCCTGGTCGGCGCGCGCCGCACTACCGGCCGGCGCGCCGCCGTAGTGCTCGACGCCTTCACCGCCGCGAGTTTCATGGGCATCGTCGCCGGCGCGCTCTCGGGCGAGTCGGTGCTGCGCGGGCGCTCGCCGTTTGTCGGCCGCGAGAACGACGAGGTCGCGGCCTCGGTGCTGACGATCGTCGACGACGGCCTGATCGATGGCGGCCCGGCCAGCGCGCCATTCGACGGCGAGGGCGTAGCCCAGCGCCGCACGCCGCTGATCGACGGCGGCCGGGTGCGCAACCTGATCTACGACGCGCGTACCGCGCGCGAAGCAGGCGAGGCTTCGACCGGCAACGGCCGGCGCGGCTCGTACCGCGGGCGTCCCGGTCCCGGCGCGACCAACATCGTGCTCGAGGCCGGAGGTTCGTCGCTCGAAGAGCTGATCGCCCAGGCCGGCGACGGTCTCTACGTAACGCAGGTCGTCGGCCTGCACAGCGGGGTGAACCCCGTCAGCGGAGTCTTCAGCGTAGGCGCGTCCGGCATCGATATCAAGGACGGCAAATTGGCCGGGCCGGTGCGCGAGGCGACGATCGCCAGCGACCTGATTTCGATGCTTAGAGCAGTCGCCGCCGTGGGTGCCCAGCGCCGGTGGATTCCGTTTGGCGGCTCGGGGCTGGCGGCCCCGTTACTGATCGCCGAGATGACGATCGCAGGCGAGTGAGCGCCTAAATAGCACGAAAATCACTCGAAATTCCACGGAAACCCGCTTTCCAAGCGATGTTCCGCCGCGTCAGCCGTTAGCTTGCGATCGATTCGAACCTCACCCTCAACGAGGAGGCAGTTGTGACCAAGCAGGAATTCATCAGCCAGGTCCGTGAAAAGGCCGGCATCAGTAACAGCGACGCCACGCGCGCCGTCGACGCGGTGCTCGAGACGATCTCCGAAACGCTCAAGCGTGGCGGCGAAGTTTCGTTCACAGGCTTCGGAAAGTTCAGCGTCTCGGAGCGCAGCGCGCGCCAGGGCGTCAACCCGCAAACCGGCGAGCGCATCCAGATCGCGGCCAGCAAGGTGCCGAGGTTCTCGGCCGGCGCGAAGCTCAAGCAGACTGTCAAGGGCGGCTGATCGGGGCAAACCCTCAGCCGTTCGGCGACCGGCTCGCCACGCTCGTTGAGGAGCGGGAAAGTCAGCTCGTCCTCGGCCTCGACCCCGACCCGGCCAAGCTCTGGCCGCAGGCGGTCGAGGCCGTGGAGGGCGGCGGCGAGTCGGCCACCGTGACACCCACGGGCCCTGGCACATCCACGGGCCCTGGAGCATCCTCCGGCCCTGGCGAATCCACGGGTCTCGGGACAACCGCTACCCCGGCGTCACCTGGATCTGCCGATCTGGCCGCACAGGCCGTCGCGGCTCACTGCCGTCAGGTAATCGCCGCCGTCGGCGGCGAGTGTGTCGCGGTAAAGCTTCAACTCGCATGCTTCGAGCGTCTCGGTGCCGCCGGCTGGCGAGCGCTCGAGCAGACCGTCGAAGCGGCTCACGAGCACGGACTGCTCGTGATCGCCGACGGTAAGCGCGGCGATGTACCGGTTTCGGCCGCGGTCTACGGCCAGGCGTTGTTCGACGGAGTCGACACCCCATGGGGTCGCGCTCCGGGGCTCGGCGCCGATGCCGCCACGGTCAATCCGCTGATCGGCGGCGACTCGCTCGATCCGGTCCTCGAATCGGCCTGGGCGGCCGGAGCGGGGGTGTTCGCCCTCGTGCGTACCTCGAACCCCGGCGCGGCCGACATCGAGGATCTGACCGTCGAAGGCGGCGGCACGGTCAGCGACAGGCTGGCTGCGATGGTCGCGGGGCTCGGCGAGCGATACGCCGGCGAGTCGGGGCTTTCGTCGCTCGGAGCGGTCGTTGGCGCTACGGCGCCCGAGCACATCGGCCGGTTGCGAGCCGCGATGCCGCGCGCGGTGTTCCTGATTCCCGGCGTTGGCGCGCAAGGTGGCAAGGTCGAAGACCTCGCCGCCGCCTTCACCGCCGGACGGGCATCGGCCCTGGTCACCGTCTCTCGCGCGCTGGTGGGCGCTGCCGGTGACTCGGCGGGCGACCCGTCGACCGCGGCCCGCAACGCGGCGGCCGGCCTGCGCGCTTCGATCTGGTCGGTCTCGGGCTGACGACCGCCCGGCGGTCGCTGTAACGCGCGTTGCAGCGCTGGATTCCCGCGCGCCGCGCGCCGTTATGATCGCCGGACGATGGCCGAAGCGCAGAGCACTTCCAGGCAAGGCACAGGGCGTGAGCCCAAGCGCGTGCGTACCGCCGGTGAGGGATCTCCCGGTGCCGGTCCGGGCCGCTCCCGCGGCGCCATCAAACGGCGTTCCGCCGTGGCGCGATCCGCGGCCGGGTCGACCGGTTCGAGCGCACGCTTGCTCGCTCCGCTCGCGCTCGTGATCTGTGCGATCGCGGTGCTGGCTGTGCTTTCGAGTGGCGGCACCGACACGCCCACGCGCGGCGACGTCAAGGACACGCCTTCGAGTGAAGCCGGCGAATCGTCCGAGCGGTCCGCGAATGCCTCCGATTCGTCTGGCGACGCGACCGGCTCGACCGGCCCGACGCGAGCTACCTACCGGGTCAAGCCCGGCGACAGCTTCGCCGCGATCGCCGAGAAGACGGGTGTCGACGTCGACACGTTGGCCGAACTGAATCCAGACGTCGATCCACGCGCGCTCCAGCCGGGCCAAAAGCTAAAACTCAAGTGATGGGTTCCAAAGCGGCGCTCGACAGCCCCGCGCGCCGTACTCGTGCGGTGGTGTTCGCCGCGCTCGTGCTCGTGGCAGGTCTCGCGCTGCTGTCGACCGTGCCGGCCGGCGCCGCCGACGGCGTCACGCGGACTGTCACCTCCAAGACGGTGGACGTACGTACGCCGCGCATGCCGACCGGTGTCTCAATGAAGGCCGGCATCGTCTCCGACGCCGCCACCGGCAGGGCGCTGTGGGCCATGCACCCGCGCCAGAAGCGGTTGATCGCCAGTACCACCAAGACGATGACGGCGCTGGTGGCGCTATCGCGTTCGGAGCCCGGCGACGTTCTGCGCGCGACGAGCTACCGGCACGATGCCGCCGAGTCGGTTCTGGGTCTGAAGCCCGGCGAGAAGATGACCGTGCGCGACCTGCTCGCGGCGTTGATGCTCTACAGCGCGAATGACGCAGCCGACACGCTTGCGTTGCGGCTCGGTGGAGGCTCGCGCGCGAACTTCGTGGCGGCGATGAACAGGCGGGCACGGGCGCTTGGCATGACCGACACCGTGTTCGGCAATCCCGTCGGTCTCGACACGCCGCTCACGCAGTCGACCGCGCGTGACATGGCGAAGCTTGCCGCCGCCGCGATGGACGATCCCGAACTGTCGGCGATCGTCGGTCGCAAGCGCGCCACGCTGCGCAGCGGATCGCGCACGCGAAGGATCGTCAACCGCAACAAGCTCGTGCTGCGCCACGACTTCGTCGACGGAGTCAAGACGGGGCACACGATGAAGGCCGGCTATCTGCTCGTCGGATCCGCCACGAAGGACGACGCACGTGTCGTTTCAGTCGTCATGGGTGCGCCCACCGAAGCCGCCCGCGACCGCGACAGCCTCAAGCTGTTGCGATTTGGCCGTGCCTTCTTCAAGTCGGTAGAGCCGGTCTCGTCGGGGCGCACGATCACCGATCTACCGGTCGCTCTGCAAGACATCGAGGCGCCCGTCTACGCGAAGCGCGACGTGCGATTCGCGCTGCGCGACGGCGAGCGCTACCGCGTCGAGGTGGTGACGACCTCGCCTGAACTGGAAGGGCCGCTGGCTGCTGGCACGCGCGTCGGCACGGTGCGGGTCACACGCAACGGGCGCGAGGCCGTCGAGACGCCGGTCTACCTGCGCAAGGGCGTACCTGAGCCACCGGTGGCAGCGGTGATGCTCGATCTACTCCAGCGTTTCCTGCCGGTGATGCTCGGATTGGCCGTCGTGTTTATCATTGGCCTGCTGCTGATGCGGCGCCGCGCGCGCCAGAGTTCGAAGGGGATCGGACGCACGGCGGCACGCGCAACCGCACCATGATCATCACGGTCACACTCAACGCGGCGATCGACAACACCTTCGCCGTGCCGCACTTTCGCCTGGGCTCGCGCCATCGCGCCGTCGAGAAGAACGCCGCGGCCGGCGGCAAGGGCATCAACGTCGCCCGCGCGCTGAAGTGCCTCGGCCAGCCGGTGATCGCCACGGGCTTCGCCGGCGGCGCCACCGGCACGCGCATCATCGAGTACCTGACCGCCGAGTCGGTGCTCAACGACTTCGTGCGGATCGGCGAGGAGTCGCGCACGTCGACCGTCGTCATCGATCCGACCACCGGCCAGCAGACCGAAATCAACGAGCACGGACCCGTGATTACCGAGGCCGAGCGCGAGCTGTTCCGCGAAAAGCTCCTGTACCTGGCTCGCGGCGCCGACATCTGCGTGTTCGCCGGGTCGGTGCCGCGTGGCATCCCAGCCGACTTTTACGCCGAACTGATCGCCGCGTTGCGCAAGCAGAACGTCACCACGATCATCGACGCCGAAGGCGAGGTGATGAGCCTGGCGCTGCGTGCTGAGCCCGACCTGGTGTCGCCGAACGTCGTCGAGGCCGAGGAGATCGTCGGCCGTGAGTTCGGCGACGCCGAGGATCTCGCCGCCGCGCCTGCCGAGCTGTGCACGATGGGCGCGCGCAACGCCATCGTCACCGACGAGCACGGCTGCTGGGCCGTTTACGGAGAAGAGCCCGACGTCACGATGCACGTTCGTGCTCCGGTGCTCGACCCGGTCACTTCGGTCGGATCGGGCGACGCCCTGCTGGCCGGATTCGTGACGGCGCGCTACATCGGCTTGGACGACGACGCCGCCCTGCGCTACGCGGTGGCCTGTGGCGCCGAGTCGACACAGCACTTCGGCGCGGGCACGCTCGACCCGGCCGCCGTCGACCATCTGATCGACAAGGTGCAGCTGACGGCCGTCACGCGGCCGGTTGCCACCTGACCGCCGGGTTTCTCTTCACGCTTTCCCGCGCTTTGCAGGGGATTAGTTTCGCCTTTGGGAGTGCTGGTTTAAGCCGTCCAGGCCGCTGATAACTTAAAGACCAGCGGCCTTGCAGAGCCGTTCGTCGCCGATCCCGCCGCCGCAAGCAGGCGGCCGAGAGAGATCCGATGACCGAGCGCCTCGCGGGAGCCGAAATCGGCGGTCGTGCCAAGCGGTACGGCGCATCAAGAGACACGGGGCGACCAAGCCCGGTAAGCAGAGGGAATTGTGGAAGTAGAGATCGGTCGAGGTAAGAAGGGTCGCCGCGCCTACGGGTTCGACGACATCGCAATCGTTCCGTCGCGTCGCACCCGCGATCCCGACGATGTCGACATTTCCTGGACGCTTGGCCCCTACCGCTTCGAGCTGCCGTTGCTGGGAAGCGCGATGGACGGAGTCATCTCGCCGAAGACCGCGGGCATCATCGGCAAACTCGGCGGACTCGGCGTGCTCAACCTCGAGGGAATCTTCACGCGTTACGAAGACGCCGAGGAGCAGCTCGACAAGATTGCCGGCTACCCGCCCGAGGTCGCCACGGCCGAGATGCAAAAAATCTATGAGCAGCCGATCAAGCCAGAGCTGATCGCCCAGCGCATCCGCGAGATCAAGGAGCAGGGCGTCGTCACCGCCGCGTCGCTGACACCGCAGAAGGTCACTGAGTACTACGAGATTGCGCTCGAGGCCGGCCTCGACATCCTCGTCATTCAGGGCACCGTGATCAGCGCCGAGCACGTCAGCACCACGGTCGAGCCGCTCAACCTCAAGAAGTTCATCCAGGAAGTGCCGATTCCGTGCGTGCTGGGCGGTTGCGCCTCGTACTCCACCGGCCTTCACCTGATGCGCACCGGCTGTGTCGGCGTGCTGGTCGGCGTCGGTCCCGGCGCCGCCTGCACAACGCGCGGCGTGCTGGGCGTGGGCGTGCCGCAGGCCACCGCGATCGCCGATGTTCAGGCGGCGCGTAGCCAGCACATGCTCGAGACCGGCGAGTACGTCAACGTGATCGCCGACGGTGGCATGCGCAACGGCGGCGATGTCAGCAAGGCGATCGCCTGTGGCGCCGACGCCGTGATGATCGGTTCTCCGCTGGCGCGTGCCTACGAGGCGCCCGGTCGCGGCTTCCACTGGGGCATGGCCACTTTCCACCCCACGCTGCCGCGCGGCGCCCGCGTGCGCACCGAGCAGAACGGCTCGCTCGAGCAGATCCTGATGGGTCCGGCAAACGAGAACGACGGCACGTTCAACCTGATGGGCGGTCTTCGCACCTCGATGGCCACCACCGGCTACGCCGACATCGCCGAGTTCCACCGCGCCGAGGTGATGGTCGCCCCGTCGCTGCAGACCGAGGGCAAGCAGCTACAGCGCGCCCAGTCGGTCGGCATGGGCTCCAATGGGCGTACGGCCGTGGCCGTCGGCGTCGACCAGTCCTAGGCCGGTCGACGGCCGGGGCAGCGCAGACGTGAGCGGGCAGACGTGAGCGGCACTTCAGAGGCACCCGTAGGCGACGCGGCGATCGAGGCCGGCGTCGCCGGCGGGGCCGCCGCCGATTCGCCGCTGATCGCTCAGGAGGTGCTGGTGCTCGACTTCGGCGGGCAGTACAGCCAGCTGATCGCGCGCCGCGTGCGCGAGTGCGGCGTCTACTCCGAGCTGTTGCCAAGCGACATCTCCGTCGACGCGCTGCGCGAGCGCGAGCCCGCCGGCATCATCCTCTCCGGAGGACCTGCCTCGGTCTACGCCGACGACGCTCCCGAGCTGCGCAGCGAGCTGCTCGAGCTGGGCGTGCCGGTGCTGGGCATCTGTTACGGAATGCAAGCGATGGCGCTGAAGCTCGGCGGCCGGGTCGAGAGCGCCGAGATCGGCGAGTTCGGCCGGTCGAATCTGCACGTGCGAGAACACGGCAAGCTGTTGCGCGATCTTCCCGACGAGCAGCAGTGCTGGATGAGTCACCGCGACACCGTTTACGAGCCGCCGCCCGGCTTCACGGCGCTGGCCGCCAGCGACGAGTCGCCCGTCGCCGCCTTCGAAAACGTCGAGCGCGGGCTCTACGGCATTCAGTTCCACCCGGAGGTCGTTCACACGCCATACGGCACCGATGTGCTCAAGCGCTTCCTGTACGACGTCTGCGGCGCCGATGGCCGCTGGAGCCCAGCGTCGGTGATCGACGAGCAGATCGCCAAGATCCGCGCTCAGGTGGGCGAGGGCAAAGTGATCTGCGGGCTCTCCGGCGGCGTAGACAGTTCCGTCGCGGCGCTGCTCGTACACAAGGCCGTCGGCGACCAGCTGACTTGCGTGTTCGTCGACCACGGCATGATGCGCAAGAACGAGGCCGAGCAGGTGGTCAGCGTCTTCCGCGACCACTTCGAAGTGCCGCTGATCCACGTCGACGCCTCCGAGGTCTTCCTGTCGCGTCTCGCCAGCGTTACCGACCCCGAAGAAAAGCGCAAGACGATCGGCGACCAGTTCATCCGCACCTTCGAAGATGAGGCCGGCAAGATCGACGCCAAGTTCCTCGTGCAGGGCACGCTGTACTCAGACGTGATCGAGAGCGGCGCCGGCCACGGCACCGCCGTGATCAAGTCGCACCACAACGTCGGCGGCCTTCCAGAAGACATGGACTTCGAGCTAGTCGAGCCGCTGCGCTGGTTGTTCAAAGACGAAGTGCGCGCCGTCGGCGCCGAGCTGGGCATGCCCGAGCGACTCGTCTGGCGGCAGCCGTTCCCCGGACCGGGTCTCGCGATCCGCATCGTCGGCGGCGAGGTCAACGAGGAGCGACTCGACATCGTCCGCGAGGCCGACGCGATCCTGCAGGACGAGATCCGCAAGGCCGGCCTGTACCGCGAGCTGTGGCAGAGCTTCTGTGTGCTTCCGGTGGTGCGCTCTGTTGGAGTGCAGGGCGACGAACGCAGCTACGCCTACCCGATCGTGATCCGCGCCGTGACGAGCGACGACGCGATGACTGCCGACTGGGCCCGGCTGCCATACGACCTGCTCGAGACCGTCTCGAAGCGCCTGATAAACGAGATCCGCGGCGTCAACCGCGTCACGCTCGACATCTCTTCTAAGCCGCCGGCCACGATCGAGTGGGAGTAGGCGTGGCGCTGCTGCGCAGCCGCCCGTCCGAGCTGGGATTCGAGTATGAGCTTCGCCGCAGCGAGCGGGCGAAGCACCTGCGCATCACCGTCAGCGAGCGTGGGGTGATTGTCACGCTGCCGCGCCATGCGGCCGAGCGCGAGGCGCACGTCTTCGTGCGCGAGCGCCGCGAGTGGATCCTGCGCACGCTGGTCAAGCTGGCCGCCCACGAAGACGCCGTCGCCGCGCGCGGGCTGGGGGAGGGCGACGTCGTGCCGTTCCTCGGCGAGGACCTCACGCTGCGGCTGCTGCCGGGAGACTCCGAACGCGTCGGATGGGCGCGCGCGGCCGCTGAGTTGCGCGTGCACTCACGCGACCACTCGCGCGAGTCGGTAGCGGCGCTGCTGGAGCGCTGGTACCGCCGCCGCGCACGCGAGGAGTGCGTTTGCCGGCTCGACGCCGCCGTGGCACGCAACGGCACTTCTTATTCGCGCGTGGCGATTCGCGACCAGCGCACGCGCTGGGGCAGCAGCTCCACGAGCGGCACGATCAGCTTCAACTGGCGCCTATTGCTGGCGCCCGAGGCGGTATTCGACTACGTGATCGAGCACGAGGCCGCGCATATCGAGGTGCGCGACCACTCGCCGCGCTTCTGGGCGCTACTCGAGCGCCGTGTGCCCGACTGGCGCGAGTCGCGAGACTGGCTGCGGCGCAACGGCGCCACTCTCAGGCTGGTTTAGGGGGCTTGGGCCACGGCGTGTCGCGCGCTGAGGTTGACGAGGGGCGTGGTGGGGCCTCGGGGCGCTGGGGAGCCTTAGGGGCGCGGGGGAGTCTGGGGCGTGGCAAAGGGCCTCAAGGGGGGCGGGATCCCAGGGCGTGGCAGAGCCTCAGGGCGCGAGGGCGTGCGGAGCCTCAGGGGCGCGGGGCCCCAGGGCGCGAGGGCGTGCGGAGCCTCAGGGGCGCGGGGCCTCAGGGCGCGGCAGCGCCTCAAGGGCGCGGGGGCCTCGGGTGCGGCGGCGCATCAGGGGCGTGACGGAGCCAGGAACCGGCAGCTCGCCAGACCGGTCGTGGAGATTTCCGCATTTTGCGTCAAACATTGTGCGGAATGACCTTCCTCCTTTTCCCTCGGGGAAAGGGAGGAATGACGATTCACACAAAGTTTGGCCCAAATTGCGGACTTCGCGCTGCTAGCCGCGGGCGACCCCACGCCAGCCAACCCTACGCCGTTGGTCGCGCCGCGCGCAGACGCCGCACGGCCAGTCGCGTCCACTCGGCAGCGTGTTCGCCGCGCTCGTCATCGTCGCGACTCTCACCATCGTCTTCGTTGCTATCGCGGTGCCCATCGGGCACGCCATACGCGCTAATCGCCGCCTCGACGTCGTACTCCACACGTCGCAGTTCGAATGAGCCGTCGTCGCGCAGCATGGCGTAGGCGGCGCGCCGGTCTCCGTCGAATGGCAGGCCCACGCTGCCGGGGTTGACGACCTGAATGACT
>JACRKX010000032.1 GCA_016219715.1 Actinomycetota bacterium | reverse complement strand
CGGGCGCGTTGTCGACGACGACGATCTCGAAGCCGGGGTAGTCGAGCGCCAGGGCGCTGCCGAGTGTGCGGGCCAGCGACTCTGCACGGTCGCGACTGCAGATCACGACGCTGGCGAATGGCGTTCCGGCCGGCGCGGTGCGCCGCGACGCGATCTCGAGGCGCCGCTCTCGCGCGCGCGTGCCGAGCAGCTCGTCGATCGCGGCCCGCAGCTCGGCGCCGCCGATCCGGCCGTCGATCAGCGGCACCGCGACAAAGCCGAGCGGCTCACCATCGAGCCGTACGAGCAGCGACGCGCGGGTGTAGTCGCCGCCGTCGTCGCGTGGACCGGCCACGAGATCCGCCGCCGGAGCCGTCAATTCGACTTCGTCGACCCAGGTGGGTTCGAAGCGCACGGGGTTCGATGAAGAATCCAGCGGTTTCAGTTCGGGCGGCGGCCCGCCGCCGGACTTGTCGCGAGCAGACATGCGCACGGTGCGAGTGCTCTCACCCGTCTCGGCCCTGGCGGATTCGGTCGACTCGCCGCCGCCAAGCATTCCCAGTGCGATCAGCAGGCCCATCAGCGCGCCTCGCTTGGCTCCGCGCGACGTCTTGTTGCGCCGCACGAAGCGACGCGAGCGCAGGTATCCGATCGGTCCGTAGAGCATGCCGCGCAGTTCGGCGAGGGTGTAGGCGAGCGGGAAGTCCGCGCCCTTGCGCTCGTTCTTCTCTGAAGAGGGGCTCAGTGCGTAGCGCGCTCCCGAGCCGAGGCCGCCGATCAGCCGCCGGCGCCGTGGGCCGTGGATCAGCTGTTTGAACAGCGCTGCCGTGAGTCCTGAGCCGTAGAGCGAAACCTCGCGCTCGATGTGCTCGATCGTGCGCGGGTGTTCGTGCCAGACCATCGCCGCGGGCTCGTAGACGAGTTCCATGCCGTGCATCAGCACCCGTATGAACAGATCGAGGTCTTCGCCACCGTGGGCCGGCGTTCCGATGCCGAGCGCGTCGTCGTACCCGCCGAGCAGGTCGAGGGCTCCGCGGCGCAAGGCGATGTTCGCCCCGCTGCCGAACTGGCCCGCGCGATAGGGGAACATCGGTTCGTCGCTGCACTCGGCGAGCGACCAGCGCCTGCGCGAGAAGCCCTTCGAAAAGCCTGCGAAGCGCTCGAGCAGCACCTGTGCGTCGGTGTCGAGCGCGAGCGGGACGATCAATCCCGTAACGCACGATGCGCCGGGGTTCTCGGCGAAAGCGGCAACGATCCGCTCGATCCAGCGCGCGTCGGGTACGGCGTCGTCGTCGGTGAAGGCGACGATCTCGCCGCGTGCCTCCGCGATGCCGGCGTTTCGTGCGTACGACAGGCCGGGCCGGGGTTCCTCCGCGGTGCGAACGCGCGGATCGTCGGCGAAGGCGGCGGCGACGGGATCCAGGGCACCGTTGCCTGGCCGGTTGTTGACGACGATCACTTCGATCGCCGGGTAGTCGCCGGAGAGGATCGTCTCGACCGTTCGCACCGCGGCGTACCCGCCGTCGATCGCACAGATCACGACCGAAACCAGCGGAGCGAAGTCGCTGGCCGGCTGACGGTCTTCGCTTGCCGTCACGGCATGCTCGGCGATAGCCGCCCGCAATGCGCCGGAGGTAATCGTTCCGCCGACCGCGCGTACGAAGAAGGCGCCGATCGCGAGTCCGCCGCGCGTCGCGATTGCGTAAAGAGCGTTGTACTCGCGTCCATCGGGGTCGCGGCCGAGCGAGACGTCGACTGGCTCGACGCCGACGTCGATCGTGCGCACCGCGATCGGCGCGTCGATCGACTGGATGCTCACCCGTCGCCCCCGTCGCCGGCGCTGGCTGTGCCCTCGATCGACTCGCTGCTGACCGCGTCGTTTTTGTCGTCGAGGAATTTGTGACCGTTGGCCCGCTCCTCGTGCGACCGGTAGTCCTCGTCGCCGGCGAGGCCGCCGTCGACTCCGCGGATCGAGCGGCGCGCGCGGCGAAAGGCCCGGTATGCCTTGGTGCGAAGCTTCTCGCCACTCCATGCCGGCTGGCCACTGGTGCCGGCAAGCAGCTCTCGCACTTCGCCGGCGTCGTGCTGCTCGAGCACGGTCCAGCGTGCGACGGCGTAGATGTCGTCGCGTGGATGGGAGATCGCGTTCTTGACCGCGGCGGCCGATTTGAAGCCTGCGTCGATCACGGCCTGGCGGACACGCGCCCCGTGTGCTCCGTGCGGGTAGGCGAAGCTGTCGATCTCGAATCCGAGCGCGCCGCGCAGCCACTGGCGGCACTCGCGCACCTCGCGCGTCAGCGCGCGGTCGTCGAGTTCGTCGAGATACGGGTGCGAGACGCTGTGCGCGCCGATCTCGATCCCGGGCAGGGCGGCGAGCTCGCGCAGCTCATCGGTCGTCAGCATCGCCGCGCTGTCGACGAATCCGCTGGTAACGAAGAACGTCGCCGGTAGGCCGGTCTCGGAAAGCAAGCGGGCCGCCGCGAGGTTGTCGGCCCAGCCGTCGTCGAAGGTCACGCAAACCAGGCCGCTTAGACGCGCGTGGTCGCGCGCCGCGAGTCGGGCGGCGAGCTCTCCGAAGGTGACCGCTTCGCGGTCGCTCTCGGCGATCGCGCGCACGTGCTCGGCGAACTCGCCGATACCGGTCGAGAACTCGGCGATTGCCGGGTGCGGCGCGTCGCTGACCGAGTGGTACAGCAGTACGGGGATGCGGTCACCCGCTATGTCATGCCGCGTGGGGCGCGGGGCGCTTGAGTCGGCCACGTTTTGGTTCACCTCTGCGAAGTCGTGGCGGGCCGGCGGCCCGGCGCTGCTCCGGTCTTGAAGATTATGTTCGTAGCGCCCGGCGTCGTGCCGGGCGGCAGCGATTTGTTCAGGCGATCGACGCGGCCTCGCCGGCGACCGGAGCGTTGGCGCCCGGCGCGGCGCTGGCGGCAAAGCGCTTACGTCCACGCTTCGGGGCGAGACGCTCCGAGATGATTACCTTGAGGATCCGCAGTCCGTCGCGCGTGGCGTTGAGGTTGCTCTCGCCGTGGATGCGGTCGTGTTCCCAGGTTGGGACCTCGGCGATGTTGAGCCCCGCGGTGTGCGCGCGGATGTTCATCATCGTTTCGACCTCGAAGCCGTCGCAGTCGAGCGCGAGCTGCGGCAGCGTCCAGCGCCAGAAGGCGGCGTAGCCGTAGCAAAGGTCGGTGTAGCGCGTGCCGAACAGCGTGTTGACCATCAGGCGCAGCGCGTGGTTGCCGGTGCTGCGGATCAGGGTGATGTCGGACGAGCCGGCGCCGTCCATGTAGCGCGAACCTTTCACGAAGTCGGCTCCGCCGACGAGCGCGTCGACGTAAAGCGGGATCTCGGTGCCATCCATTGAGCCGTCGGCGTCGATCATCACGATGATGTCGCCGCGCGCCGCCTCGAAGCCGCAGATCAGCGCATTGCCCTTGCCCGGCCTGGTCTGGCCGACGACGCGCACGTTGTCGCGCAGGCTGCGCGCGACTTCGGCGGTGCCATCGGTGGAGTCGCCGTCGACGACGACGATCTCGAAGACGTCCTCAGGGATCGTGTCGAACACGATCGGCAGGTTCTTAGCTTCGTTGCGGGCCGGAACGACGACGCTGACGCGCGGGTTGTCGGCGGCGCGGCGGCGCGGGTTTGGCTGCCGGTCGCGGCGACTGAGCACGCGCTCGCGGATCTCGTCGATCTGCGGATTGCGGACGTAGGGGGCGCCGTCGTCGTTGACGAGGGTGCGGTCGTCCACCGTGACACCGCGTTCCAAGAGACTTGTTCGATTTGATCCCGAAACTTCGCCGAGTTTGCCGAGAAACGTCACCAGAGACTCCTTATCTCATGTGTGGCTGCGCGCAATCTCGGGGTTGTGGACTCGCGGAGTGGCCCGCAAACCCGCATCGGGCGGCCCAGTCTCACGTGATCACGCTGTTCGATTTTTTCGGTTTCCCGCAATTTCCGAGTGCGAGAACCGGTGGGCCGGAAGAATGACTACCCAATTCCTGTTCGGGAACAACCGACTCCAAGCATCATAGTGGTGATTGGCGAAACGCGCAAGGTCACATGTGAAAATTCTTGCAACGGCCTTTGTTGATAGTGAAAAACCGCTTGGGACCTGGCTTTGCGGCAATCCGTCCGAACACGAACATATGTTCTCGGTATGGCCAAATCTACTCACAAGTCACATCAGCCGGTCTGGGCGTGTACCGAGTGCGGAACGGTCGAGGCCAAGTGGCACGGCCAGTGCCCAGGGTGCGGCGAATGGAACACGCTCATCGAGGAGCGGCCACCCGAACGCATCGATCCGCGTGCTCGCAATGCCGCCGCGCAGGCCGGTGCTGCTTTTTCGAGCCGGGCCGCTTCGCCGACGGGCGGTGTCGCATCGGCACGAGATGCTGCGCCGGGCTTGCGTGCCGCGGGCCCTGCCTCGCACCCGGTCTCAAGCGCCGCGTTCCCATCCGCCGGCCCGGTCCTGCTCAGCGAAGTCCGCGCCGCCGACGTCAAGCGCATTCCAACCGGCATCGGCGAGTTCGACCGGGTGCTGGGCGGCGGCCCCGCCGGCTTCGGCATCGTTCCCGGCTCGTTGGTACTGCTGGGCGGGTCACCGGGAATCGGCAAGAGCACGCTTACCGGCGATGCGCTCGGCAAGCTGGTAGCCGCCGGAGAGCCGGTGCTCTACGTCTCTGGCGAGGAGTCGCCCGAGCAGATACGCCTACGTCACGAGCGCCTCGGCTTGCACGCGTTGCACGTCCCGGTGCTGGCCGAAACCGATCTCAACGTCGTGCTCGAGGCGATCGTCGCCGCCAACCCGCGCGTAGTCGTAATCGACAGCGTGCAAACCCTCTACTGCCCCGATCTAACCGGCGCGCCCGGCAGCGTCGGCCAGGTGCGCGAGGTCGCCGCGCGGTTGATGCAGCTGGCCAAGTCGCGCCAGATCGCCATGTTGATCGTCGGTCACGTCACAAAGGAGGGTTCGCTCGCCGGCCCACGTGTGCTCGAGCACCTCGTCGACTGCGTGCTTCAGTTCGAGGGCGAGCGCGAGCGCAGCTACCGCACGCTTCGTTCACTGAAGAATCGCTTCGGTTCTACCAACGAGGTGGGCGTCTTCGAGATGCGCCAGGGGGGCCTTGTCGAGATCCTCGACGCTTCGGCACGGTTTGTCGGTGAGGCCTCGGGCAACGCGGGCTCGGTGGTGTTCTGCGCGATGGAGGGCACGCGGCCGCTGCTCGTCGAGATTCAGGCGCTCGTCGCGCCATCCGAGATCGTGCCGCCGCG
Organism: Actinomycetota bacterium; assembly: GCA_016219715.1. Lineage (GTDB taxonomy): Bacteria > Actinomycetota > Thermoleophilia > Solirubrobacterales > JACPNS01 > JACPNS01. Next base: position 29,318 of record JACRKX010000032.1, on the reverse strand, counting down.
CCGCGTGGCCAACGGCGTCGATCGCAATCGTCTTGCGCTGGTGCTCGCGGTGCTCGGGCGTCACGCCCGCGTCGGTCTGGGTTCGCACGATGTTTTCGTCAATGTCGCCGGCGGCGTACGGGTCGACGAGCCCGCCGCGGACCTGGCAATGGCGCTGGCGATCGTTTCAGCGTTGCGCGGGCGGCCGCTGCGCTCCGGCACCGCCCCTAGCGACGACGAACAGCACTTGCCACTGGCCTGCTTCGGCGAGCTCGGCCTCACCGGTGAGCTGCGCGGCGTTCCGCACGGCGACCGCCGCCGTGAAGAGGCCGCCAAGTTCGGTTTGCACGGCGTTTTGGCGCCGCCAGACGAGGGCGGCGACCGTCTCAAGAGTCTTGCCCAAGCGGTTTCCGCAGCATTCTCTACTCAGTAGTAGGGCCGAAAACAAGTGAAAGTGCAGCGAAATACCTCCGATGGGTACTTGCGCAGAGGGAGTACCTCTTCTACCCTGGCTAGGCGATGGACCCCCTGCACGACAGCCATTCGCACGAGTCCGAAAACCAACCGCTCGAATGGAACTGGGTCGAGCGGAAGCTGATCACCAGCAGCAGCTACTGGCTCGTGACCGTGAAACCCGACGGCGCGCCGCACGCGCGTCCGGTTTGGGGCGTCTATCACGACGGAACGATCTGGTTCTCGACCGGGCGTTCGAGCGTAAAGGGCAAGAACCTCGCTCACAGTCCTCGCTGTGTACTGCACGTCGAGAGCGCCGACGACGTCGTGATCATCGACGGCGCCGTCGAACAGGTCTGCACTTGGGACGACGTATTCAACTCCGAGCCGGCAATCTCGGTGATGCACAAGTACATGGACAAGTACGTGATGACCAGGGAGGAGCTATCGCCTGAGGGCGAGCTCTCCGACGCGGCGCTCTATCGCGTCTGGCCACGAGTCGTCAATGCCTGGCTCGAGGGCGCGTATCCCACGACCCAGTCGCACTGGGTTCTGCACCACGAGCAGCAGCCGGTCACGGGTCACTGAAACTTCGTACGGTCCGGGTTCGCCGGGATGGCCGGTCGAGCGGGTGCCACCGGCCAGATTATGGTTAACTCACTACCCCGCAAACCCGCATCACAAAGCCAAATGCCGATGCCCTACAATATATGGAATGGCACAGCGTGTAGGTGAAGACTCGGTAGACATCCACACGCGGCTAGAACCCAAGCTGCTCCGTGCGCTCGAGATGGTCGCGCCCGGTACATTCATCCGCGAGGGCATCGACGACGTGCTTCAGGGCGGCACTGGTGCGCTGATCATCATCTGCGAGCCCGAAGAGCTCGCCTTCATGTTCAGCGGTGGCATCAGGCTCGACCTCGATTACACCCCGGCCATGCTCTACCAGGTGGCGAAAATGGACGGCGCCATCATCCTCAGCGCCAATGCCGGCAAGATCGCCTGGGCCAACGTGCAGCTAATGCCCGACCCCACCATCCATTCGGTCGAGACCGGCACCCGCCACCGCACCGCCGAGCGCGTCGCCAAACAGTCCGACGCGATCGTGCTGGCGATCAGCGCCCGCCGCGAGGTCGTCTCGCTCTACGTCGACAACAACAAGTACGTGATGGTCGACATCCCCGAAGTGCTGGCCAAGGCCAACCAGGCGCTCGCGACGCTCGACAAGTACCGCCGCCGCCTCGACCAGGTCAGCAGCCGGCTCACACTTCTTGAATTCGAAGGCCGCGCCTACATGCACGACGTGCTCACCGTGCTTCAGCGCGCCGAGTTGATCACGCGCATGAGCGTCGAGGTCGAGCGCTACATCGTCGAGCTCGGCTCCGAGGGCCGCCTGATCGAGATGCAGCTCGAAGAGACCATGATCGGCGTCGCCGCCGAAAAGTTCGGTCTCGTGCGCGACTACATCGGCGAGGACACCGACGAGATGTACGCCCAGGTCGTAGACCAGCTCGCCCGCATGGGCCACCAGGACCTGCTCGATTTCGGTCGCCTGGCAGAACTGCTCGGCTACGACCGCAAGATGAACACCATCGACCACGTGGTGGCGCCGCGTGGTTACCGCATCCTTTCACGCATCCCGCGACTGCCGAAGATGGTCGTCCAAGACATCGTCAACGCGTTTGGCGGCCTTGACGAGCTGCTCTCGGCCGACGACTCCGAACTCGAGGCAGTCGAGGGCGTTGGCGACGTGCGCGCCAAAGACATTCGTGAGGGACTCAAGCGCCTTCAGGAGATCAACATGGTCGACCGCTACATGCAGGCGTGACGTATGCACTGCACCGCTGAAAAGCACCGTTCCCACGCATACGTGACGCACTGTGTCCGCGAGCGACCGCTTAAGTAGGAGGGAAAGACCATTTCCGATTCAGAAACTCTCGATTTGGAACTCGAAGACCTCGATCTCGAGCCCAAGGCTCCGCCGGTCAAATTCAAGGTCGGCGACAAGGTCGTCTACCCGCACCACGGTGCGGGCAAGGTGCTCAAGAAGGAGAAGAAGATCCTGCTTGGCGAGAAGCGCGAGTACCTCACCATCCAGATCCTTCACAACGACATGACCGTGATGGTGCCGTGTGAGAACACCGGCGTCGCCGGGCTGCGACGCGTGATCGATCACGTCACGGTCAAGAAGGTCGTCGGCGTGCTGCAAGACGAGGTCAGCGACATGCCGGGCAACTGGAACCGTCGCTTCAAGCACAACCGCGAAAAGATTCGCACCGGCGACATCTTCGAGCTGGCCGAGGTCATTCGCAACCTTGCCGCGCTCGAGGGCGAGAAGGGCCTTTCGTCGGGTGAGAAGCAGATGTTCGTGCGTGCCAAGCGCATCCTCGCCAGCGAGTTCATGTACGCGCTGGACATGTCAGAGGAAGATGCCGAGGCGCACGTAGACGACTTGCTCGGCCAGGGAGAGGCTGCGCCCGCCGCGTAAGCGGATGTGGCAGCCGGCCACCTGGCTCTGGGTGAGGCATGTTCGTATGACCATGTTCGTATGACTCAGAGCATCCGGGGGGAGCGAGCATGAACCCCGCCCCTGATCCGCGATCGGCGCCGGTGGCGCTGATCGCGGCGGGCGGGTCCGGTGAGCGCCTAGGGGCCGAGGGCCCCAAGGCGCTCGTCGATTGTGCGGGCAGGTCGCTGCTGGCCTGGACCCTCGAAGCCTTCGTGCACTGCCGTTCGGTACGGCACGTTGTCGTCGCTGGGCGTGCCGCTGAACTCGCGCGCTTCGAAGACGAGCTTGCCCCCGCTCGCGCCGCCGGATTGCAGGTCTCGCTCTGTGCCGGCGGCAGTACGCGCTCGCACTCCGTGCGAGAAGCGTTGCGTGTGGCGATGGCGAGCGATGACCCGGTCGCGTCGCCGGAAGGCATCGTCGCGCCTGACGTCGTGCTCGTACACGACGCCGCGCGTCCGCTGGCTGGTCCGGCGTTGATTGACGCCTGCGTCGATGGCCTGCTGGCAGATGGCCAAGCCGACGCGCTGGTGCCCGCCGCGCCGGTATCCGACACGATCAAGCAGGCCGATGCTGACGGGGTCGTCTCGGCGACGCTCGACAGATCCACGCTCTGGGCCGTTCAGACTCCGCAGGCCTTCCGCGGCGCGGCGCTCGCCGCCGCGCTCGGACTGCCGCCCAGCGCTCCCGTGTCCGACGAGACGATCGCCGCCGCGACTGACGACGCGTCGCTGATCGAGGCCGCCGGCGGCAGAGTGGTCGTGCTGCCCTGGACCGACCCGAACCCGAAGGTGACCACGCAGGCGGATCTGCGGCTGGCGGCCGGCTTGCTCGCTGCGGGCCCCCCGCGTTAGAGCAGCAACTGGTAGAGATCGTTAGTCGGTCCGCCGCCGGCGGCGTCGTCGAGCAATCGCCGCAACGTCTGCTCCAGTTCGTCGATGTCGAAGGGCTTGACCATGTAGGCGTCGGCGCCGAGGTCCATGCCGAGCAGGCGGTCCTCTTCCTCGCCGCGCGCCGTCAGCATCATCACCGGAATGCCCTGTGTCAGCGGGTCGGTCTTCAGCTTCACGCATAGCTCGTGGCCCTGGATGACGGGCATCACCCAGTCGAGCACGATCACGTCCGGCAGGTGTTCGAGCGCGGCGTCGAGTGCCGCCTTGCCGTCGGGCGCCGTAATCACATCGAATCCGCGCAACTCGAGCCGCGCGCTGAGCAGGTCGCGAATGTCGTCGTTGTCGTCGGCGACGAGCACTTTCGGCCGTTCAGCACGGTCGGACTGAGTTGGCTGATCGTCGTTGAGATCGTTCAATGCAACCGCTCTGCTGATTCCGGTTCGGCGCCCGTAATGCGGACAGGCCGGTTCGGCCGTACGATCGGAATGTAACAATTCAAGGGGATTCCTGGATGCCGCGTGACGACAGAACTTCACAAAGGTCTGCGCTGAACTTCAGGCGGCTGCTGAGAATCAGCGTCGCCGCGCAGATAGCCATGATCGTGGTGGTGCTGATCGTCGGCGTGGTCGGCGGCATTTCGATGATCAGGATCAGCGAAGACGTCGAGACCCGCACCGGAGACACGCTCTACATCCGTGGCGTTCAGAACGAGTTCGAGCGGTCGCGTCTCGCGGTGCGCGAGTTCGTGAACACCGGCGACGAGCTGCGGCTCGGACCGTTTACGCAGGCTCGCGGTCAGATCCTGCTGATCTCCTCACAGATCGGTCCCAATCTCGACTCGGTGCTGCAAGTGCGGGTCGACGCCTACGTCGACAACGTGACGGGTTACCTCGAGGAGTTCGGCGAGCACGCCGTCCAGTTGAAGATCGACGGGCACGACGCGGCGGCGCGCCAGCTTATCGGCGGTCAGGCCTCGCTCGGTCGGGTCAAGCAGATCAACGAACAGGGCCTGGCGTTGCAGAACGAGCTCTTGCGCCTGCAGGAGGAAGCCGGCGACGCCCTGCGCACCCGCCAGATCGTGAACATCGGCCTGATCGTCGCCGCCGGCCTGCTGATCCTGGCGACGAGTCTTGGCGTGATGCTATGGCTGCGCCGTGAGATGCTCCAGCCGCTCGACGAGCTGGCGGACGCCTCGCGCAGGCTCGGGCACGGCGATCTCTCGGCGCGCGTCAAGCCGAGTGGCGTCGACGAGATCCTGCTGGCGTCGAGTGCCTTCAACCAGATGGCCGACGAAGTGCAGCAACACGTGCAGCAGCTGCACGAGTTGTCGGCGGCACGCACGCGCTTCGTTTCGTCGGTCTCGCACGAGCTGCGCACGCCGATCACCTCGCTACGCGGCTACCTGGAGTTGCTGGTCGGTGGCGAAGCCGGCGATCTGACGCCCGATCAACTGCGTTACGTGCAGGTCGCCGAACGCAACGCGCGCACGCTTGACGAACTGATCAACGACCTGCTGACGCTTTCACGCGTGCAGAGCGGCAAGGTGACGCTGAAGCCCGAGCCAGTCGACATCCGGCTGTTGCTGCGCGAGCTGAAGGCCGAGATGCTTCCGATGGCGACCGAGAAGAAGGTCGACCTCGTGCTCGTCGACACCGGCGACCTCGTCGTATCGGGTGAGCCGCTGCGGCTGAAGCAGGCCTTCGGCAACCTGATCGGCAACGCGCTGAAGTACAGCCCCGAGGGCCAGGCCGTCGTCGTGCGTGCCTTCCGCGTGAACCGCCAGGCCGTGGTCAGCGTGGTCGACTGGGGCCCCGGCGTACCCAAAGACGAGCTGCCGCAGCTGGCTGAACCGTTCTTCCGCGCGAGCACCACCGAGCGCATCCCCGGCACCGGGCTCGGCCTGCCGATCGCCAAGCAGATGATCGAATTGCACGGCGGGCGGCTGGCCGTCGAGAGCGAGCCTGGCGCGGGGTCGACTTTCACGGCGTACCTGCCGCTGCGCATGCCCGAGTCGGCCGATAGCGACGAGCCGGAATCGCCGCCTGCCACGGGAGAGTCCGCTGAGGTGACCCCGGCCGTCACGTTCGCGAGTGAACCCGTGAGTCCCGCCGAACCCGAAACCGGCGCTCCGGAGGCGCCCGCGGCCGCCCCGCCCGCCGAGCAGGCGCCGGGAAGCGGCGCGCTCAGGCGCGAGCGGAGGGCGAAGTCGCTCAGCCGGCGCCGCAACGATTCCTGAGGTCCGCGGCCGTCACGTCGCCCGAGCTCGCGGCTAACTTCCACGCGATGCTCACCGACTACCACCTGCACCTGCGCCCCGACGACGAGTCCGCCACGTTCGACCGTTTCATGACGGCCGAGAACGTCGCCCGCTACCGCCAGGCCGCGACCGCCGCCGGCGTGACCGAACTGGGAGTCAGCGAGCACATTCACCGCTTCACCGACTGCCTGCGCGTGTGGGACCACCCCTTCTGGAAGATCAACGCGCTCGACGACCTCGCCGCGTACTGCGACTTCGTGCGCTCCACCGACCTGCGCCTCGGAATCGAAATGGATTGGGTGCCCGGCCGGGCCGATCTCGTCGCGGAGTTGATCGACGAGCACGAGTGGGACTACGTGATCGGCTCGGTTCACTTTCTCGAGCGCGCCGCGCTCGACTGGGAGGACTACGACGTCTGGCGCGAGAACCGCACGCCCGAGCAAATCTGGACCGAGTACTTCGCCACTCTGGCCGACTCGGCCCGCAGCGGGCTGTTCGACGTGATCGCCCATCCCGACCTCGTCAAGTACTGGGGCGCGCGCCGGCCGCTGCCGGATGGCGATCTGCGCCGCTTCTACGAGCCAGCCGTACAGGCCTTCGTCGACGCCGGCGTGGCCGTCGAGATCTCGACCGCCGGTCTGCGCAAACCCGTCGGCGAGATCTACCCGGCTCCGGTGTTCTTGAAGATGTGCGCCGAGGCGGGCCTGCCGTTCGCGCTGTCGTCCGATGCTCACGAACCCGGACACGTCGGGTACGCCTACGCCGATACGGTTGAGCTGATGCGCGAGCTGGGAATCAACGAGATCTGCGTCTTCGAGGGTCGGCGGCGGCGTTTGGAACCGCTGGGGTGAGTGAAGCGATGAGCGGCGACACGATCCGCAGCGGGATCGGCTTTGACACGCACAAGTTGGTGCCGGGCCGCCCACTGGTGATCGGCGGGGTGACGATCGAATACGAACTCGGCCTCGAAGGTCACTCCGACGCCGATGTGCTCGCCCACGCCGTGGCCGACGCGCTGCTCGGTGCGGCAGCGCTTGGCGACATCGGCGCGCACTTTCCCGACACCGATCCCGCCTACGCCGGCGCCGACTCGATCGAGCTGCTCTCGAAGACGCGCGACCTGCTGCGATCGAAGTCGTTCGAGCCGGGCAACGTCGACGCCACGGTGATCGCCGAGCGGCCGATGCTCGGATTGCACCGCGAGGCGATGGTGGCCAATCTCGCCGGCGCACTGGGCCTGCCGGTCGATCGCGTGAACGTGAAGTTCACGCGCGGCGAGGGCATGGGCTATCTCGGTCGCGGCGAAGGGATCGCCGTGCTGGCCACGGCAACGGTGCGGTGAGCGGCGCGCCGGTACGCGCCAGGTTCGCTCCCAGCCCGACGGGGCCGCTGCACGTCGGGTCGGCTCGCACGGCGCTGCTGAACTGGATGTTCGTGCGTTCGCCCGCTGCCGGCGCTGAAGCCGAGCTGCTGCTGCGAATCGACGACACCGACCGCGAACGCTCGCACGCCGACTTCGAGGTAGCGATCGTCGACGATCTGCGCTGGCTGGGGATCGACTGGGACAGGGGTCCCGTACACCAGAGCGACCGTGCCGAACGTCATGCCGAGGCGTTGGCGGAGCTGCCGACGATCGACCGTGACGGCGCTCGCGAGTTCGAGGGCAGGGTGATCGCCCGCGCCGACGGCAGCGCGCTCTACAACCTCGCCGCCGCGGTCGACGATCTACAAGACGGCATCACGCACGTGCTGCGCGGCCGAGACCACCTCAGCAACACCGAGTTGCAGTCGGCGATCATCCGCGCGCTCGGCGCCGAGCCGCCGGTCTACGTGCATGCACCGCTGCTCACGCTTCCCGGCGGCGCGAAGATTTCGAAGCGCGAGGGCCATGAAACCGGTGGCCCTGGCTTGACGATCGCCGGCCTGCGCGAGGCGGGCTACCCGGCGTCCGCGATCCTCAACGCGCTGGCCCTGTCGCTCGCGGACTTCGGCGTCGACGAAGTGATGCTTGACCCGGCCGCGATGGCCGCGCGTTTCGACCTGGCGCGCCTGCACAGTGCCGACAGCCGATTCGACTTCGAGAAGCTCGATTGGATCGGCGGGCAGCACATCCGCGCGCTCGACGATGAGCTGCTGGCCCGGGAGCTGCGTTCACGTCTTCGTTTCGACCCGCCGACCGTCGCGATCGTCGCGGCGCGCACGGCCGGCGGCACGTTCGAGGCCTGTGCTCGTGTGGTTCGCGAGTTGCTCGATCCGCCCGAGGCCGACGCGGCGGCGGCAAAGCTCGCCGCCTCGCCCGAGGCCGAGGCGGCGAGTGGTGCTCTGCTCGAACTGCTCGGCGGCGCCGAGCCGGCGCCTCCCGCCGACCTGCCTGCCGCCGACATCGTGTTCGGCGACCTCAAAGCCATCCTGCGAGAACGTGGAATCCCGCTCGGTCCGGCACTGCACGGGCTGCGTGCCCGCCTGACCGGACGCGCGGACGGGCCGGAGTTTCCCTACGTGCTGGCCACGCTCAGCTCCGCTCGTTTGATGAAACTGCGCGATCGCGCGTAGGCTTTTCGCCCGCGGGGCGGTAGATAACCCCCGCCTGCACAATGCGCGAGATCAAGATCCACAACACGTTAACCGGCCGGCTCGAGCCGCTCAGTGTCCGCGACCCCGGCAAAGTCGGCATATATGTTTGCGGTCCGACGGTCTATTCGCGGATTCACATCGGCAATGCGCGGCCTTATGTCGTGTTCATGCTCTTCAAGCGATTTCTCGCTCACGAGGGCTACGACGTGACCTTCGCGTCGAACGTCACCGACATCAACGACAAGATCTACGTCGCCGCGCGCGAGGCCGGTGTGCCCAGCGACCAGCTGGCAAGCGAGATGACGCAGGCATATTTCGACGACACCTCCCGCCTGGGCCTGGGCCGGCCCGACGCCGAGCCACTGGCCACCGATACGGTGCCGCAGATCGTCGACTTGATCGAGGCGTTGATCGAGCGCGGCCACGCTTATGAGAGCGGGGGAGACGTCTACTTCAGCGTTCCCTCCTACGACCGTTACGGCGAACTCTCGAACCGCGACCCCGAACAGATGGATCAGGGCGAGGAGGACAACTCACTCAAGCGCGACGCGCGCGACTTCGCCCTATGGAAGACGCGCAAGCCAGACGAGGACACCGCTTGGCCCTCGCCGTGGGGCGACGGCCGTCCTGGCTGGCACATCGAGTGCAGTGCGATGAGCGAGGTGATTCTCGGAGTCGACTTCGACGTGCACGGCGGCGGCATCGACCTCGTCTTCCCGCATCACGAGAACGAATGCGCCCAGACCTTCGCCGGCCGTGGCAAGCCGCTCGCCCGAGCGTGGATGCACAACGGCATGGTGCGTTTCACCGGTGAGAAGATGAGCAAGTCGCTGGGCAACGTCTGGCAGCTTCACGAGGCGCTCGACACATTTCCCGCGTCGACGCTGATCATGTTCTTCGTCAGCGGGCACTATCGCGCGCCGATCGAGTGCACCGAAGCTACGCTGGCGCAGGCGACGGCAAACGTCGAACGACTGCGCGAGATCGTCGCCCGCTTGACCGATGACGATTCCGTCGACCCCGCTCTGGAAGTGGCTTTGGGACGGTTCTACGACGCCCTGGCCGACGACTTCAACACGCCGGCCGCGATCGCCGCGATCTGGGAGTGGGTGCGCGAGGCCAACCGTCGGCTCGACACCGGCGAGCAAGTGGGCGGCGCGAGGGCGCTGCGTGAGGCGCTCACTGTGCTCGGTCTCGAGAGCGTTTACGAGCCGGTCGGCGGCGAAGCCGACGAGGCCGCGCTGGCGCTGCTCGAGCAGCGCGAGGCAGCCCGCAAGGCCAAGGACTTCGCAAGCGCCGACCGTCTGCGCGACGAGCTGCTCGCACTCGGCTGGGAGATCCGCGACACGGCCGAAGGGCCGAAGCTGCGCGCCGTCTGAGCCTCGGCGGCCCGCGCGGCGGGCCATAATGCCCCGCGATGATTCTCTACGGACGAAACCCCGTTCGCGAAGCCCTGCGCGGACAGCGCTCGGTCAACCGCATCTGGGCCACCGCCGCCGCTGCGCGCGAGCCGTGGCTGGGAGAGGTCGCGGCAGCCGGTGACACTCCAGTGGAGCGCGCCGAACACGACGAGATCGCGGCGCTCAGCGGGGTCGACGACCACCAGGGCGTCTGCGCCGAGGTAAGCGACTACGTGTACGCCGACGCCGCGAGGCTGCTCGACGATCCCGACGCCCTCGTGCTGGTGCTCGACGAGATCCAGGATCCGCACAATCTCGGCGCGCTGGCGCGGGTCGCCGAGAGTGCGGGCGCCAGCGGCATCGTGATCGCCGAGCGCCGCAGCGCAGAGGTCACACCGACGGTCTGCAAGACGAGTGCCGGAGCCGTCGAGCACCTGAAGATTGCCCGTGTCGGCAACATCGGCGACTACCTGCTCACGGCAAAGGACGCCGGTGCCTGGGTCTATGGCGCGAGCGCCGAGGGCGAAGCCCGCTACGACCAGCCCGACTACAGCGGCAAGGTCGTGCTGGTCGTCGGCTCGGAAGGGCGGGGGTTGCGCCCGCGTGTCGCGAAGAGCTGCGACGCGCTCGTACACATCCCGATGCGCGGAAAGGTCGATTCGCTCAACGTCTCGACTGCCACCGCGGTGCTGGTGTACGCCGTTCTGCAAGATCGCATGCAGTAAAAGGGACCGGACGCCACGGTTTCCATAAAGGCGCAATAATTCCGTCTGAACTTAAACCTAAAGTGCAGCTTCAAGGTAAGGTCCTCCGGTTCGCCGGGATCAAGCCCTGAGCCGTACATAAAGGAAAATATGGCGCAGGTTGGGAGGCATGCGTCACGACCACAATGGTGGCCAGCCCATCGATCACGCTCAAAAAGCGTTGATTTGCGGGAAGGTTGCCGAATTGGAGGATACGTGACCACTGCATCCCAGGCAGTCGCAAAGCAGGAAGATCAGGCATCGGAAGAACTCGCGCCGCGCACGAACGCCGGCCGGATCCGTCAGAAGTCTAAGTCTCTACCTGAGGTTGATGATCACTACCTGATCGCCCTCGCAAAGGGTGGAAACAGCGAGGCCTACGAGATGGTGGTGCGTCGCTACTACGGATTCGTACGTCTGAAGGCAAGTTCGTACTTTCTCGTCGGCGGCGACTCCGACGACCTGATCCAGGAAGGTCTGGTCGGTCTCTACAAGGCGATTCGCGACTACCGCACCGACCGCGAGTCGAGCTTCCGCAACTTCGCAGAGCTGTGTATAACGCGCCAGATCATCACCGCCGTCAAGACCAGCACTCGCAACAAGCACGCGCCGCTCAACCAGTACGTCTCGTTCAACAGCCCGCCCGGCGCGGGTGACGATGATGGCGACCAGACGCTCGACGAGATGCTGCCCGGCAGCCACGTGCACGACCCCGTCGTACAGGTGATCAGCGGCGAAGAGCTCGGCAGCCTGGTCGATTGTCTCTCGACCACTCTCAGCGAGCTCGAGGGCGACGTCCTGCGTCTCTACCTCGACGGCTACAGCTACGAGCAGATCGGCGAGAAGCTCGGATGCGACGCGAAGACCGTCGACAACGCCCTGCAGCGCGTCAAGCGCAAGGTCGGCGGGCACCTCGAGTCTCGCAACGTAGTTCTCTAGTCCGGTGGCGAGCCCCGGCGGCCGTGGCCGCCGCCGGGGAAGCGCCAGGTCGCATCGGTCCTGCGCCTCCGGGCGGGGGCCGTCGAGTCGTGTGGGATACTTGCGCCAGTGAACGCGACCGCCACTACTCGGGACAAGGTGATCGAGACTGACTCTCTGACCAAGTGGTTCGGCAGGCATCGCGGCATCGAAGACGTCTCGCTATCGGTCGAACGCGGCGAGGTGTACGGGCTGTTGGGCCCGAATGGAGCGGGCAAATCGACGGCCATCCGCCTGCTGCTGGGATTGATTCGCCCGACCGGCGGCACGGGCACGGTGCTCGGCTTCGACACTTGGGCCCGCCGCCGCGAAGTTCACCGCCGTGTGGGCGTGCTGCCGAGCGAGTTCGCATATGAGGACGGCCTCACCGGGCGCCAGGTGATCGAGTTCTTCGCCCGGCTGCGCGGCGCCGAAGCCGGTAGCTACGCCGACGAACTCGCGGAGCGGCTGCGCGCCGATCTCGACCGGCCGCAGAAGCAGCTCTCACGCGGAAACCACCAGAAGATCGGCCTGATCCAGGCGCTGGTACACAAGCCAGAGCTGATGATGTTCGACGAACCGACCGGCGGTCTCGATCCGCTGATGCAGGAGGAGTTCCTGCGCATCGTCGGCGAGCTGCGCGAAGAGGGCCGCACGATTCTGCTGTCGTCGCACAACATGGCCGAGGCCGAGCGCGCGTGCGACCGTGTCGCGATGATTCACGAGGGCAGCCTGATGGCCGTCGAGACCGTCGATTCGATGCTCGCGAGAGCGCCGAAGCACATGCGCGTAGTGCTCGACGAGCCGGCCGACGAAGCGGACTTCGGCTCGCTGACCGGCGTCAGCGACCTTCGCATCGACGGCAAGGTCGTCGAGTTCGACGTAACGGGTGAGATCGATGCCGTGCTGCGCACGATCACGCGCGGCCGCGTCGTCGATCTCGTCTGCGAGCGCCCGAGTCTCGAGCACGCATTCGTCCGCCTCTACGAGGACAACGGCGCATGATCGCAATGCTCGTCGGCCACACGCTTCGCCTGCGCAGTCGTTCCAACCTGATCTGGGCGGCGGGCATGCTGGTCTGGTCGATCGTGATCGTCGCGATCTACCCGTCGATCAGCCACGTCAACTACGAAGAGCTGCTCAAGGCCTACCCGAAGGAGGTTCTCAAGGCCTTCGGCATGGAGGACGCCGCCGCCTTCAGTACGCCGATCGGCTATCTCAACGGCGAGCTCTTCAGTCTCGTCTTTCCGTGGGCGATCGTCTTCCTACCGCTTGGCGTGCTCAACCACTGCCTGCCGGCCGCCGAGGAGCGCCACTTTCTCGACAACCTGCTCTGCACGCCGGTTGGGCGCTGGCAGGTGGTCGCGGGCGCGACGCTCGCCGCCGCGGCCTCGCTGGCGATCGTGCTCGTGCTGCTGTGGGCCGGCACGATCGTCTCGGCCGAGTTGATCGGGGTGAACCTCGGCTACTCCGATCTCGCGCGTTCGTGCTTCGCGCTGTTCCCGCTGGCGTCGCTGATCGCGTCGTTCGGCGCGCTGGTCGCGGGCGCCCGCGGCGGTCGCGGCATGACACTCGGATTCGCCGGCGGCGTGCTGGTGCTCATGTACATGCTGCCGGTGATCGCGGCCTTCGAGGACTCATTCGAGGAGATCCAGAAGATCTCGGTCTTCTACTACTACAACGACTGGCTCAGCAATGGAATCGTCTGGGGGCAGGCTGGTCTCGTTCTGGTCGTCGCCGCGGCGCTGACCGCGGTGGGTGCGTTGCTCTTCGAACGGCGTGACATCGCGTCGTAAAACAGCGGCGTTGCTCGTACTCTCAGACTTCGCGCCGGGATAGCTCAGCTGGTAGAGCAACCGCCTTGTAAGCGGTAGGTCAGGGGTTCGAGTCCCCTTCCCGGCTTTGGCGCGCGGCTCTGTAACCATGTGGTGCGCCCGGTGTTCGGTTTCGGTACGCCGGCCTCCGCCGTCTTACAGGCTTCGCAGCCGTACCCCCGATCAGCGCCGTACCCCCATCTCACACGCACAGTGCCCGTAGAACTCCAGCCCTCGCAGGCAGACTCCGCCACACCGCAGGCCGCCGCCGATGCCAAGGCCGCCCTGCTCGAACAGCGCTATCAGGAGTGCCATCGCCGCACGCGTGAGAAGGGTGTGAACAAGCCGCTCTACTGGCTCGTTCGAGCAGTGCTGCTTCCGTTCTTCCTGATCTACTTCCGGCTCGACCGGATCGGTCGTGAGCACGTTCCCAAGGACGGCGCCGTGATCTTCGCCGCCAACCACCGCAGCTTCCTCGATCCGTTCATCATCGGTGCGATCGCGCGCAAGCCGCTGTTCTACGTCGCCAAGAAGGAGTTGTTCGGGAACCGCCTACAAGCGTGGTTCCTCAACTCGCTTGGCGCGATCCCGGTCGACCGCGGCCAGTCCGACGCCGAGATGCTCGAGACCGCGCGCGCGGTTCTCAAGCGCGGCGACAGCCTCGTGATCTTCCCGGAGGGAACGCGAATCCGCCCGGGCGCGCTCGGACGGCCGAAGCGCGGCGTCGGCCGCATGGCGCTAGAGACCGGTGCGCAGATCGTGCCGATCGCCCTGATCGGCACCGAGGACGTGAGGCGCAAGTGGCGCGTCTACCCGCGCAAGATCCGCATCCGCGCCGGCAGTCCATTGGTCTTCCCGCAGACGCACAACCCCTCGCAGGAGTTGGCCGTGGAGGTCACCAACCGCATCTGGCCACGCGTCGAGTTGCAGTGGGAGTGGCTTGGCGGCCTTCCGCCGATGCGCAAGGTCGCCGTGATCGGCGCCGGCTCATGGGGCACCGCTGTGGCGGTTCTGCTCTCGCAGGCCGGTCTCGAGGTCGAGCTGGGTACCCGCAGCCACGAGCAGGCCGAGCGGATCAACGCCGAGCGCCGCAACGACCGCCTGCCCGAGGTCGACATTCCGCCCGAGCTCGAAGTTAGGCAGGTCGGCCAGATCGAGCTCTCGGGTCAGGATCTGATCGTCTTCGCCGCTCCGTCGAAGGAGCTGCCCAACGCGGTGGCTCAGTCGGCCGACCGGATTGGCTCGCGCAGCGCGATTCTCGTGCTCTCGAAGGGCCTAGTACCGCCGCTGGGCACGCTTCCCAGCGAGTACGTCGGTTCGCGTGTGCGGTCACGCGCGATCGCCTGTCTCGGTGGGCCGGCGCACGCAGCCGAAGCCGTACTGCAGGGTGCCAGCGTGGTGCTGGCCACTCCCGACGACGCACTGCGCCGCCAGCTCGGCGACGCGCTCGAATCGGCTGGTCTCGAAGTCGAACGCAGCTCCGATCTGATCGGCACCGAGCTTGCCGGCGCCGCCAAGAACGTCGCGGCACTGGCCGCCAGTGCCGCCGCCGTGGCCGGCATGAACGCTGCCGGCGCCGCCGCCGGACACACCTTCCGCGAGGTCGAGCGCCTTGCGCGCAGCTACGGCGCCCATCACGAGACCTTCACCGGCCTGGCCGGTACGGGCGACCTCGTCGCCACGGTGCTCGCCGCGGGCAGTCGTAACCGCCGCGCGGGCGAGCTGCTCGGCGCCGGTGTGGCGGCGGGCGACATCAAAAAAGAACTCGGTCACGTCGCCGAGGCCGTCGACACCGTGCCGCTGCTGGCAAATGTCTTCGAGAACGAGGGAATCGACGCGCCGACGGTCTTCGCGTTGCGTGACCTGATCGCCGGCACGATCGACCCAGAGGAATGGGTTCAGGTCGTACGCCGTGCCGCGTGAGGCCAGTCGCGAAGGTCTCGCGGCGCTTCCGTTCGGACCCGCGGCCACTCGCGCGGCGGTAGTCTGACCTGGTGGAGACTCCCATGGACAAGGCAGCGCTGGATCGCGCCTTCACCGATCTCTACAAGGCGCACCTGCGCGACGTCTACTCGTTCCTCTACTACCGGCTCGGCAACCACCACGACGCCGAGGACGTCAGCGAGCAGGTCTTCCTGCAGGCGTACCGGCACCTGCCCAAGGCGCTGGCCGAAAGCGATGGCCGTTCGCTGCGGCCGTGGCTGATTCGGATCGCGCAGAACCTCGCGATCAATCTCTACCGCGACCGTTCGCGCAAACCGCAAGCGCCGCTCGAGGCCGCCGGAGAGTTCGCCGACGAGCACGACACCGAGCAGCTCGTCGCCGCGCGCGAAGAGCTCGCCGCGGTCTTCGAGAAGGTCGCCGACCTGCCAGACGATCGCCGGGAGGCCCTGATCATGCGCTTTGCGCTGGGCATGGACAACGGCGAAATAGCGCGGGCGATGGGCAAGACCGAGGGCGCGACGAAGGTCCTGTTGCACCGGGCGATCAAGCAGCTCGGCGCCTCGCTCGCCGAAGCCGAGCAACTTTCACAGCCGAGCGACGTAGTTAGGTAGGTACGGATATGGACGGCGACGCAAAAGCAACCCGCATCGGAGCATCCCAGATCTGGGATGGAACCGACGAGACGATCGAGCGCATGCTCTCGATCGCGCTGACGCCTGTCGAGCCGCCGGCTCATCTCTACGAGCGGGTCGAGCGCCTCGAACAACGCCTCGAGCGCACACTCGACGACGCAGCCGCCGAACTCTCTGAATGGGAGCTCGCCGCGATGCGCGACCCACGCAACTGGGTCAAGCCCGCCGTGGCGCTGGCCGCGGGCGGTGCAGCCGCCGGAGCGTTGGTCGTGCTCGGTCTGCGCACGCGCCGCCGCGAGCAGGACAAGAGCGCGGAAGCAGTGCGCAAGCTCGGCGGGGCGCTCGGTGACGTTCGGCGCGAGGTCGAGCGTTCCGCGCGGCGCGCGATGCCTCCTAGGCTTCGCCCGGCGATGCCGACGTGTTACCGCCATCCCGACCGCGAGACCGCCGTTGCCTGCAGCGGCTGCGGCCGTCCGATCTGCCCCGATTGCATGACGCCGTCTCCGGTCGGCATGCGCTGCCCAGAGTGTGCCGGCGACCGTACCCGGGTGATCAGCGCCCGGCAGGTCGTCGAGCCACGGCTGATCGACGTCGCTCCGGTCACCGCGGCGCTGATCGCGATCAACGTGCTCATGTACATCGTCGAGCTATCGACGGGATCCAGCGCCAGCGGCCTCTCGCGCTCGATATCCGGGTCGGTGCTCGACCACGGCGTCTTCTTCGGGCCGTTCGTCGCCGATGGCGAGTGGTGGCGCATCGTCACCAGTGGCTTCCTGCATCTCGGCTTCATCCACATCGGCATGAACATGTTGCTGCTGTTTCTGCTCGGCCGGCAGCTCGAGCCGGCGATCGGCAGCGTGCGTTTTGCCGGCATCTATTTCTTCTCGCTGGTCGCCGGTTCGATGGGTTCGCTGCTGCTCGAGCCGGCGGTCTCGGCGGCCGGTGCTTCGGGCGCCGTCTTCGGCTTGATGAGCGCCGCGCTGATCGCACAGCGCACGCGCGGGATCAACCCGTGGGAGTCGGGTATTGGCGGCCTGATCGTGCTCAACCTGCTGCTGACCTTCGCGGTGCCAGGGATCGCGAAGGGTGGACACCTCGGCGGGCTCGTGGGCGGGCTCGTGATGGCCTTCCTACTGATCGACCTAGACGAGACGCGCGGCCTTTTCGGCCGCTCCAAGGTGCCGGCGGTGCTGATCGGAGCGATCGGCACGATCGCGCTGTTCGCGCTGACCGTGATCGTCGCGCAGAACAAGTTCCCGGCGATCGCGGCGCTCTAGAGCTCGATCTCGATCATCCGCCCAGTGTCGGGCTCGGCCGTGAGCGCCGGGTGGAGCGCGTGGGCGAGCTGCTCGAGTCCGTCGACGATGCGCGGACCCGGACGCGAGAAGTAAGCGGTGGCATCGCAGGCGAAGATGCGCGCGGCGCCGAGCGACCGCAGCTCCTCGGTGTACTCGTCGGCCTCGCCGGCAGCCGTCGCGAGGTCGTACCCACACTGCATCAGCACGACGACGTCGGGCTCGGCGGCGCGCAGTTCGTTCCAGTCGGTCTGACGCGAGCGCTCGCCGGGCAGGCCGAGCAGGTCGACGCCTCCGGCCAGCTCGATCATCTGCGGGATCCAGTGACCGCCGACAAACGGCGGGTCGAGCCATTCGAGTGCGACGACGCTCTGGCGCTCGCCGGCCTGGCCTCTCAGTTCGCGCAGGTCGAGTTTGATCATGTCGATCCGGTCGGCGAGCGAGCGCAGCAGATCGACGCCGGCATCCTTCGCGGAGCCGGGCGAGACGCCTGAGTCGCCGTCGGCGGGCGAGTCGGCGTCGGTTGCGCCGTCGCCGAAGTCGAGCGGCCGTTCGCCCAGCAGCACGCGCCGGTCGTCGACTGCCTGAGCGATGGTGCGGATGCAGCCGAGCACCTCGCCGACTGTCGTCGGGTCGAGCGAGATCACGGCCGGTTGCGACGGCAACCGATCGGCCATCGCCCGTACGTCGTCGAACGAAACCGCACACACTTCGCAGAGCTGCTGGGCCACGATCAGATCCGGCTCGCACTCGGCCAGCAGCTCCTCGTCTAGCGCGTAGAGCGCGGCGCCGCGCTCGGTGTGCTCGCGCACCGCGGCGTCGATTGCGCGTGGCTCGAGCCCTGGCGCGATCACGCTTCGCGTCAACTGCACGAGGTCGGCCGCTTCGTCGGGATGGTCGCACTCGTGCGTCACCCCGACGACTTCGGGCCCGAGCCCCATCGCAAACAGGAACTCGGTGGCCGAGGGAACGAGACTCACGATTCGCATGGGTGAAACGCTAACGCGCCGTAGCGTCCAGATGCGGCTCGACCGTTTGCCAGCGGATCGGCGTAGGATTCGGTGCGATGTCTCTGCTCACCGACGCCGAGATCGACGAGCGGCTTGCCGCGCTCAGCGGGTGGCGGCGCGACGGCGCGGCGATCGTCCGCACCTTCGACCGCGGCGACTTCCAGGGCGCGGTCGACTTCCTGAACTCGGTCACCGTCGAAGCCGAGCGCGCAAACCACCACCCCGACGTCGCGATCTCCTGGAAGGAGATCACCTTCACGATCAGCACTCACTCGCAGGGCGGCCTTACGGCTGCCGACTTCGCGCTCGCGGCCGCCATCGACGCGCTTGCCTGAGCGCCCGCCCAAGGTTCTGGCCTGCCGCCCGCATCCCGCGCTATCTTGAGTTCGACAATGGGGATTCCCGAAGACGAACCTCCGCGAAGTAGCAGCCCGCGTGGCTGTCTGCCCGCGGCACAACTGAGTACCTCACGGCTGGACGGCCGACGATGACCGCCACGCTGTTGCTCGTCGCACTGCTGCTGGTCCTGCTCAACGGCTTTTTCGTGGCCGCCGAGTTCTCGCTCGTGCGAGCCCGCGCCAGCGTGCTCGAACAGGACGTCGAAGAGAACGGATCCAAGCGTTCCGAAAAGGCGCTCTACGCGATCCGGCACATCGACGCGTACCTCTCGGCCTGCCAGCTGGGCATCACGATGGCGTCGATCGGCCTCGGTTTCGCCGGCGAGCCGGCTCTCGGCCACCTCTTCGAGCCGTTGTTCAACGACCTCTTCGGCGAGAGCGCCGGTATCGCGGTCGCCGTGGCCTTCGCGTTCATCATCATCACGGTCTTGCACATCATCATCGGTGAGCTGGCTCCGAAGTCGGTCGCGATCAGCGCTCCCGAGGCAACGGCCCGCTGGACGGCCTCCCCGCTGGGCTACTTCCGTCGCGCCTTCCATCCGTTCATCGTCGTGCTCAACGGCACTGCCAACCGGCTCGTCGGTGTGTTCGGGATCAAGCCTGCCAGCGAGATGGAGCTCGGCGCGACCGGCGAGGAGCTGCGCATGCTCGTCGAGCACGGTCGATCGCACCGCACGCTCGACGCCGGCGAGGCGCACATGCTTTCCGGCGTATTCGAGCTGCACGAGAACGAGGCCCGCAACGTGATGACGCCGATCCCGGCCGTGGTGACGATCGACATCGACGACACCGTCGAGGTCGCGTTGCGCCGCTGCACCAGTTCCGGTCACACCCGGCTGCCGGTCACCGAAGACCGCTCGACCGACAAGATCAAGGGAGTCCTGCACCTTTCGTCGCTCGTGCGGCTGATGCTCAGCAAGGGCGAGGATGCCGGCATCGCCAAGGCGGTGCGCGACGCGTTGATAGTTCCCGAGACGAAGCCACTCGACGACCTGCTCGCCGACCTCCAGCGTGAGCGCATGTCGATGGCGATCGTGGTCGACGAGTACGGCCGCACAGTCGGAATCGTCACCGTCGAGGACATCGTCGAAGAGGTCGTCGGCGAGATCGACGACGAAACCGACCCTGCGCTTGCCGCCGTGCGCAGGCTGGCAAACGGCGACCTGTTCGTGCGCGGCCACGTTCCGCTGGTCGATCTCGAGGACCACGGCATCGAGCTACACGTCGACAGCGACGCCTACAACTCGATCGGCGGCTACGTCTTCAGCGAACTCGGCCGGTTGCCGAAGCGTGGTGACTCGATCCGCTCGAACGGCTACCTGATCCGCGTCGAGTCGGTGCGTGAGAACCGCGTCGAAGCGGTGCGCATCGCCGAAGTGCCGAAGGACGAGACCGCCGAGCACGCGGCGATCTCGTCCGGATAGCGCCGGCTACTTCTTGTCGTAGCTGTAGAAGCCCTGGCCGCTCTTGCGGCCGAGCTTGCCCGCGTCCAGCAGGTCGCGGCAGTTCTGCGGGATCTCGGCTCCGATCTGCTCGCCGATCGCGATCGAGACGTCGAGACCGACGTAGTCGAGTAGCGCCAGCGGCCCCATCGGCATGTTCGCGCCGAGCTTCATTGCGGTGTCGACGGCCTCGGGCTCAAGACCGGATGTCTCGAGGAAGCTCGCGGCATCGAACAGATACGGGAACAGCAGCCGGTTGACGATGAACCCGGGCGTGTCGGGGACTTCGACACCGACTTTGCCGATCGCGTGGCAGAGCGCGCGCGAGCGGGCCTTGACGTCTTCGGTGACCGCGTCGGCGTAGATGATCTCGATCAGCTTCATCACCGGCACCGGCGAGAAGACGTGGAAGCCGACGAAGCGCTCGGGGATGCCGGCGGCGTCGGCCAGCTTGTTGACCGACAGCGAAGACGTGGTCGAGGCGAGCACCGTGTCGGGGCCGATGTGCTGCACGATCTCGGCGGCAAGCGGATTCTTGATCGCGTAGTCCTCGCCGACGGCTTCGATCACGTAGCTGCAATCGGCCAGGTCAGCCAGGTCGGTGGTGTGCTTTACCAGCGCCAGCGCGGCTTCGGGGTTGTCGAGTCGCGAGCACTGCTTCTCGATCGAGGCCTTCGCCTTCGCGACCGACTCTTCCGAGCGCGCGCGGATGACGACCTCGTGGCCGGTGCTGGCCGAAGCCACGGCAAGACCGCAGGCGATCAGCCCACTTCCGACGATTCCAAGTGACTCGCTCAAAGCAACCTCTCCAATCCGATGCGGCCGAAACGGATCGAGACCCGGCCGCGGGCATCGCTGCCCGTTGTATAAATGTGATCTGTCAGCCGTCCGCGTGGGCGGCGAGAACCCGGAAGGATAAGACCCTTTATGACCATGCAGTCAGGCGGAGGCCGCGAGGCGTTGATCGTCGAGGCCGTACGCACCCCGATCGGGCGCGGCCACAAGGAGAAGGGCGTCTACAAGGACGTGCACCCCAACGCGCTGCTCGGCGCCGTGCAGGGTGAGGTGATCGAGCGCGCCGGAATCGAACCGTCCGCCGTCGAGAACGTGATCGCCGGATGCGTTCAGCAGATCGGCGAGCAGTCGCTGAACATCGGTCGCAACGCCTGGCTGCAGGCCGGCCTGCCGATCGAGACACCGGCCACCACGATCGACCTGCAATGCGGCTCCAGCCAGCACGCCGTCAACCTCGGCAGCGGTCTGATCGCGTCGGGCGCAAACGACGTCGTCGTCAGCTGCGGCGTCGAGCACATGGGGCACATCCCGTTCGGCCTCGGCTTGATGCACCCCGACGAAACCGGCGTTCCGTTCACGGACGAGCTGATGGCGCGTTACCAGTTGATTCCCCAGGGCCTGAGCAGCGAGATGATCGCCGAGCGGTGGGAGATCCCGCGTAGCGAACTCGACGAGCTTGGCCTTCGTTCGCAGCAGCTGGCCGCCCAGGCCACCGAAGAGGGGCGCTTCGACCGTGAGATCATGCCGTTCCAGGTCAACGGCGACACGATCGCGGTCGACCAGGGCATTCGCGAGACCTCGATCGAGGCCCTAGCCGGCCTGAAGCCGGCGTTCAAGCCCGACGGCGTGACGACCGCCGGTAACAGCTCTCAGATCAGCGACGGCGCCGCCGCGGTTCTGTTGATGAGTCCGGACAAGGCCGCCGAGTTGGGTGCCAAGCCGCGCGCGAAGATCATCGACCAGGTCACGGTGGGCGTCGATCCGGTGATCATGCTGACTGGCCCAATCCCCGCCACACGGCAGATCCTCGATCGCAATGGCATGAAGATCGACGACATCGATCTGATCGAGATCAACGAGGCCTTCGCGAGCGTCGTCGCGGCCTGGCGCCGGGAGCTCGATCCCGACTGGGACCGCGTGAACGTCAACGGCGGCGCCATCGCGCTGGGCCACCCGCTTGGTGGCAGCGGCGCCCGGTTGATCACGACGCTGCTGCACGAACTCGAACGCCAAGACAAAGAGGTCGGACTCGTCACGATGTGCTGCGGCGGCGGCATCGGCACCGCCACGCTGATCCAGCGAGTCTGAGCCGCGCCGGGCCCGCGCCCGGAGCTCGCCGCCGTAGGTAGCGGCAAAACTCGCCGCCGGGGGTGTTCCCCGGCGGCGGCCGGGCCGATAACCCATGCAGGGACAGGCATGGCAAGAGCACGGCACAGGCAGACACTCGCATCGCTGGATATGGCGCGCCAGTCGCGTGACGGATACCCGTCGCTGGCCGGAGTCGACCTGCGCGAAATCGTCGAGCTTCTCTCTGAGAGCATGCAGGCGCCGCCGAACGTGCGCGAGGAGGCCCGCAGGGTCGCCGGCCTGCAGGACCTGGGACTGCTCGGAATAAGGGGAGCCACGCTCAGCGCAAAGCGCCCGCTCGACGAGACCGAGCGCGCCGAGTTACGCGGCGCCCCGATCTTCGCGCAGACGCTGGTCGCGTCGATGCCCGGCTACGAAACGGTCGCCGAGCACGTGCGCCACGTGCATGAGCGCTGGGACGGCAAGGGCTATCCCGACGGACTGAAGGGCACCGACATTCCGCTCGCCAGTCGCATCGTCGCCGTTGCCGCGGCCTTTCAGGCAATGAGTTCGCCGCGGCCGTTCCGGGCGCCGATGCACCCGCGCGCGATCGCCGGCGAACTGCGTGCCGGCGCCGGAACACAGTTCGATCCGGAAATCGTCGCGGCGATGCTGTCGCTGGCGCGGGAATGGACGCCCCAGCCGTAGCTCCCCGGCGTGACCGGCCTGCAAGCCGGGGTGCAAAATTCAAGCTTCGAGGCATGACTCCGGAGTCACATGACGAAACTCGCGAGTAGATCGGAGGTCACCGGCCTGATCTCCGAGACGAAAAACAGATAACCACGCAAGTGCGCATTCGGGGCTTCGGGCCGTGTTTGCGCTTTTGCACGTCCGCTGGCCGGTAGGGAGTCCGATGAGCAACAGCGACACCGACGCGAAGCTGGAGCGACTGATCGCATCAGACGACACGTACGCGCCGCGCCGCGGTCTACGTGAATGGATGGCGCTGACGTTCGGCGTGGGAATGGCCTCTGGAGCGCTCGCGATCGCGATTCACGCGACGATCGAAGGCCACTGGGACAGCGCTACGTTCGCGCTGCTGACGGGCACCGTGCTGGCATCTGTCTTTTCGCTGGTCACGCCCTGGACGCGCCTGCCGCGCGAGTACCAGCTGACGCTCTACTGGCTTGCCGTGGTGGCGATTACCGCCGCCGTGTACGTGCTCGACGCGCCGTCGATCGCGCTGACTCTGCTGCTGCCGATGATCGGCCTGACTTACTTCTTCGGCCACGACCGCCGGCTCGTGGGGGGCAACCTGCTGCTGGCGATGGCCGCCTACGCGCTGCCGGTCATCACTGGCGACGCCGGCGATCCGGCCGGCCGTCTGATGATCACGCTGCCGGCGATCGTTACCGTGGCGCTGCTCTCGGGTGCTCTGTCGGAGCGATTCCACACGATGCGCGCCCGCGAGCGCACGCGTTACAAGGCAACGATCGA
This sequence comes from Actinomycetota bacterium, assembly GCA_016219715.1. Classification (GTDB taxonomy): domain Bacteria; phylum Actinomycetota; class Thermoleophilia; order Solirubrobacterales; family JACPNS01; genus JACPNS01. The sequence goes on along the minus strand of JACRKX010000032.1, from coordinate 5,442 downwards.
GGCATTGACCACCGCGCTCACCGCTCGTGACGGCTACACCGGCGAGCACTCGCACGAGACGCTCTGGTTCGTGCGCGCCGTCTGCGACGAGTTGAAGCTGCGTCCCGAGGACTGCGAGTACATCAGCGACGTCGCCTTGCTGCACGACATCGGAAAGATCGGCATTCCCAACGAGGTGCTGCACGAGCCCGGCAAGCTCAGCGACGAGCAGTGGGAGATCATGAAGCAGCACCCCGTGATCGGCGAGAAGATCGTCGCAACGGTGCCCGGCATGGAAGCCGTCGCCCGTGCGATTCGCCACGAGCACGAGCACTGGGACGGCAGCGGCTATCCCGACGGACTCAGCCAGGGCGAGATCCCGCTGGCGAGCCGCATCGTTCTCGTCTGCGATGCCTTTCACGCGATGACCAGCGACCGTCCGTACCGCGCCGCGATGACCGTTGCGGAGACCCGGCTCGAACTCTCGCGCTGCGCGGGAACGCAGTTCGATCCGACCGTCGTAGGGGCGTTGCTGCAGGTGCTCGACAGTCGCGGCCATGAGTTCAGCGCGCACGTCGAGCAACTCGGTCAGGTTGCCACGGTGCCGGCCGCTTCGACCGTCCCGGCTCCGCTGCTTGCGCAAGCCACGTGAAGCGCCTAGACAACTGTTCTATCCGCTTCCCCAGTGCTCCAGCGACTCTTCTAGCCAATTTCTCGTAAATACCACGTTTTTGGATTGTTTTTCTAGAGAATGAACGTCATACTGCCGTTATGCGCGCCGGGTGAAACGCCCACCGGCGTGGGGACACAGGGGACTAAGGGGACAGGGCGAGGAATCTTCCGTATCGTGGACGAACACGCAAGTTCAATCAACTGGCAGGGTTGGAAGGCAGAGGCACAACGGACCTTTATCTGGGTCGGGCGGCTGGCAGCCGCGGCCTGGGTGCTTGGGGCAGTGCTCTCAACCGCCTACATCCTCAGCACCGAGAGTGCATCGACGCAGTCGTGGGTGCTTTTACTGCTCTGTCTGGTCGGTTGCGTGGCTTCTCTGACGGTGCCGTGGCAGCGCGCCGACCGATGGTGGGTGCTGCCGATGATCTTGTACGCGACGCTGGTGATCAGCGCCGCGACCGTCGTGCTCGACAAGCCCGGCATCTCCGCCTTCCACCTCTTCCCGCTGCTGTTCCTGGCCTTCTTCTACTGGGGTCGCTGGAACGTGATCATTCCCGGCTATGCCTTGTGGTGCGCACTGTTCGTGGGTGCCGAGGTGTTGCGCGATGGGCCGGTTAGCGCCGATCAGATGATCGTCGCGATGCCTACGTTCATCGCCACATCGGCGATGGTCGGGGTGCTCGCGCATCGTGTGCGCGGCGTCAGCAGCACCGAGCGCAAGCGCTTCAAGGCCACCGTCGAAGCCCTCTGCGCTGCGCTGTCGGCGCGCGATGGCTACACCGGAGAGCATTCGGCCGAGACGCTGGAGCTGGTCAACGCGGTGACCGGGCAGCTCGCGCTGGCTCGCGAAGCCGTCGAGACGATCGCCGACGTCGCGCTGCTGCACGACATCGGCAAGATCGGAATCCCGAACGAGATCCTGCACTCTCCCGGCAAGCTTGACGAGTCGCAGTGGGAGATCATGAAGCAGCATCCCGTGATCGGCGAACGCATCGTCTCGCGCATTCCCGGCCTTGAAGAGGTCGCCCGCGCGATCCGTCACGAGCACGAGCGCTGGGATGGCAAGGGTTATCCCGATGGCTTGAAGGGTTCCGAGATTCCGCTGGCCAGCCGCATCGTGCTGGTCTGCGACGCCTACCACGCAATGACCAGCGATCGCCCGTATCGCACGGCGATGCCCGAAGAGGACGCCCGCGCCGAGCTGGTCCGCCACGCCGGCACGCAGTTCGACCCCGTAATCGTGGGCGCGCTGCTCTCGTCGTTCGACGGCAGGGGCGGTATGGGCATCGGTGGCGGCGAGCTTTCGCCCGAGCGCGTGCTCAGCAATGCCTTCGGCCGCAGCGCGCGCGAAGCGCTGCAGTCGGCTTAGGCCTCGCCGCCCGCTTCGCGCAGCGTCGGCAGGTCCGAATCGCCCTTCGGTCCGTGCTCGAGTTCAGTCGCGAGCCGCTCGAGGCGTGCGATCTCGGCTTCGGCGTACAGACGGGCGGGATCGCCCGCGGGCAGTGGCTCGATCAGGCGGCGCAGGCGGTTGCGGATGTGCAGCGAGAAGTGGGGCGTGGCGGCGCCGGAGATGGCACGCACGTCGTCGGCGGTTAGACGGCCTGGTGCGTCGGCCAGCTCGGGTCGTTCGAACTCGCTCATCGACCGGTCACTTTACTAGCCGGCAGCTGGGCGGCCGTTGTTTCAGAATCCCTCGGAATCGGTCAGCGCGGCGCCGGTCTCTCCTGTGATCTGAACGATCTGCGCGAGCTTGTCGATCTGCGCTTGCAGCCCCGGCGAGATGGCCGACTCGTTTCCCAGCAGCCAGGCGCGGTTGTAAACGCCGTTGGCCGGGTCGTCGATGTAGCCCGGCTGGATGTCGAGCAGGTAGTTCTCGAGCGACTTGTCGAGCACGGCGGCGCTGCCGTTGAGCAGCAGCGGGCCATACGCGGCGCCGGCCGAGAGCGAGGTCGCCGCGGCGACGTCCATCTCGCGGTGCGAGTTCATGATCACCAGACCGTGGCCGGGATTGTCGATGCCCCAGCCCCAGCCCGACTGCGGATCGGAGAAGGCTGCCAGCTGCACGGCGTTCTGGGTTGGTGTCGGGCCGCCGACGCGCGTTACGCGTCCGTAGCGCTTGAGCCGCTTGAGCAGCGTGTCGGAGATTGCCCGCGGTGGGCCGACCACGTAGATGCGCGGTTTGCCGTGCGCTTCGATTGCGCGCAGCGTGGCCAGCGGCACCTTGTCTTTCTCGGTGAAGAAGACGGGGCTGCCGGTCTTGGCGGCAAGCGGGCCGGCCGGCAGCGCGAATCGCGAGAGCGCGGGATCCGCGGTGGTCACGATCACCTCCTCGGAGGGCTTGCCGCCGTTGAGCGTGATCCAAAGGGCATCGATGCTAAGCGAGAGCTTTTCGTAGCTCGTGTTGACGAGGTTGATGCGCGGCATTTTCTCGGGCACTTCGGCGCTGCCCGCGACGAGTGCCTTCGGCTTGACCGTGCGGCCGGGAACCGTGACGCCGACGGGACCGAGCGCCTCGATCGCCGACTTGGTTACGTCGGGAACGTCGTCTTCTTCGCTGATCAGCAGCGGCGCGCCGAGTGGCCGGGCCGCGAGCACACTCATCGCGATGGCCGCGCGCCAGTCGTTCTTTCCGACGACCGAGACCAGCTTCGGGCGTGTCGCTGCGCTTGTGGAGGGGTAGACGGTCAGCGCCGCGCCCGCCGCGTTGCCGGTCGGATCCTCGCCGGGGATGCGAATCGTGTTCTTGGTCGCCAGCGCCGGAGAGCCGGTGCCGCGCGAGAAGTCGTCCGCCGATGAGTTGCCGCTGAGGCCCGTTAATCCGCCGTCGTCGCCCAGCTCGCAGCCGGTCAGAACCAGTGCGATCGCGGTCAAGGCAACGGCTGCGGCTGAGCGCGCCTGGATGTTGCGACGTGTGAAGGACATCACTCGCGCACGATAGCCATGGGCAAGGAGGCCACCGCCGATACAATCCTGCTTGTCGACCGTTCAGTAATCGTTTACCGCTCGAACGGTCCAGCCCCACACTTGAGAGTGATTTCTTAGTCAGCAATTTTCCCCGATAGGTCGGCGGGCCTGGCTCCGTGAGCGCAGCCGTCGAGATTGGAGCCAGACAGTGGATTTCAGTTACAGCCCCGAGCAGCTTGAGCTGAAGGAGAAGCTCAACAAGTTCGCCCGTGAGGTCATTCGCCCCGCCGCACCGATTCACGACCGCGAGCAGTCGGTTCCGTGGGACGTCATCAAGCAGGCGTCCGCCGAGGGCATCGGAACGCTCGACTTCATGATGAACATGGGCAGCGACCCAGGCGGCCAGTTCTCGGTGATCTACGCCGAGGAGATGCACTGGGGCTGCGCCGGCATCGCCCTGTCGATCGCCGGTTCGGGCCTGGCGGCCGCCGGCATCGCGTCGTCGGGCACCGGCGAGCAGATCGCCGAGTGGGTCCCGAAGTGCTTCTCGTCGGCCGACGAGGCTCACCTTGGCGCCTACGCCGTCACCGAGCCAAGCGCCGGATCCGACGTCAAGTCGCTGCGCACCACGGCCAAGCTCGAAGGTGACGAGTGGGTGCTCAACGGCACCAAGGTCTTCATCACCAACGGCGGCATCGCCGACGTCACCGTCGTGGTGGCCACCGTCGACCCCGAGCTTGGCACCCGTGGCCAGGCGTCGTTCATCGTGCCGCAGGGCACGCCGGGCCTCAGCCAGGGCAAGAAAGAGGACAAGCTCGGCATCCGCGCTTCGCAGACCACCGAGGTCGTGCTCGAGAACTGCCGCATCCCGGCCGAGTACCTGCTGGGCGGCATGGACAAGCTCAACTCCAAGCTCGAAAAGGCCCGCAGCGGCCAGAAGACCGGCGGCGCCAACGCGCTCGCCACGTTCGAGCTGACGCGCCCGTTCGTCGGCGCCAGCGCGATCGGTATCGCCCGCGCCGCCTACGAGTTCACGCTCGAATACCTCAACGAGCAGACGATCGAAGGCAAGCCCGCGCTCGACCACCCCGGCACGCACCAGGCGATCGCCGATGTGGCCACCGAGATCGACGCCGCCCGCCTGCTGGTGCAGCGCGCCGGCTGGATGGGTCGCAACGGCGTGCCGCTGCTCGGCGGCCAGGGCTCGATGAGCAAGCTCAAGTGCGGCGACGTCGCGATGTGGGCCACCGCCAAGTGCATGGACATCATCGGTCCCGACGCCTGGAGCACCGAGCTGCCGATCGAGAAGTGGTACCGCGACGCGAAGATCTACCAGCTGTTCGAGGGCACTTCGCAGATCCAGCGCATGGTCATCGGCCGTATGCAGGTGAGCGAGTTCCGTCGCCAGCTCGACGAGGCAAAGGAAGGCTTCGAAGCCGCCCGCGACGCCGCGCAGAACGGAGCCGCGGTTCCGGCCTAGACCGCCAGCCGTAAGCAAGTCGTGCCAGACGGCCGTCCCTCGGGGCGGCCGTTGGCGTTTGGGGGCGGGGCGGCCGGGGCACGGACTACGTCTATCCTCACCCGCTGATGAGCGCTGAGGGAACAGTCTCCACGCAGAACGGAATCCGCATCTGGGTCGACAGGGACCTCTGCTTCGGTTTTGGCGACTGCGTCGACACCGCGCCAGAGGTCTTCGAGCTCGACGACGAAGAGGTGTCGATCGTCAAGGATGCCGACGGCGCGGATCGCGCCACGACCCTCCAGGCCGCCGGCGACTGCCCCGTGGACGCGATTTTCGTCTACGACGCCGAGTCGGGCGAACAGCTCTTCCCGTAGCCCCACGCGTTCGCCGGGGACCGCGCCACCCGCACCGCGCCGCCCCCACGG
>JACRKX010000003.1 GCA_016219715.1 Actinomycetota bacterium | reverse complement strand
GATCGAAGGCGGCCTCGCACGTCACGTGCGCAAACTGGCCGAGAACCTCGTGACGCTCGGTGTTGAGGTACACGTCCTTACTCGCGGCGACGAAGGGGCGGCCGATGAGCAGCAGATCGGCGGCGTATACGTGCATCGCGTGCGCGAGCCCGCCCGCCCGCGCGACCTCGGTGAGTTTGTCACCTGGATCGAGCACATGAACACCGACATGCTCAGCGCCGGAATCGCGCTGGGCGAGCGCTACGACTTCGATCTCGTGCATGGTCACGACTGGCTGGTCGCCAGCGCGGGCGACCACCTTGCCAAGCGGCTCGGCTGCCCGCTCGTGATGACGATCCACGCCACCGAGTACGGCCGCCACCAGGGCTGGGTCGACAAGCATCCGCAGTCGCACATCCACGGCGTCGAGAAGTGGATCGTCAACCGCGCCGAGGCCGTGATCGCATGCTCGTCCTACATGCGCGAGCACATCGCGGATATCTACGCCGTCGACGAGAGCGACGTCGAGGTGATCCCCAACGGCATCGACCCCGGTGACCTCCAGCCCGTCGGCGACCTCGACGAACTGCGTGCCAGCTTCGCCGCACCCGATGAGCTGCTCGTGCTGCTGGTCGGGCGCCTCGTCTACGAGAAGGGCTTCCAGTTCGCGCTGGAAGCGCTGCCGGGGCTGATCGAGCGCGTCGGCAACGTGCGCTTCATCGTGGCCGGCAGCGGTACCCACGAGGCCGAGCTGAAGGCTCAGGCTCAAGAACTCGGGCTGATGGAGCACGGCGCCTTCGTCGGCTGGATCGGCGACGACGTGCTGCACTCGCTGTACCGCATCGCCGACCTGACCGTCGTGCCCTCGATCTACGAGCCATTCGGACTGGTCGCGCTTGAGGCGATGGCCAGCGGCTGCCCGTGCCTGGTCGCAGACACCGGAGGCCTGCGCGAGGTCGTGCCCAACGAGGACGTCGGCCTGCGCTTCCGTTCGCGCGATCCCGAATCGCTAGCCGAGATGGCCGAGCGGGTGCTGACCGACGCCGATCTGCGCGACCGCCTGGTCACCGAGGCCAGCGATCACGTGCTCACGTTCGACTGGCTTGACGTCGCGCGCAAGACGCAGCAGCTCTACGACCGTGTAGCGGTCGGCGTGCGCGCCGCGCTGCCCGACCAGACGGCCTAGGCGCCGGTCGCCTCGGCGGTCACGACCCAGGCTGAGTTCGTGACGACGACGCCGTCCGGCGTCAGGTATTCCTGTGCGAGTTCGGTCAGGTCGCGCTCGAAGTCGGCGCGGACGGCTTCGGCCCTGTCTCCGGAGAGTCGAACCGTTTCCGCTGCCGGACCGATCGCAAGCGCGGCCTCGACCGCGCGTTCGACCGTCTTGCCGACTGAAACGGGCATGTCGAGTCGCCGCAGGGATATGCGGTCGAAGCCGGCGTATTTGAGGATTCCGCTGACCGTGTCGGCGTTTGCCATCGAGAACGGACCAGGGCCGCAGGTCGGCTCGTCGGAGTCGTCGGGGTCGGGGCGCTCGACGTAGCGATCGACGATCTGCTCGGTGCGCCAGAACCATTCGTTCTCGATCTTCGCGCGCCAGACGATCTTGCACAGCTTGCCGCCCGGGCGCATCGCCATCTGCAGGTTTCTCATGGCCGACCCTGGATTCGAGAAGAACGCGGTGCCCATCCGCCCGAACGCGTAGTCGAATGGACCCTCGGGCATGTCGTACTGGACATCCATCTGGACGAACCGAGCGTTCTCGATGCCGGCCTCGGCGGCTTCTTCGCGAGCTTGGGCGACGAAGCGGTCGGCGACGTCTACGCCGACGGCCTCTCCGTCTGGGCCGACCATCTGCGCGAGCTGAAGTGTGGTCTCGCCGAATCCACAGCCGAGGTCGATCGCGCGGTTCGCGCCAGCGATCGAACAGCACGCCGTTCCAGGCCTCGGTCGCCTCGTCGTTGTCGAGATAGATCTTGTCGGCCATGCGGGCCGATCCTACTCCCATTGCAGGCGCTTAGGCGCATCGCGCATGCGCAGAACACGCGCCGGCACGCCGCCGACGATCGCGCCCGGCGGAACGTCCTTTGTGACGACTGCGTTGGTGCCGATCACGGCGCCGTCTCCGACCGTCACGCCGCGCAGGATGCACGCTCCGTAACCGATCCAGACGTTGTTGCCGACGCGCACGGGCTTGCTGTAAACGCCCTGCTTGCGGATGGCCTGCTCGACGTCGGCGATGATGTGGTCGAAGTCGATGAACATCACGCGGTCGGCGATCACGCACTCGCGGCCGATCGTGATCTCTTCGTAGGTGCTGAAGGTGATCTCCTCGCCGAGCACGCTCTTGCTGCCGATCGACACCTTGCCGCCGTGCACGCGCACCTTCGTACCGTTGCCGACCCATGCCCAGCGGTCGAGGTAGAAGTGCGCCAGCGGGCCGATCTCGATCTTCACCTTCTTGCCGATGAAGGCGATGCCGTTCATGTGGATCTTCTTGCCGTATGCGCGGCGCCGGACGACCTTGTGCCAGAACAGGCGGCCGTAGATGCGCAGGTAACGCGGGCGGAAGAGACGGTTCTCGAGCATGAAGCGAAGCGTCGTCAGCGGGCCACCGTGCAACGGCGCGGGGCCGCGCATGATGATCGGCTCGCCTTCGGGTCCGGCGAGCTCGGGTGTGGCTGCTTCGGGTTGCTCGGTCGCGCTCATCTTTTACGGGCAAACCATACGCGCGCGCGATGCGGCGCGGGTGTGGCGCTTAGTATCTGCCACCGATGCCCGGCACCGAACTAGCTCAGAAACTGCTGGCCGGCGACAAACGCGCGCTGGCCCGCGCGATCTCGCTGGTCGAGAACAACGACCCCGCCGGATGGGATCTGGTGCGCGAGGTATATCCGCAGACCGGTCGCGCGAAGGTGCTCGGTCTGACCGGCCCGCCGGGTGTGGGCAAGAGCACGCTGATCGGCGGCATCATCGGTGCGCTGCGCAGACGTGGCGAGACGGTGGCGGCGCTGCCGATCGACCCGTCGAGCCCGTTCACGCACGGTGCGCTGCTTGGCGACCGCATTCGCCTGACCGAGCACTTCCTCGATCCCGGCGTCTTCATTCGCTCGATGGCCAATCGCGGTGCGCTTGGCGGCTTGAGCGAGGCCACGCTGCAGGCGGTGCTGCTGATGGACGCCTCGGGGCGCGACAACGTCCTGATCGAGACCGTCGGCGTGGGGCAGGCCGAGGTCGACGTGATCGACCATGCCGACACGATCGTGCTGGCGCTGATGCCTGGCAGCGGCGACAGCGTGCAGGCGCTGAAGGCCGGCGTGATGGAGATCCCCGACGTGATCGTCGTC
>JACRKX010000044.1 GCA_016219715.1 Actinomycetota bacterium | reverse complement strand
TTCTTCGGCCAGCGCTTCGTCGGCCTTCAAGTAGAGCACCCCGTCGATCACGATGGCGACGATCGCGCCACGGCTGTAGACACCGTGCCCGCCGAACATCGCACGCGTAGTCAGCTCCGGCACATCACGCAGCAAGTCGCCCCGCAGGTACTCGATGAAGTCGTCGCCAGCCACACCCGCACCGTACCGGCCGAAGCGGGCGCTGGTAATCTCGGCCTCAACCACGGCCCCATCGTCTAATGGTTAGGACGTCGGCTTTTCAAGCCGAAAACCGGGGTTCGACTCCCCGTGGGGCTATTTGATTCGTCTCTGAACGGCACAACGCCGGCCTCTCGCATTGAGAGACCGGCGTTCGCGCGTTGATCGATACTTCGACTTAGTGCACCGCTTGCGCGGCGTTCGGCCTAGTAAAGAAAGTCCAACAGGTGGGTCGTTACCGGGTCGGCCAGCCCGTTGTTCTGGATCGGTGCCGCTGTCAGAACGTCCACGTGGTTGTATCCCGGAACGCTCGGAGTACCAGGTGCCGGCGTGCCGCCGATACCGGGGCCGTCGCCGGCCATGATGTTGATGATCGGCTTCGCAGTGTCGCCTTCCGTGTGCACGTTGCCCGGGGTGCCGGTGAGGGAGTCCAAGACCAGATGAATCGGGAAGTACTTCTCGACGAAGTCTGCTGGAACGGCTGCCATCGAGCGGGCCAGATCGTTGATGTCGGTGACCTCTTTGGCCACGCCGGTGTACGGCGTTCCGTCGGAGTTATTCGGAATCGTGACGCCGCCGAGCTGGTTGAAATTGTTCCAGCCGTACAGCGGTCCACCGAGTCCGAAAGGACCTGCGTCGTCTGGAATCGCGAGGTTCGGGCTGCCCAGGATGCTGGTGACCTGCTTGAGATCGGGGAGTTCGGTCAAGGCGCCCGGAATCGGGAAGTCCTTGTCGACGACCGAGCCGCCCTTGTAGAAGCCAGTGCTCGCTTGAACGATCGACAACGGCATCGCGTTGTCGTCTGTGAACGTGCCGAGCAGAGCCTGGTTCGTGAACCGGAACAACTTGATCGCCGGCCCTGTGAACTGACTCAAGTAGTCGCCGAGATTCTGCGAAAAGTAGAACTTGTAGGCGCTGTTCACGTTCGAGTTGGCCGGCAGGTTCTTGATCAGGTCAGACTCCGAAGTCGGCTTCATGGACGCACCCACACCTACTCCGGCCAGAAGATTCATGATCTCCGGATTGATCACACCGTGGACATCGACGAACCGCGGAAATGTGCCGGCGCGCATCATCTCCGTCACTCCAGCTGGAATCTCTCCCATGAGCGGCGTCAACGGACCGGCGGCGGTTCCGAGGATTCCGTTCAACCGCGCTTCAGATGTGACCGTGGTGTCAAGCCCGAAGAAGCCCGCGCACTGGTTGTAGCCGGCGTCGGACTTCGTCGCGGTGTTGCCGTCGAAATCCCACTCCGCATACTGGCCCGTGATGAAACCGCCCAACGAGTGACCACCGCAATAGACCTTCTGCTGGCGGACGCTCTGACTCGGGATTCCGCGGGTGATGATCTGGTTCCAGTCCCGGACGGTCTGGCCTATGCCCATGTCGGTCAGCCATTCGGCATCTGTTTTCGAACCGAGAAAACCAGCGAACGTGGCGCCGTTGTAGGGCTTCTTCTTGTAGTAGTAATTGATCAGGTCCAGCGGGTTGCCCGTCGACTTCGCGAGCTTCAAGCCGTTGAGATCTTCGAGGCAGTTGGGGCGCCTGTCGACGGCCCAAAACTCGATGTACTTTCCGCGCTCCGTGTAGGCTCGCGAAACGACGTTGGCGCCGACGTTGTAGAACGACGAAGCGCCCTCGAGCACTCCGGGCTGCGCGATCAGGATCTTGTCGGCATTCGACGGATCGGCGGGACCGCCGATGCGCCTGATGCGTAGAAACGTCAACTTGTCGCACGCCGCGGGGTGCGGCGCGAACGACGCCGGCAGCGGCGCGCTTACGGTTACGGCGGTCGTCACCGTGGATGGAAACTACGATCGCGCCACGGCTGTAGACACCGTGCCCGCCGAACATCGCACGCGTAGTCAGCTCCGGCACATCACGCAGCAAGTCGCCGCGCAGATACTCGATGAAGTCGTCGCCAGCCACACCCGCACCGTACCGGCCGAAGCGGGCGCTGGTAATCTCGGCCTCAGCCACGGCCCCATCGTCTAATGGTTAGGACGTCGGCTTTTCAAGCCGAAAACCGGGGTTCGACTCCCCGTGGGGCTACTTCAAACCCGCAGCGGGCGATAGATCCATTGGCGCCACGCCCCGATCCATCGCCCGTAAGCTACGCCGCCTCTTCAGTGCCGAGCAGCCGAGACAGACCGGCTGTCAGGCGCTGCGCAAGTGCGAACGCTCGCGCTCCGTGTGCGAGCGAACCTTGCCGGCGTGCAGTGCGACATCGGCCCGGTAGAGCAGGTCGTCGGCAGTGTCACCCGGCTCGGATTCGATCGTCACGACCGTCGCCGACGGGTTGATGTTCGGGCAGGCGTCTAGGCGGGCGCGGGCGATCGCTTCGCCGACACGCTGCGCGATCGAATCGATCGCGTCGGCCGACGACTGGCAGCAGACCACGTAGAACTCATCGCCGCCACGGCGAGCGACGAGATCCTCGGGACGCGTCGTGGAGCGAATCGCCTCGGCCACGTCGCAGAGCACCTGGTCGCCGAAACTGTGACTGATCGTGTCGTTGACGAGCTTGAAGTCGTCGAGGTCGATCGCGAGCATCGCGACGCTGGCATCCTGGCCCGACGCCTCTTCGAGCGACTCGGACACGCGATCGTGCAACAGGCGGCGGTTCGCCAGTCCCGTCAGCGGATCGATCTGCGCCATCTCGGCGTGGTGCTCCATGTACTTCACCGTCAGCTTGCGGATCTTCGCGAACATCGTCGCCAGCACCGCTGAGACAGCGACGGTCATGCCCATGCGCGCCCCGGCGTTTGGAAAGTGCTCGGTCAGCGCGATAGTCGACATGGCCGCGAGCATCGCCACGAACCAGAAGGCGGCCACGCGCGGTGTGAAGATGAAGAAGCTGATCAGCCCCGACAGCAGGAACAGGTCGACAAACGCCGCTCCGGCGGGACCGGCAGACAGCACGGCGGCCGCGATCAACCCGCCGAGCAACAGAAAAGAGATGTGCGTAGCCCAGATACCTAGCTGCCCCGTCGCCCAGCTGGCGACGGCCAGTGTCAGGAATCCAACGCTGAACGCCAGGGCCTCGACCAGCGACAGCTCGCCGGTATCGGCGATCAGCGACACGATTGGGAGCATTACCGCCAGCTCGAACGAAATCGACGCGACGATGAACCAGCGCTGGCCGATCGCGCGCAGAAAGCCCTTCGAAGTCTTGGCAGGCGCACTCTCAACGGGACCGGCGCCGGCACGCTTGCGAGCGATGTCGGTAACCGACTGAACGACCGGGGCGCGACGACCGGCGCGCCCGTCGTGGAACTGCTGCTTGCTCTCGTGTAGCGCGGCATCGGCTCTGGCGATCGCTGCTTCCGGCGAGTCGCCGGCCTGAGCGAGCGCGTAGCCGATCGATCCACTCGGCGTGACGTGCGGACACGTGCGCTTGCGGGCAACGACGATCGCCCGGCGCAGGCGCTCCGCGAAGTCATCGAGGTCACGGCCGTCGTCGGCCGGCACGAGCACTGAGAACTCATCGCCGCCGCGACGCGCGACGAGATCGCCGGGCTCGGCCTGCGAGCGCAACGCCTCACCCACGGCGGCCAGCACCGCGTCTCCCTTGCGGTGGTCGAAACGGTCGTTGACCTGCTTGAAGTTGTCGAGGTCGATCGCGAACAGGGCGAAACCGGTGCCGGATTCGGCGGCGGCGCTTCTGCGTTCGAGTTCGCGCTTCAGCCGCCTGGTGTTGGCCAATCCAGTCAGCGGGTCGGTGATCGAACGTTCGTAGTGGAGTCTGATCAGCATCCGCAGGCGCGACTGCGACACGATCACCGAACTGACCAGCGTGGCTACGACGGTTCCGGCCACGAGCGCCTGCGCCGTGGACCACGGTCTGTCGTGACCGATGGCGACCATCACAACGAGCGCAGTAGTGCCGACGATCATGAAGGGAACCGATCGGCGCGCCGCGTAGAGGTACGCCGGCGAGATCATCGGAAACATCAGGATCATCGTGAACGTACCGGCAAGCGCCGGATCGGTCAGACCGCCGATGAAGATGATGCCGATTCCGGTGAAAACTCGAACCGGGGTGGCCCAGCCGACGAAGCGCCGGTTCTTGATCGCCCACAACGAGAATGCGGCCATCACCAGCGCGATCGTCGCCAGCAAGTCGACCAGCGGCGAGATCTTGTCGGGAACGAACAGCTCGGCCCCGAGGACCGCCAGACCGCCAGTACCGAACAGCACCAGCGAAGAAACCCATGGGGCCATCTCCGTCAGCCCGATCTCCTCGAGCTCTCGGCCGATGCGTTCGCTCAGATCGGCGCCGGAGTCGTCCTCGCCAACTGATCGATGGGACCGCCCGTCCGCGGCCTGGAGCTCATGCTCACGTAGATCCATCGTGACTTTTATCGGGACTGGCTGGCCAACACGTTCGGATGCGGGCGATAGCTACAACGTCCGTCCATGGGTTGGTCGCCCCTTGACACATCTGGGTAGGTGGCGCTCAGGCTCACCGGGGAAGCGGCACCGGCGCCCAAACGGGTAGTGAAAAAGGCGGGCGGCTGCGGCGTTACGAGCGGGCGGGCTTGACCTTCAGCGTGCGCTGTTCGCTCCAGGCTGCGACCGCGTCGTTGCCGGCGAAGTCGTAGGTGAGCTTGATCCGCTTGCCCGCGGCGCTTGCCGGCAGCGAGTGGCGGAACTCGGCCACACAACGCCCATCGCGGGCGTGCAACGCGGCGCGTCCACGCAGCGAACCGACGCCGCGCGCCTTTCCGCTTACCGACACGGCGCCGACGCAGACTTGTGCCGCGTCCGTTCCGTCAGGCGGTGCGAAGCCGACGCGTCCACGCACTCGCAGCTTGCCGCCGCGCTGAGTCGTCTGGCTGACGCTCAACGTGCTCAGCGAAGCCGACAGCGAGCCTGCTCGGGGCACGCCTGTGCCTCCTCCGCCCGGGTCGTAAGGGGGCGGCGGCGGAACGACATGCACGGTCTGGGTGAGGCTGTCGCTCTTGCCGAAGTCGTTGGTGACCGTTAGCGTGACGCTGGCGTCGCCGGCCGGGAAGACGTGCGAGACGCTCACTCCATCGCCGGTCGTGCCGTCGCCGAACTGCCAGCTGTAGCTGACGATCGCTCCGCTGTACTCGCCTGAGGTGCCGCCGCTCGAGGCGCTCGCGTCGAACTGCACGCCGCCGCCCGCGACCGGCGCCGGCGGCGTGTAGGTGAAGCTCGCGACAGGTACCGGCGCGGCGATCACGCTGACCGTCTGAGAAGTCGTGTTCGACTGGCCGTAGTCGTTGACGACGGTCAGGCTTACCGTGAAGTCGCCGGCGTCGGCAAAGCTGTGGGCGGCCGTCGCACCGTCGGCCGTAGCGCCGTCGCCGAACTGCCAGCTGTAGCTGACGAGCGTGCCGGTGACGTCGCCATCGACACCCCCGGTCGACGTGCTCGCGTCGAACTGCACGTCACGACCGGCAACGGGCGCGGCGGGCGTGAAGCCGAAGGCAGCCGTGGGCACCGGCGCCGGATCGGGATCGGGGTCACCGCCGCCGCAGCCATGGCCGTGTTCATGTCCGTAGCCGTGCCCGTGTCCATGTCCATGCCCGTGTTCGTGGCCGTGGTGCTCATCGCCGTCGTCGTCATCGTCGTGGTGGCCGTCGTGGCCGTAGCCGTGTCCACGACCGTGCGAGTGGTGGCCTCGACCGTGCTCGTATCCGCGACCGCGCCGACCGGTGCAGTCGCAGGCTTCGTCGTCACCGGCGGCGTCATCGGCGTCGTGATCGTCGGGCCATGCGGCGCCCTCCGAAAGCGCGTCGGTGGTGTCTGAATCGTGCGAAGTGTGGGATTGAGCGGGCGTCGTGCCGATCGCCAAAGGCACAAGCAGCAAGGCGGAGGCGACCATCACGCGAACAATCCATATCCGCGTAGTTGAGCCGGTGTTTCTGAGCATTGTTAAATCCAATCTACCCCCGATCGACACGTTCCAGTCAGATTCGTAGCCAGATTCTGGACGTTCGGACTACTACCGGCGATCGCGTCCAGATTGCGCCCGGAGCTCCTTCACGAAGCCATAACTCGGGTCTGGCGCGTTCCCGCCGCGACCCGCTTAACCTTCGAGTCATGAACTCAATGACTCTCTGGTTGATCTGCGCCGGGGTGCCCCTGCTCTTCGGTCTCTGGGCACAGCTCTCCGTTAAGCGCACGTTCGCCAAATACAGCGAAGTGACGCCCGCAAACGGAATGACGGGTGCTCAAGCCGCGGCGGCGGTGCTGCGCTCAAGCGGCCTCGACGGCCTGAAGATCAACCCGATCGAAGGTCACCTGACAGACCACTACGACCCGCGCAACCGCACACTCAACCTCTCGGCCGAGGTCGGTCAGGCCACCTCGGTCGCCGCGATCGGAGTGGCCGCCCACGAGGCCGGCCACGCGATCCAGGACTCGGCCGGCTACTGGCCGATGAAGGTGCGCCAAACGCTGGTGCCGGCGGCTACGGTCGGTCAGTCGCTGTGGTTCTGGCCGGTCATGGCGGGGCTCATCTTCAACATGACGGGCCTGGTCACGATCGGGCTGGTGTTCTTCGCCGCGGTCGTTCTGTTTCAGATCGTCACACTGCCGGTCGAGTTCGACGCCTCGCGTCGCGCGCTGGTCTCGCTCGAACAGCAGGGGCTGCTCGTCGCCGGTGAGATGGATGGCGCTCGCGCCGTGCTGCGCGCTGCCGCGCTGACCTACGTCGCCGGACTGATCGCCGCTATCGGCCAGCTGATCTACTTCTTCCTCGTCTCGCGCGACTAGCGCGAGACGAGCCGCGGCACACGCGGCGCTCGTACGCCACGCTGGCAGCCCGCCCGCGAGCGCGCTGGTGGCGGATCCGCGCGGGAGCCGGTCGCTCACCCTCACGCAGTCGTGTAGATTGACACAGTGTCTACCAAGGAGCTGCGCATGGAATTCTCTGGAACCGATTTCGTTGGCAAGGTCGTCGCCGTCACAGGTGGTGCGAGGGGGATCGGACTGGAAACGGTCAAGCTCCTGGCCGGCAACGGCGCGAAGGTCGCCGCCGGCGATCTCGACCTGCCGCTGCTGCGCGAGGCGCTGGCCGGGGTGAGCGGCGAGACCGCGGCGTTCGCGCTGGACGTAACCGACCGCGGCAGCTTCCAGGAGTTCATCGACGGCGCCGAAGCGAAGTTCGGACCCATCGACGTGCTGGTCAACAACGCCGGTGTGATGTCGCTGTCACCGTTTATCGACGAGCCCGACTCGGTTTCCGAGCGACAGTTCGACATCAACGTGCTCGGTCCGATGTATGGCATGAAGATCGTCATCCCGCGGATGCTCGAGCGCGGGCGCGGCCACGTGATCAACGTCGCCTCGTCGGCCGGGCGCTTCGGTGTGCCGGGCGCGGCGACGTACTCGGCGTCGAAGTTCGGCGTTCTGGGGATGACCGAGGCTGCGGGTGCGGAGTACGCACGCACACCTCTGAAGTTCACCGCGATCTGCCCGGTGGTCGTGCAGACCGAGCTGACATCCGGCGTGGTCGAGAAGACAAGGGGCGTGCCTCTGCTGCAGGCACACGAGGTCGCCGAAGCGATCGGCGGCGCGATCGTCAAGCCGAAGCAGATCGTCTACGTGCCCGGAAACGTGCGCTTCACCTACCTGCTCTCGCTGATGCTTCCCGCTTTCGCGCATCGACTGCTCGCGCGAGTCACCAAGGCCGACCGCCTGCTCACAGAGATCGACGTGCGCGGGCGCAGCGCATACCAGCGGCGCGCCTTCGGCTCGGCCACGGACGAAGCGAAAGGCGACGCCGGCGATAAAGCCGCCTAGCCGGACGCTCGCGAGGGGCTGCCGCTACTCGACCGTGACCGGCGTGCCCGGAGGCATGATCCGGTACAGCTTGCGGATCTTGCTGTTCTTCACGCGAATGCAGCCGTGAGACACGCGGCCGGGAAGGATGCCCGGCTGGTTGGTGCCGTGAATGCCGATGATGCCGCCGCCCGGCCAGTCGGAGAGCGACGGCGAGTAGGCCGACAGACCCATCGCGTACGGGCCGTACGGGCCGCCGGGGCGGCTGACGATCAGCTTGTTGCGGATGTAGAAGTTGCCGGCCGGCGTGACCGTGCCCTTCTTGCCGATGCCGATGCGCGCCGACCAGACGGTCTTGCCGCTGCGGTAAAGCGTGGCGCGAAAGCGGTTGCGGCTGATGACAAGGTGTGTGCGAACCGAACGGTATGAGCCGAGGATGCCGCGGCGCAGCCAACCCGTACGACCGGAGCCGCGCATCGGCAGACGCACCTGCACCCACTTCGATCCGTCTTGGTAGGTGCGCTCCTTGAGGACGAGCACCAGCTCGTGCGTGCCGTCGGGCGTGCGCGTGGTGAGCTTGCGCACCTTGCGACCGCCGTTCTTCGGCTCGCTGCGAGCGATCGCCTTGCGAGTGACAAAGGCCCAGCGCGAGAGCGTCTGCTCGTCGGAGAGCTCGGTGTCGACGTACTCGGGCGCGGGCTCGGTGACGGGACCCGTCGGCGCAGTCGGCTCGGCCGCTGCCGCTGGCGAAACGCCCAGCGCGAGCAGCAGGAAAGCGGCCGCGACCGCAGCAATGGCTGTATTTCTGACCTGGCTCATCTGAATTGAGTCTAGTTCACGCATGCGAGGTAGAAAACACCGGCGCGGCGGTATTCACAGTTACCTAAACCCGCAGTCACCGGCAAGTTGCGGGCGACCCACGCGCCCGCGGGGCTACGCTCTCTGGCGCACGGGCGCGTAGCTCAGTTGGTTAGAGCGCCTGCCTTACAAGCAGGAAGTCCCCCGTTCGAGTCGGGGCGTGCCCATTCGCTTGCGCCGCGGCAACGCGGCCGGCCCCATCAACGACGAGGGCCCGCCGGAGCGGGCCCTCGTATCCATGGACCGGTCAGGGGGAGCCGGTCCGACGGGTCACCGGAATGTGTTCAGCCGCCGACGAGCGGAATCACCGCCGTGCAGGGCGCCCACAGACCCGTCTGCCACCAGGGCGATCCGAGCGCCTTGCGCACGTAGTAGAGCGCGCGGCGGTCGTAGCTGATCGCGAGGTGTTCGCCGAAGTCGATCTCGCAACCGTCTTGAACGGTGATGTTCGAGACGTTCGATCCACTCAGGAATCCACTGGTGTACGGCGTTACGACTTCGTCGTACTTGGTGACGATGTTCGTGTACTTCACGCCGGCCGAGGTTCCACCGCCGGCGTTGAGCGTGGTCAGCGCCGCCGAGCCGACGACCTGGTCCTTACACGACTCGCACCACGAGTACACGAATACGTTCGCAAGGCCCGGGACGATGTCGGCGAGGCCGGCGATGCCGCTGAGCGTGGTGCCGTTGTTCGACGGCGCCAGCGCGACGAGGTTCTGGACCTTCGCGGCGCCGCCGAGGAACTGGATGTACCAGCGCGGCATCATGCCGCCCTGCGAGTGGCCGACGAGGTCGACCTTGCTCTTGCCGGTGGCCGCGAGCACCTTGTCGACAAAAATCTTCAGCTCGGCGGCAGACTGCGAGATCTGCTTGAGGCCGTAGAACTGGCCGAGCGTGAAGGAACCCTCGCCGTAGTTGAAGGTGAACACGCAGTAGCCGTCGTTCTTGAGCAGGGGCGAGAGCGCGTTCCAGTTGGAGCGCTGATTCTCGACCGTGCCATGGACCAGTACGACCGGGCGCGGCTTGCTGCTCGATGGCTTGCAGTTCCAGTCGTTGGCTCCGGCCGGCGCGGCGGCGCCAGTCGCGATCGACTGGGCCTGAGCCGTGACGAAGCTGTACTCGACGGGCAGTGCCGCCGAAGCGCTGGCGGCGCCGAACGCCGCGATGGAGAGCACTGCGAGCAGAGCCGAACGCAATGCGATGCGGAGATGCATGTGCATCGTTACTGATTCCTCCCATGAGGTGTTTGACGAATCGCGGCCGAGATTTCCCCCCGGAAACAAAACCGCGTGATCCGCAAACTATCAAAAACCGAAACCAATTCGGATTTTGATTTGGCGGCGTGGCGAAGGGCGTTTGCCGCCCACACCTGGACCTGCCACAATTAGCCGCGCCCGGGGGCGTAGCTCAGTTGGTTAGAGTGCCGGCCTGTCAAGCCGGAGGTCGCGGGTTCAAGTCCCGTCGCTCCCGTAACTCCAGAGTCGTGCTCCGCAGCGTCAAGCCGACGTGTCTAGGCCGTGATCGGCCAAGAACCCCGACAGGTACTGCCCGACGATCTTGTCGCCGGTCGGCCATAGAGGATCCTGCGAGACGTTCGAGTCGTCGCCGGCAGTGCCCGAGATGTCGGCCCGCAGAAACGCGTGGCCGTCGCCGGTGAACAGCAGACCTCGCAAGACCGGGCGAAACGGCTTCGGCTCGACCGGCGCGCCGAAGCCGGCGGCAATCGCGCGGACGGCCGCGTCGGCCTGCTGAGCGGCGATGCCGCCCTGCTTGACGGGAAAGTTGGTGATGTCGCCCGCCGCGTATACGTCGAGGGTGCCGCTGACGAGGCCGTGACCATCGGTGCGGAGAAAGCCGTTGTCGTCGCTCTCGAGACCCTGCACGTGGCGACCGTGCAGACGCGGAATCGCCACAACGCGGTCGGCCTTCACGGTCTTGCCCGGCACCAGTGTCAGATTGGCGCCGTCGAAGTGCGCGACGTGCGTCATCGTGCGAAGCCGGATCTTGTGGCGTCGCAGCAGCCCGGCGACTTCCTGGCTCGCCGCGCTGCCAAACAGCCTCAGCGGCGCCTGCTCGGGGGTGATCAACTCAAGCTCGACGTCGCCGATCTGACGCTCGTCGATCCACTTGGCGGTAAGCAGCGCCAGCTCGTACAGCGGCAACGGCCAGACCGCGCCGGCGGGCGTCACGAACGCTATTCGCCGCACTTTGCCGGCGTCGACCTCTTCGAGTAGATGCGCCATCGCCTCGATTCGCGGACCGCCGATGAAGGTAAGTGCCCGCTCGATCACCGGTTCGGTCAGCGCGCCGATCGCCACAACTGCCTTGTCGAACTCCAGCTTGCGGCCGCCGGTTGTGGTGGCCACTCGCAGTACGGGATCGATCGCAGCCAGCGAGTCGCGCACGAGCAAAGGCTTCTTCTCGGCCAGCAGATCGGTCAGGTCGAAGGTCGGCATCGCCGGCCCTCCGAACGGTTCGGTGATCGCCATCGGCTGGTAGACGAACTCGTCCTGCGGGCTGATGAGCGCGATCTCGGCGTCGTCTCCCAGCAGCAGTCTCAGCCCTAGTAGAACCTCCAGAGCGGCTACGCCACCACCGGCGATCACGATCTTTGGACGTTCCTTTCCCATCAGATCAACGCTAGGCGGCGGCACGCACCGAATCTTCCGCAGCGGCTACCGGAACGGCCACCGTAGGATCTACGGATCGACCACTTCGAGAAACTTGACGAGGCGCGGTTGCGCCGCTTGATCGAGGTGGGCCGCGGGCTGGTGGCCAACCTCGACATCGACTCGCTGTTGAAGCAGCTCGTCGACGTCGCCCGCGAGCTGACCGGCGCGCATTACGTGGCTCTCGGCGTGCTCAACGACAGGCGTGACGCGCTGGCGCAGTTCTTTACCACGGGCATCGACCACGAGACCTACGAGGCGATCGGCACGCTGCCCAGCGGGCGCGGTGTGCTCGGTTACCTGATCGACAACCCTCAGCCGCTGCGGCTGGCGAGGGTCGGCGATCACCCCTCGTCGTTCGGCTTCCCCGAACACCACCCGCCGATGGAGACGTTCCTGGGAGTGCCGGTGGTCATCCGCGGCGAGACCTTTGGCAACCTGTACCTGACCGACAAGACGAACGAGCGCGGCGGCGTGATCGAGTTCACCGACGCCGACGAGGCCGCCGTGGTGACGCTGGCCACCTGGGCGGCGATCGCGATCGAGAACGCTCGCTCGGTACAGGAGGACCGCCTGCGCGCGACGATCGAAGCCGCCGAGCGTGAGCGCACCCACTGGGCGCGCGAGCTGCACGACGAAACTCTGCAGGGCCTGGGCGGCCTGCGCGTGATGCTGTCTTCGGCGCTGCGACGGCGCGACGGCGAGTTGCTCGAGCAGGCCGCACGCGACGCCGTGGAGCAGCTGACCACCGACATCGCGAACCTGCGCGGGATGATCAGCGAGCTGCGCCCGGCGGCGCTCGATGAGCTCGGTCTGCAGGCTGCGCTCGAAGGGCTCGCGACGCGCGTCTCGGCGGCGGGCGATCTGGTGATCGAGACCGATCTGCACATCCGCTATCCGAACATGCCGCGGCTGCCGATCGAGGTCTCGACGGCGATGTACAGGCTCGTCCAGGAGGCGCTCAACAACGTCGTCAAGCACTCGCGCGCTTCGCACGTCTGGATCAGCGC
>JACRKX010000043.1 GCA_016219715.1 Actinomycetota bacterium | reverse complement strand
GGTCGTGGCGCGCCCGCCGGCTCGGCGAAGACTTCGAACCAGGACCAGGCAGCTGAGATGGCCAAGCGCCGCGGCTACACCCTGCGCAAATGGCTGACCGACGCCGGCGTGCATCGCGGCGCCGGTCACGTGTTCCGCCCGCCACGGCGACCGCTCGAACCCGACGTCGTGATGAACGACGAGAGCCTGCGCGTGCACCCCAACGTCTTCTGGTTCGGCGCCGCGACGATGTACGCCGTGGCCGGTTCGCTGCCGCTGATCGCAATGCTGATCGACGGCCTGGTGCCTAGCCTGGGCATCCCCAACACGCTGGTTTCGGCGCCGATCGTCGCGCTCGCTTCGGCCGCGATGCTGATGTCGGTCGTCTGGCTCGCGATGGCCCGCCTGAACGTGCCGGCCCTGCCCTACATGAACTTGATCGTCGGCGTCGGCTCGCTGCTGGCAGTCGGCGCGGCGCTCGCGTCGGGCGAGCACTCGATCGACGTACTGCCCTACCTGCTGCTGCCGGCGTTGTGCGCGGCGTTCTTCATGCCCTTCAAGCAGGCCGCCGGCCATCTCGCGGCGCTCTCGACCGCGATCCTCTACATCGCGCTCGGCGACGAAGCCACCACCACCGACGAGCGCACGATCGCACTCAACATGCTGTTCTTCATGAGTCTCGCGGTCGGCATGCTGGCGATCGCGCGAAAGCGGATCCAGGACGGCATCCTCCAAAACGTGGTGCTGGCCGGGCGCGACCCGCTGACCGGCGTCGCGAACCTGCGCAAGTTCAACGAGCGGCTCCAGACCGAAATCGACCGCTCGGCACGCAACGGCAGCCCGCTGACCCTGCTGATGATCGACTTTGACGACTTCAAGCTCGTCAACGACAACTACAGCTACACGCTCGGCGACGCCGTGCTGGTGGCCGGCGCACGGGCGATGAATCGAGTCGTGCGAGCCAACGAATTGCTTGCCCGCCGCGGCGGCGACGAGTTCGCCGTGATCGCCGTCGACACCAGCGTGCGCGAGGCCAACGCTCTCGCCGAGCGAATCCGTGACGCCGTGCGCCGCGAACGGCTGCGGCTATGCCCCGACATAACTCCCGAAGCAAGCGTCGGTGTCGCCCAGTGGCGCACGGGCGAGCAGCCGCACGACCTGCTGCGCCGCGCCGACGCCGCGCTGCACGTTTCGAAGATGGTCGCGCATACCCA
The DNA here is from genome assembly GCA_016219715.1 of Actinomycetota bacterium. GTDB lineage: Bacteria > Actinomycetota > Thermoleophilia > Solirubrobacterales > JACPNS01 > JACPNS01. The sequence continues at coordinate 31,736 of JACRKX010000043.1, read as the reverse complement.
CGACCCGTTCACCGAGACCTGATCGCCGCTGCCTAAGCGGCCGCGCGGCCGCTTAGAGGTCCTTCAACATCTCCGGCGTCGGCAGCCACGGCTCGCCGCGCTCGATCAACTGGTCAAAGCCCTGCCAGAGCACCGCCATGGCAGTCGAGGCCATGCGCAGCCGCGTCTCTTCGGGGTGGTCGAGCCAGTAGTCGGCGAGCGCGTGGCAGGCGCCGACGACGGCGTGGCCGGCGACTCTGGCGTACTGGTGCAGCAGCGGACTGACCTCGCGATTGGCAAGCTCGGCCTCGAAGACGGCGGCGATGTGCTCGGCCATCTCAGCATTGAGCGTGTGGATGCCCTTGACGAGAGCGTCGTCGATCTCGACGGCGTCGCGGTAGAGCACGCCCCACGCCTTGCGGTTCTCGTCGATGAAGTCGAAGAACGCCACGAATCCGCGCCAGAACCGCTCCGACGGCGGCAGATCCTGCGCCCAGGCCGGCAGCACCTTCTCGCCAAGCTCCTGCATGAACGAGTTGATGACGGCCATGTAGAGGTCGTCCTTGCTCTCGAAGTGCTGGTAGACGAGGGCCTTGGAGATACCCGCGTGCTCGGCGATGTCGTCCATCGACACGTTGTGGTACCCGCGCGTGCCGAACACAGTGATCGCGTGCTCGAGGATCAGGTCGTGTCGCTCGCTTCGCGAGAGGCGGCGGCGTACGGCCTGCCCGGCCTGCGGTGGCGGGGTTTCGCCGCTCACTTCGACACCTCGAAGACGACCTTCTGCACTTCTTTGTCGTCGAAGGCGCGGTAGGCCTCAGTGGCGCCGGCCAGCGGAATGCGGTCGGTGATGATTCCGGCGGCGTCGATCTTGCCTGCCGCGATCAGCCGCAGCAGCTCGTCGCGGTGCGCGAACGGCGCCCCGAGCACCGGGACGATCTTCGTGTTGCGCAGCCAGGCGTCGCCGGCCGAGAGCGGGAAGTCCTCGCCCAGAGGCATGCCAACGAGCGCAACCACGCCGTTGGGGCGCGGCAGGCTGAACGCCGTCTGAAGCGCCGGAGCGTTGCCGACGGCCTCGAACACGGCGTCGCACATCTCGCCCCCGGTCTGCTCTTTGATGATCTTGCGCGGGCTCTCTGTTCGCGAGTCGATCGGCACCGCACCCAGGGCCGCGCCCTCGGCGAGCCGTTCGGGCACGATGTCGATGATGAAGGCGCGCGCGACGCCGAATAGCGGCGCGCACATAGCGATCAGCTGGCCGACCGGGCCGGCACCGACGATCGCGATGAAGTCGCCTTCGCGCACGGCCGCCTGGCGCAGCGCCGTGAAGGCCGTGGCAAGGATGTCGCCGGTGAAGATCGTCGACTCGTCGCTCAATCCCTCGGGGATCGCACGCAGAGTCATGTCCGCTAGCGGCACGCGAACGTACTCGGCCTGACCGCCCTGCAGCCCGCCCCACGCCTCGCCGAAACCGAACATCGCAAAGCTCTTGCAACGGCGGTGGTCGCCGGCTACGCAAGCGGCGCAGTGGCCACAGGCCGTGTACATGGCCGCCACCACACGGTCACCGGGCTTGATGCCGGTGACGGCGTCGCCCACATCCTCGACTACGCCGCAAAACTCGTGACCGACCACCCAACCGTCGGGGACGGCGGGAACCTTGCCGTGGTAGATGTGCATGTCCGAGCCGCACAGCGCCGCGGTGGTGACGCGCACGATCGCGTCGGTCGACTGCTCGAGGCCGGGCCGCGGCACGTCCTCGACGCGCATGTCCTTCAATCCGTGTGACGTTACGGCGAGCATCGCTGAAGCGCAACCTAGCCGACGATCGCGTTGTAGTACCGCACGGCAAGCCCCGTGATGAGCGTCTGCAGACACTCTTCGAACGACAGCTTGTTGGCTGCGGCGTAGGCCTGCAGGCCGAGCTGCTCGATCAGGTCGCTCTCGCGGATCACGCTCTCGACGAGGTCGGGGTGCTGATCGCAGAAATAGGCGCCGACGCCGTAGAGGCTGGTGTCCATCATCGACTCGGCGAAGCTGGCGTAATCGACGCCGTAGTCGGCTTTTGCCTTCGTGCGCGACCTTGCGGCCGGTGTGCGGACCTGCTTCTTGCTCGCCATCTGAGCCGAGATTACCGGAGCGCGGTCGCGTAGAGTGGGCGCGATGAGCGAGCGGACGGCCCAAGCCACGGCGGATCGCGACGCGATTCTCGACTATCTCGAAGAACTGTTGCGGCCCGGCGACTTCGCCGACTACTGCCCCAACGGGCTACAGGTGCCCGGCCGCAAAGAGATCGCGAAGGTCGTCACCGGAGTCAGCGCCACACTCGAGCTGTTCGAGGCCGCCGCCGAACTCGGCGCCGACATGGTGATCGCTCACCACGGAATCTTCTGGAACGGCAACCCCGAAGCGCTCAGCGAGCCACAGGCGCGCCGGCTGAAGCTGCTGCTGGGTGAGGGCATCAACCTCGCCGCCTACCACCTGCCACTCGACGCGCACGGCGAGATTGGCAACAACGCGCTGCTCTGCGAAGCGCTCGGCCTGAAGCTCGACGGCAGCTTCGGCGACCATCGCGGCAACGCGATCGGCTGGACCGGTCGCGCCGCCGAGCCATTCGACGTCGCCGAGCTGACCGCGCGGGTAACGCGCGCCACCGGCCGCGATCCGCTGGTCTTCGCCAACGGACCCGACGCGATCGAACGCATCGGAGTGATCAGCGGAGCCGCCGCCGGACACCTCGGCGAGGCGATCGGCGCGGGGCTCGACGCCTTCATCACCGGCGAACCCGCCGAACGCGTGATGGCCGAGAGCGCCGAGGCCGGCATCCACTTTCTAGCCGCCGGCCACTACGCCACCGAAACCTTCGGCGTGCGCCGCATCGGCGAGCTGATCGCCGAGCGGTTCGGCGTCACGCACGAGTTCGTCGACTTGCCAAATCCCGTCTGAGACCCGCAAGACCGGGTGCGGCGATTATCATTGCCGGCAAGCGGCTGATTCCGCACCCCCATCGCGCACGGAAGGAAGTCCTTTGAGCTATTTCGTCACCGGCGGCACCGGATTCATCGGTCGTTACGTTCTCCAGCGCCTGCTCGATCGCAAGGGAACGATCTACGTGCTGGTGCGACCGAAGTCGCGCGAGCGCATGGACGCGATCATCGAGCGAATCGGCGCCCCGAAGAACCGGATCGTCGTGCTGACCGGCGACCTCACCGAGCCCAACCTCGGCCTGAGCTCCGCCGAGCGCGAGAAGATCGACGACGTCGACCACTTCATCCATCTCGGCGCGATCTACGACCTCACCGCTGGCGACGAGGCCAACCGAGAGAACAACGTCGGCGGCACGATCAACGCGGTGAAGCTCTGCAACCAGCTCGACCACGCCACCTTCCACCACATCAGCTCGATCGCCGTCGCCGGCCGCTACAACGGCGTCTTCCGCGAGGACATGTTCGACGCCGGCCAGAAGCTCGAGTTTCCCTACGACCGCACCAAGTTCGAAGCCGAGCAGGTCGTCCGCGAAGAGTGCAACGGCCCATGGCGCGTGTACCGGCCCGGGATCGTCGTCGGCGATTCCCAGTCAGGGGCGATCGACAAGATCGACGGTCCGTACCTGATCTTCAACCTGCTCAAGCAAGCCAAGAAGGTGCTGCCGGCATGGCTGCCGACCGCCGGCATCGTCGGCGGTCGCATCAACATGGTGCCGGTCGACTTCGTGGCGGGGGCAATCGACCATCTCGCGCACAAGCCGGGCCTCGACGGCCGTGCCTTCCACCTCGTCGACCCGTATCCGCCCACGCTCGGCGAAGCACTCTCGATCTTCGGCCGCGCCGGCGGCGGCCCGACCTTCTCTCTGCGCACCGCCAACCCAGTCGTGCAGTCGCTACCTCGCATGCTGCTGCAGCTCTCTGACGCGACGCCGCCTACGAAGCTGGCCACCAACGAAGTGCTCGGACGCCTCGGCCTGCCGCGTCAGCTCGTCAGCTACCTCGACAACCCAACACGCTTCGAGTGCGGCGAGACCTTCGCCGAGCTCGAAGGCAGCGGCCTGCACGTGCCGCCGCTCGAGCGCTACGCGAAGACCCTGTGGGACTACTGGGAGCGCAACTTCAACGTCGACGCGACCGCACGCCGCAAGCTGCGGCGTGCGGTGCGCGGCCGGATCGTGGTGATCACCGGCGCCTCCAGCGGAATCGGCGAGGTCGTGGCCCACCGCGTCGCGCGTGCCGGCGGCCACGTGATGCTGGTGTCGCGCACTCGCTCAAAGCTCGAGCAGATGCGCGACGAGATCATCGACGCCGGTGGACAAGCCGACGTCTTCCCCGCCGACCTGTCCGACATCGACGATTGCGAGCGGGTAATCAACGACATCATCGAGAAGCACGGCCAGGTCGACATCCTCGTCAACAACGCCGGCCGCTCGATCCGTCGCTCGGTGGCGGCCTCCTACGACCGCTTCCACGACTTCGAGCGCACGATGCAGCTGAACTACTTCGGCGCACTGAAGATGATCCTCGGCGTGCTTCCGGGAATGCGCGAGCGCAAGTACGGCCGCATCATCAACGTCTCGTCGATCGGCGCGCAGGCCTACCCGCCGCGCTTCTCGGCCTACGTCGCCAGCAAGGCCGCGCTCGACTCGTTCTCGCGCTGCATCCAGCCCGAGGTGATCGGCGACGGCGTACACCTGACCACCGTCTACATGCCGCTGGTCAAGACGCCGATGACAGCGCCGACCACGATCTACAAGGCCTTCCCGATGATTACGCCGCGCGAGGCCAGCGATCTCGTGATCAAGGGCATGATCGGCACGCCGCGCCGCGTAAGCACGCCGCTGGGCGCCACGGGCGAGGTGATCCACGCGGTCGCGCCAAGCGTCGCCGACATGATCCTCGGCACCGCGTACAAGCTCTTCCCCGACAGCACCGCCGCGCGTGGGGCCGACGGCAAGCGCGAGATCACCCCCGAGGCGATCGCTTTCGCGCACGTCATGCGCGGCGTCTACTGGTAGCCGTCCAGACACGTCCAGTGGCCGCGCGGAATCCGTGCCGGCTCGTTTAAGCTAGCCCCAACCGAGGAGGCTGCGGGCTTCCAAACGCAAATCCGCCGCGGCGGAAGAAACGGATTTGGGAACGAGACGTTATGGGAATCGATCTTTACGCCTCTCCAGCGGCGCCGGTCGTCGATCAATCGACCAACTCCACAACGGTCGCCGACATGCTCACGCTGGCCACGGCCAAGTACGCCGAGGGCATCGCCCAGCGAGTGAAGGAGGGCGAAGAGTGGCGCGAAATCAGCTACTCCGAGCTCGGTGAGATCGTCAAGGCGATCGGCAAGGGATTGATGGCCAACGGCGTATCGCTCGGCGACAAGGTCGCGATCCTCGCCAACACCCGCGCCGAGTGGACGCACGCCGACTTCGCAGCGCTGTGCGCCGGCGCTTGTGTCGCCCCGATTTACCAGACGAACTCTCCGGTCGAGTGCGAGTACGTGCTCGAGCACTCCGAGGCCAAGGTGCTGTTTCTCGAGAACGGCGAGCAGCTCGACAAGATCAAGCAGGTTCGCGGCAACCTCACGCACCTGGAGCTCGTTGTGATCATGGATCCCGACGTCGACGATCTCGGCGAAGCGATCACGCTCACCGAACTCAAGCAGCAGGGCGAAGCCATCCCCGACGCGGAGTTCGAGGACCGCGTGGCCTCGGTGCAGCCCGGCGATCTCTGCACGATCATCTACACCTCCGGTACGACCGGGCCGCCAAAGGGCTGCATGATCACGCACGAGAACTACCTAAACACCACCCACATGGCCGAGGCGGCCGGCGTGCTCGAGCCCGGCGAGACCTCGTTCCTGTTCCTGCCGCTGGCACACAGCTTCGCGCTGCTCGTGCAGTTCACCAGCGTCGACATCGGCGGCACGATCATCTACTGGGAGCGCGATGCGGCGAAGATCGTGCCCAACCTGATGGAGACCAAGCCCGCCAACTTCCCGAGCGTGCCGCGCATCTTCGAGAAGCTCTACGTGCTGGCCAACACGGTCAAGGCGTCGAAGACCCCCGAAGAGCAGGCGATGTTCGACAAGGCCGTCGAGGTCGGGCTGAAAGTTCGTCTGATGCAGAACGCCGGCGAAGAGGTTCCGGCGGAGCTGATGGCAGCGTTTGAGGCGGCCCAGGAACCGGTCTACTCGCTGGTCCAGAACCTGTTCGGCGGCAACGTCAAGCGCGCGGTGACCGGCGCCGCGCCGATCGCCAGGGAGATCCTCGAGTTCTTCTACGCCTGCGGCGTACCGGTCTACGAGGGTTACGGCATGACCGAAACGGCAACGCTGTCGACCGCCAACACGCGTAACGAGTTCCGCTTCGGCTCGGTCGGGAAGCCCGTGCCGGGCGTGACCTGCCGCATCGCCGAAGACGGCGAACTGCTGATCAAGGGCGCGAACATCTTCCAGGGTTACTACAAGAACTCAAACGAGACGGCCGAGACACTCGATCCCGACGGCTGGCTGCACACCGGCGACATCGCCGAGATCGACGAGGACGGCTTCGTCTACATCACCGGTCGCAAGAAGGACATCATCATCACGGCGGGCGGCAAGAACCTCACGCCGGCCAACTTCGAGAACGCGATGAAGCAGAACCGCTGGGTGTCGCAGGCCGTGATGTTTGCTGACCGCAAGCCCTACCCGGTGGCTCTGATCACGCTCGACCCCGACGAACTGCCGGCGCTGGGCGATCAGCTTGGTATCGAGCCCGACAACGCCGCGATGGCCGAAGACCCGAAGGTTCGCGAGCTGATTCAAGGGGTGATCACCGAGGTCAACTCGCAGTTCGCCCCGGTCGAGCAGGTCAAGAAGTTCCGCATCCTCGACCACGATCTCACACAGCCGACCGGCGAGCTGACGCCAACGCTGAAGGTCAAGCGCAGCGTGGTCTACGACAAGTACGCTGACGTCTTCGAGAGCATGTACGCCGAAGACGCTTCTTAACGCCACGCGGCAGGCAGGACCGCTACGTTGGGGCGGGAAAGGGGTTAATCATCTGACCAATGATTTCTCGTGTCTCACCCGCCCTGCGCGCCGCCGCCGTAGCCTGTCTGATCGCGGCGCTTGCCGTGCTGACGGTTGTAATCCCCGCCCACGCGGCCTCCGTGGCCGATCTAAAGCGATCGGCCCGCGGGCTGCCCGGCGCGTCTGGAGCGTACGTCTACGACGTAACGGCGTCTAAGCCGCTGCTCAACAGGCGCGGCACCGTCAGACGCATCCTCGCCTCGAACACCAAGCTGTTCACCGCCGCCGCGGCGCTCGACCGCTATGGGGCCGACGAGCGCTTCATCACGGCGCTGTGGACCGACGGCACGACCGTAGGTGGCGAACTGGTCGGAAACGTCTACCTGCGCGGTGGCGGAGATCCGCTGTTCGGCAGCACCGACTACGTGAGGAAGCACTTCGGCTCAGGCGCGACCGCCGAGCAGATCGCGCTGCTCGCGCGCCTGGTCGGGATCACCACGATCACCGGTCGCGTTTACGGCGACGAGACCGCGTGGGACCGTTACCGCGGCACCGCCACCTATGGCTTCCGTCGCAGCGGTGACATCGGTGGCCAGCTCGGCGCGCTGATCTTCAACAAGGGATTCGCCGGCGGCAGGTACCAGAGCGACCCGCCGCGTTACGCGGCCCAGCGCATGCGCACGGCACTGCGCAAGGCCGGCGTAGTCGTGAAGGGCAGCACGGGAGTGCGCGCCACGCCCGCCGGCGCGCGCCCTGTCGCCTACGTCGAATCGCTGCCGATGTCGCAGCTTTCGCGACAGATGAACAAGCCCTCCAACAACTACCTCGCCGAGATGCTGGTGAAAGGCCTGGCGATGCCCGCCGAGGTCGTTCGCGGAGGCGCAGGCGAGACCACCGGCGGCGCAGGCGCCGAGGCGGCGGCCGACGGCGACCCGATCCTGACCGAGGGCGATCCCGCAACCACCCGCGCCGGTGCCGAGGCTGCCCGCAGGGCGGCATCCAAATTCGGCTCACGCGTCTCGCTGGGAGACGGCTCAGGTCTCTCGCGCAGCGACCGCGCCGCGCCGCGAGAGGTCGTGGACCTGTTGCGCGGCGCAAGCACCACCCCGTTCTTCACGCCCTTCGACCGCTCGCTGCCGATCCCGGGCGTCGACGGCACGCTACACAACCGCATGCGCGGCACGCAGGCCTCGAAGCGCTGCCGGGCAAAGACCGGCACGCTCAGCAACGTCTCGGCCCTTTCGGGCTACTGCACCACCGCCGCCGACCACTTGATCGCCTTTTCGATCCTCAACAACAGGGTCTGGCCGCCCAGCGCTCGCACCGCTCAGGACCGCATCGTCAAGACGATCGCCCTGCTGGACTGACGGCGGCGCCGGAGACGCCATCGAGCAGTCTTGCCGCGGCGGCCAGCATCGCGTCAGGCAGCAGATCGAGGACGGCCGCCAGCGCGTCAGGAGAATCGGGCTGAGACGCGATGAATGCGCCGTCGAAGATCGCCAGGGCGAACAGCGCGAGCTGTCTGGCGGCGGGAGCCTCGGCATCGATGCCCGCCGCCACGGCGATCTGCTCGCGGATCGCGCTCAGGGCGGCCACGCGCGCTCGCTCGATTGTTGCGTCTGCCTCGGGGTCGCGCTCGCCACGAGGCTGGACAGCAAGGACGATCAGCAGACGTAGGAACCATGGATTGTCCGCGAGGGCCGACGCAAGCCTCGCCGACATCGCCGACGCGTGCTCGTAAGGATCGCCGAGCGGTTCGGCCGGCAGGTCGAGCGAAGCGATGAACCGCGCCGCACCGCGCTCCAGCACCGCGAGCAGGACGCCGTCCTTCGACTGGAAGTAGTGATACACCGAACTCATCGGAACTCCCGAGAGCTCGACGATGCGGGTGATCGTCGCAGCCTCGTAGCCGCGCTCGGCCATGACCCGTTCGGCCGCGTCGAGCACGGCCTCACGAGATCGGAGCCCGCGCTTGTTAGGAGTAACCGTCGTCATAGCGAGTCCATCTTTTGTAGTCTACACTCCAATCTTATGGCTGAGACGCTCGAAGCAACCGAGTTGCCACTGGAGGGCCGGGGCACCACCACGCCCTCGCCAGCCGGTCCAATCGATGCCGCCGAGCTCGCGGGGCTCGCCGAGCCGCCGATGATCCAGCTTCCGCGGGCCATCCAGGTCCTGCGCTTCACGATGCGCCAGGAGCAGTTCGTATCGCGCGCCAGGCGCGAACTCGGCGAGGTCTTCCGTTTCAACGGCGTCATCGCCGGCCGGCCGGTCGTCGTCAGCCACCCCGACCACGTGAAGTCCCTCTTCACGGCCCCACCCGAGCTGGTTCCGTCGCTGACGGGTGAGTCGCCACTGCGCCCGTTCGTCGGCGAGAACTCGGTGCTCACCTCCCAGGGCGAGCGCCACATGCGCCAGCGCAAGCTGCTGCTTCCGGCCTTCCACGGCGACGCCGTCGCGCGTTACTCGCAGATGATCGAGCGGGCGGCCGAACGCGAGATCGCGCGCTGGCCGGTCGGTGAGCCATTCCAGCTGGCCCCCCGGATGCAGGCGATCACGCTCGACGTAATCATGTCGGGAATCTTCGGGATCGAAGGGCGTCCGAAGCACGACACACCCGAGTGGCGGCTGCGTCAAGCGACCAAGCAGGTCGTCACGATGTCCAACTGGGCCATCGCCCAGGTCGGGGAGCTGATGAACCTCGGGCACAGCGAGCCGGTCGGAATCGCCAAGCTGGCGATCTCAATACTCGACCGGGCGACCTACGAAGTGATCGCCGACCGGCGCCGAGCCGACGACGCCGGCGACCGGCACGACATCCTCTCGATGTTGCTGCGTTCGCGCGCCGACGACGGCGAAGCGCTGACCGACCGTGAACTGCGCGACGAACTCGTCACGCTCGTGCTCGCGGGCCACGAGACTACGGCCAACTCGCTGTCGTGGGCCTGGGAGCGGCTGACCCGCACGCCCGACGCCTACGACGAGCTCTACGAGTCGGTCCGCGGCGGTCGCGAAGACGCCGCCGACCAGATCGAGTACGTGATCAACGAGGCGATGCGCTCACGTCCGGTCGTGCCGATCGTCGGTCGCCGCGTACAGTCGGCCTGGCGCATCGGCGACTTCGGCGTACCGGCAGGCACACCCGTGTCCGCCAGCATCCTGCTCACGCACCACCGCGAGGACCTCTACCCCGATCCCTACGCCTTCAAGCCGCGACGCTGGGCCGGCCGCAAGCCCGGAACCTACGAGTGGTTCCCCTTCGGCGGCGGCACACGCCGCTGCCTGGGCGCATCTCTCGCGATGGCCGAACAGCGCGTGGTCTTCGACGCGATGGTCAAACGGCTCGACATCGAGGCCGACCGGCCCGAACCAGAGCGCGCCCGGCACCGCAACGTGACGATGATCCCCGCGCGCGGCGCGCGCGTCGTGGTCCGCGCACGGCACTGAACGCGCGGTGGCCGCGCGCCATCAGCCGCCGATCAGCTCCAGCAGCGACGCTTCGTCTAGCACGGTTACCTCCAGCCGCTCGGCCTTCTCGAGCTTGCTGCCCGCCTCTTCTCCGGCCACCACGTAGTCGGTCTTCTTGCTGACCGAACTGGTGACCCGGCCGCCGGCGGCCTCGATTTTCTCGCGCGCCTGGTCTCGGGTCATGTTTGGCAATGTGCCGGTCAGCACCAGCGTCTTGCCGCTCAGCGGTCCTTCGGCCGCGGCCGGCTCCTCGCCGGCCAGTTGCAGACCGGCGGCACGCAGCTTCTCGATCAGTTCGCGCTCTTCGTCCATCGCGAGGTGCTCGGCGATCGACTCGGCGAGCACTTCGCCGATGCCATAGGTCTCGGCGATCTGCTCGGTGGTGGCCGCCGCCATCGCGTCAATCGACCCGAAGCGGCGAGCCAGGTTGCGCGCGTTGACGCTGCCTATCCCCGGCAGTCCGATCGCGAACAGCACCCGCCAGAACGGCTGCGCCTTGCTGGCCTCGATCGAGGCCAGCAACTTGTCTACCGATACCTCTCCGAAGCCATCGAGCTGAAGCAGTGCTTCGCGATGGTCGGCCAGCGAATAGATGTCTGAGAGCTCATTGAAGAATCCGAGTTCGAGAAACAGCGCGACCTGCTTCTCGCCAAGCCCGTCGATGTCCATCGCCGCGCGGCTGACGAAGTGCTTGAAGGCCTGGTACCGCTGCCCCGGGCAGCCACGGCGATTCGGGCAGTAGGTCCAGTCGCTGCCTTCGTCTTTCTTCGTGGGAGTACCGCACGCCGGGCACTCGGACGGCGGCGCAGGCGGCGCGGCGCGGCCCTTGCGGTCGCGGCCGGCGGCAGTCGGCCCGACGACGCGCGGAATCACGTCGCCGGCGCGCGTGACAACGACCTCGTCGCCCTCGCGGATGTCCTTGGCGACTACGTCGACCTCGTTGTGCAGCGTGGCGTGCTGCACCGTCACGCCGGTGACCACGACCGGCTCGAGCAGCGCCTGCGGCACCAGATGGCCGGTGCGACCGACGTTCCAGACGATCTCCTTCAGCGTAGTGACCGCCTCCATCGGCGGGAACTTCCAGGCGATCGCGCCACGCGGCTCGCGCCCTGCCACGCCGGCGCGCCGCATCAGCTCGCTGTCGTCGATCTTGACGACCGCGCCGTCGATTTCGTAGTCGAGAGCTTCGCGCCGCTCCTCCCAACCGTGACACGCCGCGGCGACCGCGTCGATGCCATTGAAGACCTCGAAGTCGTTGACCGGGAAACCCCACTCTCGAAGCTGCGCCAGCGCCCCCGAGTGCGTTTCGAAGGAGACTCCCTCGAGCGCGCCGACTCCGTACGACCACAGCGCCAACGGCCGTGAGGCCGTCAGCTCGACGTCGAGCTGACGGATCGAGCCGGCGGCGAGGTTGCGCGGATTGGCGTAGGTGGCGTGGCCCTGCTCAGCGCGCTGCTCGTTGAGCGCATGGAAGTCGCTGCGCCGGATATAGATCTCGCCGCGCACCTCGAACAGCGCGGGCGGATTCTTGACGGGCAGCTCAGTGGGGATCTCGGCGATCGTGCGCAGGTTGGCGGTCACGTCTTCGCCGATCACGCCGTTGCCACGCGTGACGCCACGCTCGAGCCTGCCGTCGCGGTAGACGAGCGAGATAGCCAGCCCGTCGATCTTGCCCTCGACGACGAACGACAGTTCCTCGCGATTGATCCCTTCGCTCGCCAGGCGATTGCGCAGACGCTGTTCCCAGCCGCGCAACTCGTCTTCGTTGCGAGCGTTCGCCAGCGAGAGCATCGGCAGCAGGTGTTCGACCTGCGGGAAACGACTGGCCGGCGCCGCGCCGACCTTCTGCGTGGGCGACTGCGGAGTGCTCAGCGACGGAAACTCCGACTCGATGTCGCGCAGTTCGGCGAGCAGCGCGTCGTACTCGGCGTCGGTTATCTCTGGCGCGTCCCGCTGGTAGTAGAGCTTGTTGTGGTGCTCGATCTCGTCGCGCAGTTCGGCGGCGCGGGCGGTCGCGCGCTCGACGGCCTCGCCGGTCGGGCCGTTCTCGTTTGCCGTGTCAGGTGGGGTCAAGTCGTTGTGGTGGCCGTGGGCGTTCGCCCGATTCAGCCAACAGTCTTGCCAACTGACCCGACGAGTGAAGCGAGGTCGTAGTCGCCGAGCTCGCGCATGCTCTCACGGTGGGTCAGGTCGTAGTGCAGCGGCGTGACCGCGATGTGGCCTTCGGCGATCGCCTCGAAGTCGGTTCCGTCCTCGTCGATGTACGACGGGTCGTCGCCGTAGATCCGGTAGCGGCGGTGCCCTTCGGCCCCATCGCCGCCCTCTTGCAGCTCTAGCCGGTCGTGGTAGATACGGCGGCCGAGCCTGCAGACGCGCGCGCCGAGCACCTCGCCGGCGGGCACGTTGACATTGAGCACCGTGCGTGGCGGCAGCGGCAACTCGTCGAGCCGCGCCACCAGGTTCGCCGCGAATTCGGCACCGGCGTCGAAGTCGAGTTCGCCGCCAAAGTGCCAGCCCATCTCGCCACGCACGGCCTGCTGCGAGACCGCTACTGCCGGGATGTCGAGGATCACGCCCTCGAAGGCGGCGGCCACGGTACCGCTGTAAGTGATGTCGTCGCCGAGATTGGCGCCATGGTTGATGCCGCTGACGATCAGCTCCGGGGTGAACGGCAGGAGCCCCAGCGTGGCGAAGCGCACGCAGTCGACGGGGGTGCCGTCAGTCGCGAAGCCGACCGTGCCGTCGCCGAATTCGACCTCCTCGACGACCAGCGGCTCGCGCGTGGTGATTCCGCGGCCGACCGCGCTGCGGTTGCTGTCGGGCGCGATCACGGCAAGCTCGATGCCCGGCACGTTGCGAAGCAGCGCACGCCGGAAGGCGTGCAGGCCGCTTGCGGTAATGCCGTCGTCATTGGTCAGCAGGACCTTCATGCACGTAATCCTATGTGCGCGACCGATCCACGCGGCCAAGCCACCGGCGCGGCTACTTCACCTTGAACGTCTTGGATGTCTTTACCGGCGCGATCTGCGCACTGCCGGCAAATGTCGCAGTCAGCTTCAGCTTGCCCTTCAGCGTCTTCTTGACCTTGGCGACGCGCATGGCCACACACGCGCCGGCCACCGACTTGAGGACGGCCGTTCCCCCGACCTTCACCCGCAGCATCTTCCCGCTGAAGCTCACTGTGCCGGCACACGCTGCGCTGACTCCGGCCGGCGGCGTGAGCTTCAGCGAGAGCCTCAGCTTCCCGGCCTTCTTCTTGGCCGTCAGCGTGGCCGAGTAGGTCTGAGCCCCGCCGACCGGCGGCGTGGAGGGCGATGCGTCCGGCGCCGGCGCCGGCGGCGCGAAGGTGAAGTTCAGCACCTGCGACGTGCTGTTGCCGGCGGCGTCGAAGGCGTAGACGGTGACCGTGCGGGATCCGGCGGCGATCGCCGGCACATACGGCGATGCGCATGGCTGCGGAGATCCGCCGTCGACCGCGCACTGGTAGCTGACGGCGGTCGAATCCGTCGCTCCGAAGACGACCGTCGCCACGGCGGTCGTGACGGTCGCTCCCGCAGAGGGTGAGCCGATCGTCAAGGCCGGGGCGGTCGAGTCGATCGTGAAGTTGACGTTTCCGGCGGCTACGTTTCCGGCGGCGTCGACCATGTTCACCGTGACGCCGTGTGGCCCGTCGGAAAGCGCGCCGGTCGAGAACGGCGAAGAGCACGCCGCCGGCGGCGAAGAGTCGACGCTACAGGTGAGGCTGACGCTCGTCGCGTCAGATACGCCGAAGGAAACGTCAAGGGCCGGACCCTGAGCGACAGCGCCGTTCGCGGGCGAGGCGAAGTTGATCGCCGGTGCGCTCGTGTCGACGGTGAACGTACGATCGGCCGTGACCACTCGGGCCAGCGGATCGGTCACCCGCACGGTGAGCGTGTGCTGACCGTCGGCGAGGGTCGCGAGCGAGCCTCCGGAGGTGCACGCCGCGAACGCTCCCGAGTCGACCTTGCACTCGACCGTAAGCGCGCCGCTTCCGTTCGCGGTGAAGCCGATCGTCGGGGTCGCGTCGGAGGTAGCCAAGCCGCTTGCCGGCGTGGTGATGGAGACCGTCGGGAAGGTCGCGTCGACCGTGAAGTTGACCGCCGCTGACCCTTCGTTTCCGGCCGGATCGAGGGCGCGGACCGAGACGACGTGCGCTCCGTCGGCAAGGGCCGGCGTGGTGTACGGAGAGCCGCACGCCGTCCATGGGCCGCCGTCGGTCTTGCACTCGACAGTAACGCCATTCGCGTCACTCGCCGTGAACGAGACGTCGGGAGTGGTGTCGCCCAGCGTCGAACCGCCGGCCGGCGAGGTGATCTGCACGTTGGGCACGGTCGCGTCGATCGTCCAGCCGTAACTGGCAAGTGTGGCGTCGGTGTTGCCGGCGGTGTCGGTGGCGCGCACGTCGAACGTGTGCGATCCGTCGGCCAGCGAGCTGTAGACCCGCGGGCTGGTGCAGGAGCCGTAGCCGCCGCCGTCTAGCTGGCATTGGAAGGTGGCGGTCTCTGTGGCGGTGAAGCTGAAGGATGCGCCGGTGCTGCCAGACAACGCTGCGGGATTGGACGTAATGGTGGTATTGGGAGCCGCCGTGTCGATCGTCCAGGTGACGCTGGCAGGTGTGGCGTCGGTGTTGCCGGCCGCGTCGCTCGCGCGCACCATGAAGGTGTGCGAGCCGTCCGCCAGCGACGTGTAGCCGCGCGGGCTTGTGCATGCGCCGTAGCCACCGCCGTCTAGCTGGCACTGGAAGGTGGCGACCTCGGTCGCGGTGAAGCTGAAGGATGCATCGGTGCTCGTGGTCAACGCGGCCGGGTTGACGGTGATCGAGGTGTCAGGCACCGTTGTGTCAACCGTCCAGCTGTAGCTGGCCGGCGTGGCGTCGACGTTGCCAGCCGTGTCAGTGGCGCGCACGTCGAAGGTGTGCGAGCCGTCTGTCAGCGACGTGTAGTTGCGCGGGCTGGTGCATGCGCCGTATCCGCCGCCGTCTAGCTGGCACTGGAAGGTGGCGGTCTCGGTGGCGGTGAAGCTGAAGGATGCGCCTGTGCTGTTGGTCAGCGACGCGGGGTTCGAAGTGATCGAGGTGTTTGGCGGCGTGGTGTCGACGGTCCAGGTGTAGCTCGCGGGCGTGGCGTCGGCGTTGCCCGCGGTGTCGGTCGCACGCACCATAAATGTGTGCGAGCCATCTGCCAGCGACGTGTAGCTACGCGGGCTGGTGCATGTGCTGTAGCCGCCGCCGTCTAGCTGGCACTGGAAGGTGGCGGTTTCGGTCGCGGTGAAACTGAACGATGCGCCGGTGCTGGTGGTCAGCGTGGCCGGGTTGGCAGTGATCGAGGTGTTGGGCGGCGTGGTGTCGATCGTCCAGCTGTAACTGGCCGGGGTGGAGTCAACTGGCCGGGGTGGAGTCGAGGTTGCCGGCGGTGTCGGTGGCGCGCACGTCGAAGGTGTGCGAGCCGTCTGTCAGCGACGTGTAGTTGCGCGGGCTGGTGCATGCGCCGTATCCGCCGCCGTCTAGCTGGCATTGGAAGGTGGCGGTCTCTGTGGCGGTGAAGCTGAACGATGCGCCGGTGCTGGTGGTCAGCGTGGCCGGGTTGGCGGTGATCAAGGTGTTTGGCGGGGTGGTGTCGATCGTCCAGCTGTAGCTGGCGGGCGTGGCGTCGGTGTTGCCGGCCTGATCGATCGCACGCACATCGAACGTGTGCGACCCGGCCGCAAGCACGAGGCCGTATGCGCTCGTGCAGCTGTTCCAGCTGCCCGCATCAATCCGGCACTGGCGTGACGTTCGACAGCGACGCCGGGCTGGCGGTGATCGTCGTGTCCGGCATGACCGTGTCCACGACGATGTTCACCGACGCGGTCGCGGTGTTCGTGTTTGCGTCGGTCACGCGCAGCTCCAGCGAGTGTGCGCCGTCGGCGAGCGCTCCGGAGGTCCACGGCGAGCTGCATGCCGCCCAGCTGCCGCTGTCGGCGCGGCACTCGGTCGTGAGAGCGCCTTCTCCAGTAGCGCTGAAGGTCATCGAGGGAGTGCTGTCGGCCGTCTGAGCGGACTCCACCGGCGACGAGATCGTCGCGGTCGGCAGGACCACGCTGACGGCAAAGCTGAGGCTCGTGTAGGAGATCACGTCGTTACCCAGGAAGTTCGGCGCGGCCTTGATCCGCATCGTGTGACGGCCGACCGAGAGCGGCGACCCGGGCGTGAAGGGCGGGAAGCTGCACGAGCTGTAGCCGGCACCGTCGAGATTGCACTCGACCAGTGGGCTGATGACGTCGAGCGTGCTGTAGCCGATCGACGGTTGAGTGCTTTGTGTGAACAAGCCTTCTGAGAGGGTCGTAATCCTGATCAGACCTTCGAGCACCTTCTCGGCCTCATATGGCACGAGCCGGTCGGCCGTCGAGCCGTTGCCGAGCTGGCCGTTCAGTCCGTACCCCCAGCAGTAGGTGTTGCCGCCGGCGACCACCGCACACGTGTGCTGCCCGCCGCCCGACAGACTCACGGCGCCGAGCAGGCCCGAAACATCGACCGGCACGTTGCTGTTCGACGTTCCGCCGTTGCCGAGCCGGCCGTTGGTCCCGAAGCCCCAGCACTTGACGGCGCCCAACGTCACGAGCGCGCAGGTGTGGTAATCGCCCGCCGCGATCGCGGTTGCGCCGGTCAGGCCGGAGACACTCACGGGAGTCGTGCGCTGCGTGTTCGTGCCGTCGCCAAGCTGCCCGTAGTCGTTGGAGCCCCAGCACTCGACGGCGCCACCTGTGACGATCGCGCAGGCGTGAGTCTGGCCGTTGGCGATCGCGACCGCGTCGGTCAGCGAGCTGACGTTCGCCGGCGCCGTTACCGGCGTGTTGGTGTTGCCCTGACCGACCTGGCCGGCGGCGTTGTTTCCCCAGCACTTCGCCTGACCTCCGCTGACGATCGCACAGGTGGTGGTGCCACCGCCCGAGATCGCCGTCACGTTCGACAGACCCGACACCGTCACCGGCGCGTTGCGGTTTGTGGTCGTACCGTCGCCCAGTTGGTAGTTGCCGTTCTGGCCCCAGCACTTGGCCTGAGCTGCCGTCGTCACGGCGCAGCTGAAGTTGAGGCCGGTGTCGATCAGCGTCGCGTTGCTTAGACCAGAGACCGAGTTGGCCATCGTGAACTGCGCCGTCGAGTTGCCAGACCCAACCTGCCCGAATTGATTGTCACCCCAGCACTTCGCCTGTCCGCCGCTCTCGATGGCGCAGCTGTGCGCGAATCCCGCGGAGATGCCGGTCAGGTTGAAGAGGTTGAATGCGACCACCGGAGTCGTCGCCGTCGAGGTGCTCGTATCGCCGAGCTGCCCCTTCGCGTTGGCGCCCCAGCAGTTGACCTTGCCACCGCTCAGCGCCACGCATGTGTGAGACGACCCATTGGCGATCGTCTTGCCGCCGGCCGTACCCCTGACGGTCGCCGGCGTGGACCGGTCGGTCGAACCGCCGTCGCCGATTTCTCCGTTGGATCCGGCTCCCCAGCAATAGAACCCGCCCGTTGCGGTGAGCGCACAGGTGTGGTTGCTCGATGCGCTCAGCGCGTCGGCGTCGGTCAAGCCGGACACCGCTACCGGCGAGCTGCTCGCCGTCGTCGAAGCATCGCCGAGCTGGCCGCTGGCGTTGGCGCCCCAGCACTTCAGCGCCGGAGTGGAATCGACGGCGCACGCATGAGCGCCGCCAGCGGCAACACGGGACGGACTGGAAAGCCCCGCGACCGTCACCGCGGTCGTACGCGGCGACACGGTGGTGCCGTCGCCGAGCTGGCCGCTGGCGTTGGCGCCCCAGCACTTCACGTTGGCGGCCGTCAAGGCACAGCTGAAGGCGGTGCCTCCTGAAACCATGGTCACGCCACTAACGCCACTGACTGAAACCGGCGCGTTTCGCTGGATGATGGTGCCGTCGCCGAGCTGGCCGCTGGCGTTGGCGCCCCAGCAGCGAACGGCGCCCGAAGCCACGACGCAGACATGCTCGTCGCCGGCCGTCAGGTGTGAGGCATTGGTCAGCGAGCTGACTGTCACCGGCGATCCGCTGTCGGTTGCTAGGCCGTCGCCGAGCTGGCCCGAGCTGCCCTCTCCCCAGCACTTCACCGTTCCGTCGGCGAGCAGCGCGCACGTGAACGCCGCACCGGCCGCGATCTGCACCGCGTCGCTCACCCCGACCACCGTCAGTGGGCTCGAGCTATCTGCCGTCGTGCCGTCGCCGAGCTGGCCCGCACCGTTCTCGCCCCAGCATTGGACCGTTCCGTCGACCACGAGCGCGCAACTGTGCGCGGCTCCCGCCGAGAGCGCGGTCACGTCGAGCGACTCGGGCACGTACGAGGGCACGATCACCGGCGTCGAACTGGCGGTCGTCGACCCGTCGCCGAGCTGGCCAGAGGCGTTTGCGCCCCAACAGATCACGCTTCCCGAACGGGCGATGGCGCAGCTGTGTCCGCCACCTGAAACCACTGTCGCCGCGTCGGCCGGAGCGGTCACCAGCCCACAGGCAGTCGCGATCGCGAAAAGCGCAATCCATTGCCGAACCGATAGGCGGCATCCTGCCGAATAGCGAACGATGACTTGTCCTCCGGGCTCTCGCGAGCGTCATGTCGAAGCGCCACTGCCTAGGCGCGTAATTTTCTGATCGGCAGCGGGGACAGGGAGTCTTTAGCCGCTCGGAGATCCGTCCATCGCCGTAATTGGGTAGGCAACTTCGGCAAGGAAGAGGCCGTGCGCCGCAGCTGCACGACCCCCGGCGCTGCGCGGCGCACCCGCCAGCAGCTCGGTGAACTGCTCGATCGACCATGCGCCACGGGCGACATCGAGCTGGTAACCGACCAGCGAACGCACCATCCGGCGCGTGAACGAGTCGGCTCGCACCCAGAACTCGAGCAGTCCGTCGCGCTCGACCCACTGCGACCGGTCGATCGTGCGGCGATGGCTTATGTAAGGCTCCTTGGACAGCGTGAAGGCTTCGAAGTCGTGCTCGCCGATCAGATTCGCCGCACAGGCATCGAGCAGATCGCGATCTACGGGGTAGCGCCAGTCGAGCACGCGGTCGCGCTGCAGAGCCGTACGTTCGCGGTGCAGGCGAACTCTGTATACGTATGTGCGCGACAGCGCGTCGCGGCGCGCGTCGAAGCCTTCAGGCGCCGCTGTGCTCTCGAGAACGGCCACGTCGTCGGGCAGCAAGGCGTTCAACGATCGCGCCGACACCGGATCGCCCTCATGCGAGGCGACCTGGCCGAGCGCGTGTACCCCGGCGTCGGTGCGTCCGGCAACCGTCAGCTTCAGCGGCCCACGACTAACGACCGCGAGCGCCCGCTCGAGCTCTTCCTGCACGGTACGCAGACCCGGCTGGGCGGCCCAGCCATGGAAGGCAGTACCGTCATATTCGATCAGCAATCGCGCGCTCACGATGCAGATTGTGGCCGATCGGAGAACAGCCTCAGCCCGCATGCACGCACGTCGCACACCCACTCGCGCCGGGCAAGCGCTCGCCGCACTCACCTTCGTCACAGCGGCCTTGGCATGCGTATCGCCGGCCGCTACCGCTGCGATCTACGGCAGCGATCCCCTGAACATCTCCGTCGGCCCCGGCGGCGAGGCCGGTAACGGCCCCTCGGGCGGAGCGGCGATCAGCGGCGATAACCGCTTCGCGCGGCTGGCCGCGTTTCACTCGGACGCTTACAACCTGACCAGCGGCGACGCAAACGGCCAGCGCGACGTGTTCGTGTGGCGCCGGCCACGCGGATCGGCCGGCCTGACGCTCGATCGCCCCGGCACCGGAGTGCTGTCGCGGGTCAGCGTTTCGACGGCAGGCGCACAGGCCAACGGCCAGTCGCAGAACCCTGCGCTAGACGGATCGATCACGCGCGCTCCGCATTGTGTGGTCTTCGAGTCGCGCGCCACCAACCTCTCCTCCGGAGACCGCTCCCCGGACTGGGACGTTTATCTGCGCGACTTACGCCGAGGCAGGACGAAGCTTGTCTCGCGCGGTGTCTCAGATGCCGCGGAGCCGACGATTTCCGGCGACTGCCGGCGCGTGGCGTTCACCGCAAACGGCGACGTCTTCACAGCCTCTGCGCGTCGCCCCCGCCCCAGGCGCTTTCGCGCGGGCAGCCAGCCCGACTACTCCTACGACGGCCGCGCGCTGGCCTGGCAACACGCCGGCCGCGTCAGGCTGCGCTGGTCTGGGCAGACGATCTCGATCGGTCGCGGCAACTCGCCGAAGGTCTCGGACGCGGCCAACAGACGGCGCGTTGTCGGCTATCAGAGCGGCGGAGCCGTGCGCATGGCCATCGCCGGCAAGCGGGGCGTCAGCAGCCGCCGCATCGTCACACGCGGACCCGGCGCGCTGGTCGGCGTAACGGCCTTCGCGGCCGATCGCGGCATCATCGTTTTCGGACTGAGGTCGAGCGTCTACTACCTGAACCGCAACACCGGCAACAAAGACGACTTAGCCCACTCCTACAGCTCGATCTCCGACGCCGACGCCAGTGCGCGCGCCAACTTCGTGACCTTCGCGGCGGCCGGCGGCGACGATTTCGTCGGCGACGGAAACGGCTCGGTCCAGGACGTCTGGATCAAGCACCTGGTAGATGGTCGCCGCCTGTGACGGCGACCGATCGAACGGTTAAACCAGCTCGAGGTAGACCATCTCAGTCGAGTCCGAACGGCGCGGACCCAACTTGAGGATGCGGGTGTAGCCACCCGGGCGCGTCTCGTAGCGAGGCGCGATCTCTTCGAAGAGCTTGTGCACGGTGAACTTGTCGTTGTTCAGCGTGGCCAGCGCCTGGCGACGCGCGTGCAGATCGCCGCGCTTGGCGAGCGTGATCAGCTTCTCGAGCTCAGGCTTGACCGCCTTGGCCTTGGCCTCGGTGGTCTTGATGCGCTCGTGGTCGATCGCCTCCTTGCAGAGGTTGGCGAACAGCGCCTTACGGTGGGCGCTGTCACGCGAGAGCTTGTTGCGTGTCTTGTTGTGGCGCATGGTTCGAAAAGAGTAGCGATCTAGCCCTTGAGAGCCAGTCCGCGGTCGGCCAGGACGTCGACGACCTCCTGGATGCTCTTGCGTCCGAAGTTCGGGATCGCCGCCAGCTCGGCCTCACTGCGCTCGAGCAGCTGGCCGACGGTCTGGATGCCGCCGCGCTTGAGGCAGTTGTAGGAGCGAACGCCAAGGTCGAGCTCTTCGATGAGGATGTCGTCGGGGCCGCCGGCCTCAGGCAGTCCGCCAGAGATCTCTTCGGCTTCGTCGAGCTCGCCACGCAGCGCGGCGACGGTCATCTCGTCGGTGAAGATCGCGAGCGTCTTGATGAGGATCTCGGAGGCCTCGCGCAGCGCGGCGTCGGGCTCGACCGAGCCATCGGTCTCGACCTCGATCGTGAGCTTGTCGTAGTCGGTGCGCTGCCCGACGCGAGCGCCCTCGACCGAGTAGCTGACACGCTTGACGGGCGAGAAGATCGAGTCGATCGGGATCACGCCGATCGGCTGGTCGGAGGTCTTGTTCTCTTCGGCCGGCGAGTAACCGCGGCCGCGGCCGATCGTCATGTACATCTCGAGCTTGGTCTTCTTCTCGAGCGTGGCGACGTGGGCGTTGGGGTTGAGGATCTCGACGCCGGAAGGCAGATCGATGTCCTTGGCCTTGACCTCGCCGGGGCCGGTGAAGACCAGCGGCGCCTCGACCTCTGTGGCGTCGCTGTGCACCTTGCAGGTGAGCGCCTTGAGGTTCAGGACGATGTCGGTGACATCTTCCTTGACACCCTGGATCGTCGAGAACTCGTGCGCGACTCCCTCGATGCGAAGACTGGTGACGGCCGCCCCTGCGAGCGATGACAGCATCACTCGCCGCAGCGCGCTGCCGAAGGTGTAGCCGAAGCCACGGTCCAGCGGTTCGATCGAGAAAACACCGCGGTTTCCTTCGATCTGCTGGGCGGAAATGCGAGGAGTCTGGAATTCAAGCATTAGGACCCTTTGTTCGGAACTTGATCGGCGCCGCCTTCAGCGGAGTGCATGGGGCGCCCGGGGGATTGTTACTTCGAGTAAAGCTCGACGATCAGCTGCTCCTGCACCGGCGTGGCGATTTCGCCTCGCTCGGGCAGACGCAGGATCTGTGCCGTCAGCGCATCGTGATCGGCCTGGAGCCATGCGGGCACGGCGGCGGTCATCTCGGTTGCTTCCTTGATGATGTCCTTCGCGCTCGACTTGTCCGATACGGCGATGACATCGCCTTCACGGACCTGGAAACTTGGAATGTCAACCCGGCGGCCGTTGATCGTCCAGTGGCCGTGGCGGATCAGCTGGCGCGCCTGGCGGCGCGACGCGGCGAAACCGAGGCGCACGAGAACGTTGTCGAAGCGGCGCTCGAGCAGGCGCAGCAGGTTGTCGCCGGTGACTCCCTGCTGGCGGCTTGCCGTGTCGTAGTAGGTACGGAACTGCTTTTCGAGGATCTGGTAGAAGCGGCGGGCCTTCTGCTTCTCGCGCAACTGCAGGCGGTACTCGCTCTGCTTCTGGCGGGTGAGGCCATGCTGTCCCGGCGGGTAGCTGCGGCGGTCGACGCCGCACTTGTCGGAGAAGCAGCGGGCACCCTTGAGGTAGAGCTTCTCTCCCTCGCGGCGGCACTGCTTGCACTGTGCACCTGTGTCGCGGGCCATGACCTAGAGCCTCCGGCGCTTGCGCGGGCGGCAGCCGTTGTGGGCCTGAGGCGTGACGTCGCGAACGCCGACGACTTCGAGGCCGGTGGCCTGAAGCGAGCGAATCGCGGTCTCGCGGCCCGAGCCCGGACCCTTGACGAAGACTTCGACCTTGGCCAGGCCGTGCTCCATGCCCTTGCGCGCGGCGGACTCAGCCGTGACCTGCGCTGCGAACGGCGTGGACTTACGCGACCCCTTGAACCCGACCGTACCGGCGGACTCCCAGGCGATGACGTTTCCGGAACGGTCCGTGATGGTGACGATCGTGTTGTTGAAGGTCGACTTGATGTGAGCCTGACCGAACGGAACGTTCTTCTTTACTTTGCGGCGGCCGCTACGGCCTTTCGACTTGGCTTCAGCCATGAATTACTTCGAAACCTTCTTCTTGTTCGCGATCTGAGCGCGGCGGGGACCCTTGCGGGTGCGGGCGTTGGTCTTGGTGCGCTGTCCGCGGACCGGGAGGCCACGACGGTGGCGGAGGCCGCGGTACGCGCCGATCTCCATGAGACGCTTGGTGTCTTGCGAGCGTTCGCGTCGCAGATCACCCTCGACCGTAAGTTCCTGGTCGATCAGGTCGCGCAGTTTGATGACCTCGTCTTCGGTG
The DNA here is from genome assembly GCA_016219715.1 of Actinomycetota bacterium. GTDB lineage: Bacteria > Actinomycetota > Thermoleophilia > Solirubrobacterales > JACPNS01 > JACPNS01. Next base: position 8,001 of record JACRKX010000043.1, on the reverse strand, counting down.
AGGTCCTTAACGTAGGTGTCGCGGTTGATGCCGGCCTTGTCGAGCAGCCTCTGAGAGGTGGGCTGACCGATGCCATAGACGTAGGTCAGACCGATCTCGACCCGCTTGTTTAGCGGAATGTTTACTCCGGCGATACGAGCCATGAACTAGCCCTGACGCTGCTTGTGGCGGCGGTTCTGACAGATCACGAGCACAGTGCCCCGGCGTCGGATGACGCGGCACTTTTCACAGATCGGCTTGACTGATGCTCTGACCTTCACAGCTTCCACTTCCACATGCCTGATTGACAGCAAAAATTCGCTTCATGGCCCGTGATCGTCCCAACAAGTCGTAGAGAGATACGCTTGAGACAGAACACCGAAATCGGACCCTGATGCGCGACGCAGGATGTTAGCACGGTCGAACGACCGTTGAGTTCAGGCAAACGACCCTGCACCGGACAGCTCGTGCCACGGCGTCAAGATTCGCGGTCCGGCATCGGTTATCGCGACCGTGAACTCGAAATGAGCGGTCAGCGAACCATCTGAAGAATACACCGCCCAGCCGTCGTCGCCCATCGTTATTTCGGGCCCACCGACGTTGACCATCGGCTCGATCGCGATGACCATGCCGGCCTTGAGCTCGGGTCCGGTGCCGGGGCTGCCGTAGTTCGGCACCTGCGGCTCTTCGTGCATCTCACGGCCCACTCCGTGGCCGATCAGCTCGCGGATGACCGAGAAGCCGGCCCCTTCGACACGCGCTTGCACGGCGTGCGAGACGTCGCCCAGCCGGTTGCCGACCCGGCACTGCTCGACGGCGTCCATCAGCGACTGCTTGGTGACGTCCATGAGTTGGAGCGCGATCGGATCCTCGGTGCCGCCGACGGCAACGGTCACCGCGGCGTCGCTGACCCAGCCGTCGAGCGTGACGCCGATGTCGATCGAGATCAGATCGCCTTTTGCGAGCACCTGCGGGCCGGGAATCCCGTGCACGACCATGTCGTTGACGGAGGAACAGATCGAGCCGGGAAAACCCTTGTAGCCCTTGAACGACGGAATGCCACCCTGCGAGCGGATGAACTTCTCGACGGCGGCGTCGATCTCGGCGGTAGTGACGCCGGGGCGCGCCTTGCTGACAGCGAGCTGAAGCGCACGCGCCTGCACCTGGCCGCTAGCGGCCATCTTGTCGAGCTGTTCCGGGGTCTTGAGGTTGATCACGCCGTGACCGTACATGGCGACTGCCCAGTGCCGCTTCTTAGAGCGTGTCTTCCATGCGCACCGTCGCGATCAGCGCGCGAATGTGGCGGTAGACCTCGTCGGGGTCGCGGCTGCCATCTACGCGGCGCAGGATTGCGCCGCTGGGGCCGTTGTCGCGGTCGTAGAACGAGACGACGGGCGATGTCTGCTCGTGGTACACGCGCAGGCGGTTGGCGATCGTCTCGGGCTGGTCGTCGTCGCGCTGGATCAGCTTCGAGCCGTCGACGTCGCAGACGCCCTCGTGTTTAGGCGGGTCGAACTTGACGTGGAAGGTGTGTCCGCTCTTCGAGCAGACGCGGCGGCCAGACAGACGCTCGATCAGCTCTTCGTCGGGAACTTCGACGAGGATCACGGCCGTCAGGCGGCGCCCGGCCTGCTGCATCGCGGCGTCGAGCGCCTCGGCCTGGGGCACGGTACGCGGGAAGCCATCGAGGATGAAGCCGTCGGCGCTGTCGGGCTGAGCGAGGCGGTCCATGATCAGCTCGACGACGAGATCGTCGGGCAGCAGGTCGCCGCGGTCCATGTACTCCTTGGCTTTGACGCCGAGTTCGGTGCCCTCGGCGACGTTGGCGCGCAGGATGTCGCCCGTAGCGATGAACGGAAGGCCGAAGTCGTCTACCAGGCGCGCGGCTTGTGTGCCCTTGCCCGCGCCGGGCGGTCCAACGAAAACGAGGTTGAGTTCGGCCGGCATCGGTCTGCCAGCTTAGTTCAGGAAACCTTCGTAGTTACGCATCTGCAACTGCGCCTCGAGCTGCTTCATCGTGTCGAGCGCGACGCCGACGGTAATCAGGATCGAGGTACCGCCGAAGAAGAAGCCAGACCCAGTCTGATTGATGATCAGCACGGGCAGCGCGGCGACGGCGGCAAGGTAGAGCGCGCCCGGGAACGTGAGCCGGGCAAGGATGCGGTCGAGGTATTCGGCCGTCGGCAGACCGGGGCGAACGCCCGGGATGAACCCGCCGTACTTCTTCAGGTTGTCGGCCTGCTCACGCGGGTTGAAGGTGACCGCGGTGTAGAAGTAGGTGAACATGATGATGAACAGCGACTCGCCGATGATGTAGGCGGTGCCGTTCGGGTTGAAGAAGTTGGCGATGCTCTGCGCCCAGTCGGTCTGGATCATCTGCGCGATCGTGGGCGGGAAGGCCATGATCGAAGCGGCGAAGATGATCGGGATGACGCCGGCCATGTTGACGCGCAACGGCAGGTAGGTGCTGCCGCCCTGGGTCATCTTGCGGCCGATCTGGCGCTTGGCGTACTGGACCGGGATGCGCCGCTGGCCTTCCTGGATGAAGACCACGGCGACGATCACACCGAGCGCGATGAACGGCATCATTAGCTTGAAGACCTGGTCGGAGCTGTTCCACCAGTTGGAGACGCCGTTCGGCAGGCCGGCGACGATCGAGGCGAAGATCAGCAGCGAGATTCCGTTGCCGATGCCGCGCTGCGTGATCAACTCGCCGAACCACATCAGCACCACGGTGCCTGCCGTCATGCTGATGATGATCATCAAGATGTTTCCGAAGCTGTCGTCGGTGATCGCGGAGTTCTGCTGGTTCTTGAACAGCAGAACGTATCCGACCGCCTGCGCGGCGGCAAGCGCGACCGTCAGGTAGCGCGTGTACTGCGTGATCTTCTGCTGACCGACCTCACCCTCGCGAGCGAGCTGCTCGAGCGTCGGCGAGACGACTGTCATCAGCTGCAGGATGATCGAGGCGGTGATGTAGGGCATGATGCCCAGCGCAAACAGCGACAGACGCGAAAGGCTTCCACCCGAAAACAGGTTGAGGAAGCCAAGGATGTCGCTGCCGCCGAACTGGTTGTCGAACTCCTTCAATGCCTCGGCGTCGACGCCCGGCGAAGGGATGTACGAACCGATGCGGTAGGCAAGCAGCATCAGCGCCGTGAAGGCGATCTTCTTGCGGATCTCCGCAGTGCGAAAGGCGTTGGCGAGTGTTTGCAGCATTCCCGGACGCCCTCCCCTAGGCGCCGATCACCTTGCAGGTGCCGCCTGCTGCTTCGATCTTCTTCTGGGCCTCGGCCGAGAACTTGGCCGCCGTGACGTCGAGCTTCTTGGTCAGCTCGCCGCGTCCGAGCACCTTGACCGGGATGCCCTTGCGCGTGGCAAGGCCCTTCGCGGCCAGCGTCTCCGGATTGACCGTGGCGCCGGCTTCGAACAAGCGCTCGAGGTCGTCGACGTTCACGGGCTGAGTGTGGGTGCGGAAAGGCTCCAGCGGCATCGAGGTCTTCTTCGTCGGACCACGGCGCTTGCGCATGCGCATGTGCACCGGGGTCTGACCGCCTTCATAGGCGGGACCGGGCTTGCCGCCCGAACGCGAACCCTGGCCCTTGTGGCCACGACCGGAAGTCTTGCCGGTGCCCGAGCCGTGACCGCGGCCGAGCCGCTTGCGGTCTTTCCGCTGCTGCGCGGCGGGCTTGATGTTGTGCAGACCGACGACCTCTTCGGTCGTCTCGGTCTTCTTGGAAGCTTCAGCCATGACTACTCCTCGACCTCGATCAGGTGGCGAACACGGTGCAGCATGCCACGCAGCTGCGGCGAGTCGTCGCGCTCGACGATCCGGTTGATCTTGCCAAGTCCGAGCGAGCGCAGGGTTTCGCGCTGAGCGTGGTTGGCTCCGTTCTTGGACTTGACCTGCTTGATCTTGACCTTGCTGGCCATCAGGCGCTCTCCTCCGAGGTGGTGGCCTCGTCGCCGCCCGAGGTGTCGTCCTCGGCGGCGTCGCCTGCGGGCGACACCTCGGCCGACGCCGAATCTACGGCCTCGGTGGCGGGCGCCTCTTCGGCGGCGGGCTCGACAGGAGCGGGCTCAGTGGCGGCCGGCTCGGCAGGAGCGGGCTCAGCGGAAACGGTTTCTTCAGCAGCAGGCTGGGCCTCGCCAGTGGTGGGCTCGGCGGCGACTTCTTCTTGAGAAGCAGCCTGCGCCTCGGCAGGGGCTTCGGCGACAGCTTCAACCTGAGCCTCGCCCGCCCCAGCGGCCGAAACTTCCGGCGCTGCCTCTGTGCCGACTTCCGCGCCACCAGCATCGGGAGCAGGAGTGATTGCGGCGGCGTCCGAAGACGTCTCCCCCGCAGATCCGCCCTCGGTCGAGGAGGAGACGTCTTCGGACGCATCTCCAGCAACCACTTCATCTTCAACATTCTTAGGCGCAGGCTTCTCAATACCAAGCACGTCGTGAACCGTGAGGCCGCGCGCCTTGGCGACTTCTTCCGGACGGCGCAACGACTGCAGCGCGTCAACGGTGGCCTTGACGAGGTTGATCGAGTTCTGCGAACCCAGGCTCTTGGCCAGGATGTCGTGCACACCCGCCAGCTCGAGCACGGCACGCACGCCACCGCCGGCGATAACACCGGTACCCGGCGAAGCCGGCTTGAGCATGACCTGGCCGGCGCCGAAGCGGCCGACGGTCTTGTGGGTGATGGTGCTCTTGTACTTGGGCACCTGGAAAAGGTTCTTCTTTGCCTGCTCGACGCCCTTCTGGATGGCGATCGGCACTTCGTTGGCCTTGCCGTAACCGATGCCGACGATCGACTGCTCGTCGCCGACCACGACCAGCGCGGTGAACGAGAAGCGGCGTCCGCCCTTGACGACCTTGGCGACGCGGTTGATGTCGACGACGCGCTCCTGAAGGTCGAGACCGTCAGAGGAGACGTTGGTTATGCGGTGTTTGACTGCCATGAAGTTGCCTGGGATTCCTTAGGAAAGCGATCGAGAGTAATTGAAATTGAGTTAGACGGTCAAGCCGCCCTCGCGGACGCCGTCGGCGAACGCGGCCACGCGGCCGTGGTAAAGGAAGCCATTACGGTCAAAGACCGCCGCTTCGATGCCGGCCTCTTTGGCGCGGCCGGCCAACACCTCGCCGGCCTTCTTGGCCTGCTCGGCGCCGGTGAGCTTCTTGAGATCGGCCTCGGTCCAGTTGACGGAGGCGAGCGTCTTGCCGGCCGTGTCGTCGATGAGCTGGGCGGAGATGCCACGGTTTGAGCGGTACACCGAAATGCGCGGGCGCTCCGCGGTGCCGGTGACCTTCGCACGCACACGGCGCTTGCGGCGCACGCGGCGCGCCTGCTTGAGCTGCGTGGTGCTCATGCGCGCTTACCAACCTTCCTCTGGACGTACTCGTCCTTGTAGCGGATGCCCTTGCCCTTGTAGGGCTCGGGCGGACGCGTCTTGCGGATGCGCGCGGCAATCTCGCCGACGGCCTGCTTGTCAGCGCCGCTGACGATCACCTGCGTGGGCTGCGGGCACTCGATCGTGACGCCCTCGGGCGGCTCGATCAGAACGGTGTGCGAGTAGCCCACAGAAAGTTCGATGGTCTTGCCCTTCATCGCGGCGCGGTAACCGACGCCCTGAATCTCGAGCTCTTTCTGGTAGCCGTTGGCGCAGTTCTCGACCATGTTTGAAACCAGTGCGCGCACCAGGCCGTGCTTGGCACGGTGGTCCTTGCTGTCGGACGGACGCTTGACCGTGAGCACGCCGTCGGCCTGCTCGATCGTGATCGCTTCGTCGAACTTCTGCTCGAGCTCGCCCTTCGGGCCCTTGACCTGGACCAGGCCGGGCTGCAGCGTGACGGTGACGCTGTCGGGAACGACGATCGGCTGCTTTCCGATGCGGCTCATCGCTACCAGACCTCCGCCCAGATCTCGCCGCCGAGGTTCTTCTTGGTGGCCTCGTGGCCAGTCATCACTCCGCCACTGGTGCTGACGATCGTGGTGCCCATGCCGCCGAGTACGCGCGGAATGTCCTGGCGCGCCACGAACACGCGGCGGCCTGGCTTTGAGACGCGCTTCAGGCCCGACAGGACGGGGCGGCGGTCATCGTCGTAACGCAGGCGGACGCGAAGCGACTCGCCGGGAGTGTCGGTGGCCGGAGCCGTCGAGTACTCGTCGATGTAGCCCTGCTCCTTGAGCACGCGCGCAATCTCGACCTTGACCTTCGAAGAGGGCAGGGAGATCTCGTCGTGTCCCGCGGTAATCGCGTTGCGAATGCGGGTCAGGAAGTCTGCGATCGGGTCGTTGGTGTAACTCATTGAAATGAAAACTCTGCTTCTTGTAGATGTCCGCCGGCTACCAGCTGGACTTGGTCATGCCGGGGATGTAGCCCTGGTGCGCGAGTTCGCGCAGGCAGATCCGGCAGATGCCGAACTTGCGGTAGACCGAGCGAGGACGGCCGCACTTACGGCAGCGGGTGTACTCGCGCGAGGGGTACTTGGCCGGACGGGACTGCTTTACCTTGAGTGAAGTCTTTGCCATTTGTGTTCCTTACGCCGCAGCCTGCTCGGGCTGGTCCTGACGCTTCTCTTCCTTCTTGAAAGGCATGCCGAAGGCGTCAAGCAGCGCGCGGGCGTGGTCGTCGTTGGTGGCGCTGGTCGTGATCACGATGTCGAGACCGCGCGTCTGGTCGATTGTGTCGTAGTCGATCTCCGGGAAGATGATCTGCTCCCGAACGCCCATCGCGTAGTTGCCACGGCCATCGAACGACTTCGGGTTGAGACCACGGAAGTCGCGGATGCGCGGAACCGCGATCGAGATCAGGCGGTCGAGAAACTCGTACATGCGTGCGTCACGCAGCGTCACGGCAACGCCGACCGGCATCCCGTCGCGCAGCTTGAAGGTGGCGATCGACTTGCGAGCACGGCGCACGCTCGGCTGCTGGCCGGCGATCAGCGCGAGCTGGCCGAGAGCGGCCTCGAGCAGCTTCTTGTCCTGCTTGGCGTCGCCGACACCCATGTTCAGGGTGATCTTCTCGATCCGCGGAACCATCATGATGTTGGGCAGCTCGAGCTGCTCCTTGAGGGCCGGGCGGATCTTCTCGAAGTACTCGATCTTGAGACGCGCGGGCGGTGCGGGCTTCGCGGCCGCGGCCGGCGCTGCGTCAGTGTCGGTTACTTTGGTGTTGTCTGCTTTGTCTGCGTGCATGTGTGTGCCTGAGTGGTTTTAAAAGCTTGAAAAGAGTTAGTCGAGCTTGGATCCGGTGCGTGCCGAACGGCGCGAACGGACTCCGTCTTCGCGGACAACCTTGACGCGGGTGGCCTTGTTGTCCTTCGGGTCGATCAGGGCGACATTCGACACGTGGATCGGACCCTCGCGCTCGATGATACCGCCCGTCTGATTGCCCTTGTTGGCCTCGCGCATCTGCTGGACCTTCGAGCTGACCTTCTGGATCATCGCGCCGTCGACGTACACGCGAGCGCGCTCGCGATCGACACGCAGCACTTCGCCGATGTGACCCTTGTCTTTGCCCGAGAGGACTTTGACGCGGTCGCCGCGGCGAATGCCCGGCCCCATCTTGCCCGACTTCGGGATGACCTTCTTCTTCTTGGCCATGGTTTAGAGCACCTCCGGAGCGAGGCTGATGATCTTCATGAAGTTGCGGTCGCGCAGCTCGCGAGCCACGGGCCCGAAGATGCGGGTGCCACGCGGGTTGTTCTGCTGGTCGATGATGACCGCCGCGTTCTCGTCGAAGGCGATGTAGGTGCCGTCGTCGCGGCCGAACTCTTTCTTGGTGCGCACGACCACGGCGCGAACGACCTCGCCCTTCTTGACCGAGCCGTTCGGCGCGGCCTGCTTGACCGTGGCGACGATCGTGTCGCCGACGCCGGCGTAGCGGCGCTGGCTTCCGCCGCGAACGCGGATGCAGAGGATCTCGCGGGCGCCGGTGTTGTCGGCGACCTTCAGACGGCTCTCGTTCTGGATCATTTGGCACGCTCCACGACTTCGACGAGGCGCCAGCGCTTCGTGCGCGACAGCGGACG
>JACRKX010000002.1 GCA_016219715.1 Actinomycetota bacterium | reverse complement strand
TCGAGGCTGTTGTCGTCGGTCGTGAACAGCAGGTCGAAGTCGGGGTCGCCGGTTATGTGGACGCCCGACTCGTCGATCGCGATGCTTGGCGGGTCGGCGTCGAGGTAGACGTCGATGACGCGGCTGCTCGTGTTGCCGGCGGCGTCGCCGACCTCGAGCGTGATCTTGTTGACGGTGGGCAGCACGCGTAGCGATCCACCCGACCCGCCGCCACCACCGCCGCAACCTGTGGCCATGTGTGAGATCGGTTCGTACTCGCCATCACCGTCGAGGTCGGCTTCGAGCAGGATCTTGCAGGAGTAGCCGGTCAGATCGGCTGCGTCGGTCTTGCCGTCGATCGTCACGGCGAGCGCGGTCCAGAGGTCGAAGTCGGGATCGCCGGTGATGTGGACGCCCGGCTCGTCGATGGCGATCGACGGCGGAGTGGTGTCGACCGTGAAGGCAAGCTTGAGAACGGTTACGTGACCGCCGCCGTCGGCGATCGAGATCGAAACCTCGACATCACCTTCCGGTGCGTTCTCGATGCGGCAGACGTCGGATCGGCCATCGCCATCGAGATCGACGAGTCGCGCGGACAGGATGGCGCCACCGGGCAGCGCGCCGCCGAGCAAGCGAACGGCACAGGTGTTCTGAACCCAGTCGACGCCGAATCCGTCGTCTGTCGCCGAGAAGAAGACGTCGAAGAAGGCCGGACGGAAACGCTGGTCGGCGAAGCCGTCACCGTCGCGATCGGCGTCGGCCGTATTGGTCGTGGCAAGCACGGGCGGGTCGCGATCGACCACGAACGGGAAGCTCGTTGTGCCCTTGTTTCCGACCGCGTCGGTGTGGGTGATCGTCGCTCGGTAGCGACCCGACTTCTCGATCAGGTGCGGGATCACGAATGCGCGCTTGCACCCATCGCCCGATGATGAGTCGCCGGGGTCGCAGATCTCGCCGGTCTGGCGGTCGATGTACGAGCAGGCGCTGGCGAACACCACTCCCGCGGGCTCGTCTTCACTGATCAGCTCACAGAGAGAACTGCCGGGATGCTCTTCCACGACGTCGAAGAACAGTGTCGGAAATTCGTCGAAGACGTGTACGCCCGGCTCATCGATCGCGATCGCCGGAGGATCGCTGTCGACCGTGAAGCCGAGCTTGAGCACCGTGACGTGTCCGTCGAGATCGGATGCGGCAATCTCGATTGTGCCGGCGCCGCTCGGCGAGCGGATCGCGCGGCAGACGTCTGGCCGACCATCGCCGTCGGTGTCGTCGACGCGCGTCGAGCCCTTTATCGTGCCGTCCCAGCCCTTGAACTGGCAGCCAACGCTGGCCCAGTCGATGCCGTCGCCGTTGTCGGTGATCGCGAACTCCACATCGAAGTCGGCTGGGCGGAGCGGATCGTCGGCGATGCCGTCGCCATCGAGATCCGAATCGGCCGCGTCGGTCGTTTCGATGCCGGGCGTGCAGGCGACCGCCAGCACTCCGGTCATGTCACGCGCGGCTCCACTCCAACCGGCGAGGTCACCGTGGAGCGGGTTCGAGCCACAGCTGCCGCTGCTCTCGTAGAGCGGGTTGTCGCCCACGAGCCGGAACGCGTGCGCATCGGCCTGCGGAAGTCCGTCGAGCACGATGACAACGCCGCCGTTGACGACACCGCCGTTGCCGACGGATTCCTCGATCGACGCCTGGCCGACCCAGATGACTCCACCGGCGCCACCGCCGCCACCGCCGCCACCGCCGCCCTTGGACAGCGTGGCCAGCAGCTCGATCTTGCCACCGCCGGTTCCGGTGTTGCGAATGATGCCCTTGGCACGAAGCGCGCCGCAAGCCGTTTCGCGGGACGGACCGATCTCGACGCAGAACTCGCCGACCTGCGACCCGACCGGGCAGGCGTTGGCCAGCGCGGCCTGCTCGTCGCAGACGGGCAGCCTGGCGATGTCTTCGTACTTAGGCTTGCCCGGAACCCATACGCGCATCGATCGGGCATCGGTGACGCGCTCGCCGTCGGCATGTTCGCCGAGTCCGACGCGCAGGTTGAAGCCCGTCGCCCTGGGGTGGGTGTACTCGAACGGGTTGGACTTCTTCGTGATCGTGTACTCGCGCGGGTTGAACATCACCTCGACCGGCTGGTCGAAGTCGAGCGAGCCGCAACCGGTGACGTTCGGCGTGCGGCGAATCGATTCGGAACTGCCGTCGGCGAAGGTCGCGACCGCGGTGATCGAAGCGCCCGTGCCGCATGCCGTCGGATTGCGCATCCAGCGCTGCTGCCCCGAAATCGCCAGCGCGCTGAGGCGTGCCGGCGATACCGCGCCGGAGGCAAGCTCCATGCGCGGTGCAGTGCCGATGTCCAGTACCGCCGCCGGCTGGCCGGATACGCGCTTGAGTTCGACTCGTATCGGCTTGACCGTGACCTTGTAGCGCGAGTTCTGGTCGAGGACGAGCAGAACGTCGTGACCTCGCAGCTCGCCGGAGAGGGAGTCGGCAAGGGCGAGGTATCCGGTCCGGACCACGGGAAGGCTGCCGGGGGCGCTGAACGTCGCGGCCACGGTCGCGATCCGGCTTGACGCGGGGCAACCTGCGGTGCGGGCAGTGTCACTGCCACAGCGGCCGCCGATCTTGTGCATGTGCGGCCAGTAGCCCAGCGCCGACTCGAAGCGCAGACTCACGTCGGGCGATCCCGCGGAGTTGACCCATACCAGGTTCTGATTCTGGTCAGAGCCCGCCTGGCTGCCGCTGAGCAGCGCTGCGAAGCTCGAGGCCGACGCGGCTGGCGCGGCAAGCAATGAAGCGGCCGAAGCCGCCACGACGACGAGCAGGCACACGCGCAAACGGGCGCGGCCGAGAAGACGCAAGTTCATTCGGTATCCCCCATGGACGATTCGCCGGCACGGAGCTTCCGGCGCTGCCGGGCATACTGCCACAAATCCGGTGTTAAGTCAAGTCGACGATTTCGTCCACTCTGCGAGCATCGCCCTGAGTTGCTCGTCGAGCGCGTCTACCGAACCGGAGTTGTCGATCTGCCAGTCGGCGCGCTCGGCCTTCTCTTCGGCACTCATGTGACGCGCCTCGCGGGCCTCGAGCTCGGATACCCCCGTGCCGCGCGACTCGGCGCGTGAGAATCGAACCTGCTGCGAGGCCGTGACGGTGACCGTGCGATCGAATGCTTGATCCATGCCACTCTCGAACAGCAGTGGTACCTCGACGACGATCGCCGGCGGCGGATCGGCGGACTCATCGTGGCGAGCGCGAAACTGAAAGATGCGTGTTCCGACGCGCGGCCAGATCAGCTGCTCCAGCCAGACGCGGGCCTCGGGCTCGGCGAAGACCTCCGCCGCCACGGCGTCGCGATCGACCGCGCCTTCGTTGATGACATCGTCGCCGAAGCGCTCACGCACGATCTCGATTACCTCTGGGTCCTCGTAGATCTCGTGCACGATGGCGTCCGTTGAAATCACCGGCACGCCGAGCTTCTCGAGCTCGGCGAGCACAGTGGATTTTCCGGACGCGATCGAACCGGTCAGGCCGATGAACAGCGGCCGTTGCCGGCCATCTCCCATGGGCTTAGGCGTCTGCTTCGGCCGGGGCTTCGGCCTCGGCTGCGGCTTCGGCGTCGGCAGGTGCCTCTTCGGCGGCTTCGGCGACCGGCTCCTCGGCGGGAGCTTCCTCGACAGGAGCCTCCTCGGCCGGAGCTTCCTCTGACGGAGCTTCCTCGACAACGGCCTCCTCGGCGGTGACCTCTTCGGTCACGGCCTCGTCGACCGGCTCATCGGCGACAGGCTCTTCGGCGATCTCCGCTTCGACGGCTTCCTCGGTGGCCTCAACGGCCTCTTCGGAAGGTGCCTCATCGGATGGCGCCTCGACGACCTCGGCGGAAGCCTCGGCCTCGGCCGGAGCGGCTTCGCCTTCGGCCTCCTCGTCGCCGCCGAGCGCGGTCGGGATCAGGTTCTGACCCTCGACCTGCTTGGCCGACAGAGAAAGGCGACGGCGTTCGGTGTCGATCTCGAGGATGCGCACGCGGACGGTGTCGCCCTCGCTGAGCACCTGGCGCGGGTTCTCGACATGCTGCTCGGAGAGCTCGCTGATGTGTACGAGACCCTCGACGCCGTTGTAGATCTCGACGAAGGCGCCGAAGCTGACGATCTTGGTGACCGTGCCTTCGAGCACGTCGCCGATGTGGTGTGTGTCGATGACCTTCTGCCACGGATCCTCTTGGGTCTGCTTGAGACCCAGTGAGATGCGCTGGCGGTCGTGGTCGATGTCGAGCACCTTGACCTTGACGACGTCGCCGATCGAGACGACTTCGCTCGGGTGGTTGACGTGGCTCCAGGAGAGCTCGGAAATGTGGATCAGGCCGTCGATGCCATCGAGGTCGACGAAGGCGCCGAAGTCGACGATGTTGCTGATCGCGCCTTCGACGACCGAGCCGCGCTCGAGGTTGTCGATGATCTGCTGGCGGACCTCCTTGCGCTCCTCCTCGAGGATCGCGCGGCGGCTGAGCACGACGTTGTTGCGCGAACGGTTGAGTTCGATGACCTTGCAGCGCACGGTCTGGCTCTTGAACTCGTCGAGATCCTGCACGCGGCGGATGTCGACCAGCGACGCCGGCAGGAAGCCTCGGATACCCAGGTCGACGATCAGGCCGCCCTTGACGACCTCGATGACGGTGCCCTCGACGGGCTCGCCGCTCTCGCTGGCCTCTTCGATCTTGCGCCAGGCCTTCTCGAACTTCGCGCGCTTCTTGGAGAGCACCAGGCGACCGTCGGCATCTTCCTTGGTGACCACCAGCGCGTCGACGGTCTCGCCGAGCGAGACTTCGTCTTCGGGGTTGACGTTCTTGCGGATCGACAGCTCGTTGAGCGGGATCACGCCCTCGGACTTGTAACCGATGTCGACGAGGACCTCGTCACGATCGATGCGAACGACCTCTCCCTGCACCACATCACCGTCCTCGAAGGCGATCAACGTCGCTTCGTAGTTCGGGACGATCTTGCCGTCGATTTCGAGCAAAAGCCCGTCGGATCCAGGCACTTCAGTGCCGGCTGCGGGGGCGGTGGGCTGGGTTTCGGTAATGGTCGTTGACATATCTCAATCGTTGTTGTGGTTTTCCAGACTCGAACCGTGAAGCGTAGCAATGCAATGCGGAATGCGTGGTGATGTTTCAAGTCACCGAGGACACTGTTTTGTTACCTTGTTTCAGGTAGTCAACTCCCCCACGGGCGCCGCGCACGGAATGGCCAACTCGGCCGCGGCGATGGAGTCGGTTCCGGAAAAGCGTTTCGCGATTCACCGGGGCGGCGCAGGCAGGAAGCAGGCGCCGCCCTAGCGAACGCTTGCCCTTCTCGGGCTCACAGCTCGGCTAGTCCGCGCTCGACGGCACTCGCCACCGCGATCATCGTCGCTTCTGCGTGCGGAGCGGCGACGACCTGTAGGCCGACCGGCAGTCCGCCAGCAGCCGGCACGCTCGGCAGCGACATCGCGGGAAACCCCACGAAGCTCCAGAGAATCGCGTTGCGCGAGAGCACCGTCAGATAGTCGTCGGCAAGCTCGACCCGCGGGGCGAGCACCGGCGAAGTCGGCATCACGAGAGCGTCGACCCCTGCGATCGCGTCGAGCATCTTCTCGCGCAGCCACGCGCGGTATCGCTGGGCGTCGATGTAGTCGACCGCGAGCACGTCGTCGGCCGCGTCGAGCTGGTCACGAACCTCGTCCCAGTAGAGCGAGCGGTCGCTCTTGAGCGCACGATGAAACGCCGCGGCCTCGCAGCGCGACGACACGAGGCCGCCTGCGTTGGCGCCGACGAAGTCCTCGGCGCCGGGCTGCTCTACGGTGGTCAGCGTGGCGCCCGCGGCGGTGAGTGCCTCGAGTGCGGTATCGACCGACCGCTCCACGTCGGGATCGACCCCCTCCCACGCCGCGCGCGGCAGGCCGATCCGCATGCCTTCCACAGACGTCAATCGCCCGGCGCAGGCCCTGGGGCCGTCGCGCAGCGCGTCGAGCACGATCGCGGCGCCGGCGACGTCGCCGGCGATCATGCCGACGTGATCCATCGTCCACGACAGCGGCACTACGCCGGCGGTCGGAATCGTGCCATAGGTCGCCTTCAGGCCGACGACTCCGCTCAGTGCCGCGGGAACGCGCGACGAAGCGCGGGTGTCCGTGCAGACCGAAGCGAGGCCCATGCCCGTCGCCACCGCGACCGCGCTTCCGCCCGACGAACCGCCGGGGATGCGCGTCTCGTCGCGCGGATTGCGCGACTGCGGCGATGTAACGCCGAGCGCAAACTCGTGGGTCGCGACCTTTCCGAGCACGATCGCGCCCGCTTCGCGCAGGCGTTCGACGGCCCACGCATCGTGGCCTGGATGATTCTCGTAGGCCAGCGAGCCGCAACGCGTGGTCGCGCCCGCGACGTGGATTACGTCCTTCACCGAAATCGGGATGCCGTGCATCGGCCCGCGGATGCTTCCGCGCTTCAGCTCGGCGTCGAGCCTCGCCGCTTGCTCACGGGCAGCAGCGGCCTGAACCTCGACGAAGGCGACAAGCCGGTCGCTGTCGGCGTCGATCGCGGCCAGCGACTGCTCGACGAGTTCGGCTGCCGACGTCTCGCCGGTGTCGAGCCGAGCGCGCGCGGTACCGATCGCACCGCCGAGTGGAGCTTCGGCCACCGGGGATCCGTCAACCGGCGCAATGTGCTCGCCGGGCCAGACATCGAAAGCTGGTCGCCGCTCGACATCGTCAGACTGCCAGCCGCGTAGGTGTTCGAGCGCCCATGCGAAGGCGCTTGTCGCAACGCTTGTCACCTTGACCGCCTAGAGATCAGCCAGCGCCGCGAGCAGCTGCTCGCTGGAGCTGACCGATCCGAACACGCCACCCTGCATCTTCACCATCTTCAGAGCGGCCTCGTAGTTGCCGTAGTCGGTCGCGCCGGTGCAGTCCTCGAGCAGCAGGCACTCATAACCGAGGTCGTTTGCTTCGCGCATCGTGGTGTGAACGCAGACGTCGGTCGTGATTCCAGTGAAGATCAGGTTCTCGATCTTCTTCGTGCGCAGCAGTGAAGATCAGGTTCTCGATCTTCTTCGTGCGCAGCACCAGATCAAGGTTCGTCGCGCAGAACGCACCTTTGCCCGGCTTGTCGATCACGATCTCTCCCTCGACCGGGTAGAGCTCGGGGACGATGTCCCAGCCGGACTCGCCGATCACGAGGATGCGGCCGCACGGTCCGGCGTCGCCGATTCCAGCCCCCATCTGCTTCGATCGCCAGAGCTTGTTCGGCGGACAATCCGAGAGATCCGGTTTGTGGCCTTCGCGCGTGTGCACGACCGGCAGCCCGAGTTCACGCCAGCGCGCAAGCACCTTCTGTGTGGCGGGGATTCCGGCCCGCGTCAACGACAGGTCGTAGCCCATGTGGTCGACGTAACCGCCCTCGCCACAGAAGTCGGTCTGCCAGTCGATCAGCACCAGCGCGGTGCGGTCGAGATCGAGGTCCTGGTTGTAAGGCCAGTCGTAGGGATCGGCCTCGACCGAGGTGATCCGCTTCGCTGAAGTCGTAATCGGCGTCATCGGATTTACGCTCCTTGGCCGGCTGAGTCGGCCGGCCTGTTGAGGGATTCGAGAGCGTCGAGCAGCGCGCTCGACGTGGCGACGGCCCCGAAGATGCCGCCGCTCATCAAGATTTGGGAGATCGAAGACTCGTGCAGCCCCGCATCGAGCGGATCGCAAGCGTCTTCGAGCAAGAGGCACTCGTAGCCGAGGTCGTTCGCCCGGCGCAGCGTGGAGTGCACGGCGACCTCGAGCGGCCAGCCGGCGAGCGCGAAGCGATCGATTCCGGCCGTGCGCAGCACGAGGTCGAGCTCGCTTCCAAGGAAGCCGTTCGCGGTGGGACTGGTGACGGTCAGGTCGCCCGCGACCGCTGCCAGGGGCGGCGGCGTGCCGTCGCAGGCGACCCAGACGACCGTCGAACCACAGGCACGCACCCGCTCGCCCAGCTCGGCGATTCGATCGATCGCGCTCGCCGGCGGCAGGTCGTCACCCACCGCCCCCGTGACCACCACGAGCGCGAAGCCCGTGGCGGTCAACCGGCCGTCGTACGGCCAGGCGTAGGGACGGGAACCGGCGACCGCGACAGCCGACGGGCCGAGCTGTCCTGCTGTCGCGGCCGGGGAACTCACTGTGACGGGATCTTTCCGACCACGCCCTCGACGAGGTAGTCAGTGGTCTCGAGTTCGGTCGGCGAGGGGGTCTCGCCGTCGGCGATCTGCTCCTTGCCCGACTGGTCCTTGATCGGGCCGGTGAACGGGTAGAAGTCGCCGGCCTTCATCTCCTTCTGCTTGGCTTCGACCTTCGACTTGACGTCGCCCGGAACCTCGCCACCCCAGGGCGCCAGTTCGATTGCGTCGCTGTCGGCGAAACCAACGCGGTAGTTGCCGGCGAAGTCGGAGCCCTTCCACTTGCCGTCGACGATCGATTGGACGATCTCGGTGTAGAGCGGGCCCCAGTTCCAAACCGATCCGCTGATCCAACCATTCGGCGCCAGTGAGCCGGCGTCTTCGTGGTAGCCAACCGACATCACGCCCTTACGCTCAGCGGTCTCGACGATCGTCTTCGTGCAGTCCTGGTGCTGGCTGAGCACGTCGGCGCCGCCCTCGATCAGCGAGTTGGCGGCCTCGGCCTGCTTGCCGGGATCACACCAGTTGTTGGTGAACACGACGGTCGTCTTGACCTTCGGGTTGACCGACTGTGCGCCGAGCTGGAAGGCATTGACGTTGAGCAGCGTCTGCGGAATCGGCACCGCCACGACGTAGCCGAGCTTGTTGCTCTTGGTCATCATGCCGGCGGCCATGCCGGTGAGGTACTGAGCCTCGTAGATGCGGCCGAAGTAAGTGCCGAGGTTGTCGGCCGTCTTCTGTCCGCCCTGGTGCATGAACGTCACATCGGGGTGCTTGGCGGCGACTTCGAGCGCCGGCTCGAGATGGCCGTAGCTGGTCGGGAAGATGATCGTCGCCCCGTCCTTGATCATCTTTTCCATCACGCGCGAGGCCTCTGAGGTCTCGGGCACGTTCTCGGCCTGCAGGATCTCGCTGTCGGGGAAGGCCTTCTGCACGGCCTGCGAGCCCTCGTAAGCGGCCTGGTTGTAGCCGTAGTCGTTCTTCGGCCCCACGTAGAGGAAGCCGATCGTCGGTGAGTCGGCCGAGGCCGATGAAGCCGAGTCCGAGTCGCCGCACGCGCTGAGCGCGATCGCCGACATCAGGCCGAGCGCCATCAGCAACAGCAACTTCGTCGTCCTGTTGATCATTCGTTCGTTCCTTTCACGTCAAGTGAATTAGGTGTTAGAGGGATCTGGCACTGAGCGAGCAGCGCTGTCGAAACGAGTGCCCGGGGCGCTACGTGCCGCCGGGCGCGAACACTGCCTTCAGACCTGCGGGCATCCTCTGCGCCTGGCCGCGACTCGCGATCGCGAGCACGACCAGCGTGAGGACGTAGGGCGTCATTCCGAGGAGAAACGCCGAGACGTTCACCCCCCGGGCCTGAAGCTGTAGCTGGAGGCTCACGGCGGCGCCGAACAGCAGCGCGCCGAGCGCCGCGCGGATCGGCAGCCAGGAGGCGAAGATCACCAGCGCCACCGCCACGAAGCCACGGCCGACCGTGATGTTCTCGACCCAGTTGAGCGTCGATGCCAGCACGAGCTGGGCTCCGCCGAGCCCGGCGAGCGCCCCACCGGCCGTAACGGCCATGTAACGGACCTTGCGCGGCGAGTGGCCGTAGGCGTAGACGACGTCGCCGCTCTCGCCGGTGGCGCGCAGGATCAGACCCCAGCGGGTCTTCTTCATGAACCACCACAGCGCCGGGCCCAGCAGCAGCGCGACGTAGGTGAGGATGTCGTAGTTGAACAACACGTCGCCGAAGAATGGGATCTCGGAAAGCAACGGGATCGCGATCGGGTCGAAGCCGCTGATCTTCTCGTCGACGAAGCCGGTGCCAAGCGCAGAGGTGACGCCGAGACCAAGAAACGTGACCGACAGACCGGTCGCCAGCTGGTCGGCGTTGCGATCGATCACCAGGAAGGCGTGCAGCAGAGCCGGCAGGGCGCCGCCGAGCAGCCCGGCGAGGGCGCCGATCACCGGCGAGCCCGTCCAGACGGTCACGGCGAACGCCGCCAGGGCACCGGTCAGCATCGAGCCCTCTGTGCCCAGGTTGACGACGCCCGAACGCTCGGAAACGGTCTCGCCTTCGGCCGCGAAGACAACACACGCGCCGTAGCGCACGGCGCCAGTGATCACGTCGACGATCACCTGGAGATCGCCTTTCCGGTCGAGCTGCCGCGATACGCCAGCACCACGAGAACGATCGCGGCCATCAAGATGTAAACGGTCGAGGCCGGCAGGCCAAGGTCGATCTGAAGGTTGTCGCCGTAGACGGAGATCGCTGCCAGCAGCGTGGCCCCGGCCGGGATCCAGGCGGCGCGGTGCGCGACCATCCAGCTACAGAGGAAGCCGATGTAACCGAAGCCGGTGGCCATGCCGGTTTGCAGGCGGGTCTCGATGCCGCACAGCTCGATCGCGCCGGCCAGGCCCGCGATACCGCCGCCGAGCAGCAATGCGACCATCACCGTCTTGCCGACGGGGATTCCACCGCGCCGCGCGGCCTCGGGGTTGCCGCCGACGACCTGCGCCTTGAAGCCCCAGCGCGAACGCTCGATCAGCAGCCACACGCCGGCCGTAACGGCGATCGCGATCAGGATTCCGAAGTGCACCGTCGTCTCGCCGAACTGCGGCAGCCGGGCCGACTCGGGGATCTGCTCGCCGATCGCAAAGCCGAACGATTCCTTGTCCTTCAGCGCGCCGTGGATCAGGTAGCCGAGAAACAGCGTCGCCACGTAGTTCAGCAGCAGGGTGCTGATCGTCTCGTTGACTGCAAAGGCGTTTTTCAGGGTGGCGGCGATCCCGGACCACAGCAGACCACCGATCGCGCCGGCGAGCATCATCAGTGGAACCATCGCGATCAGGGGTATTCCGTCGCCGGCGAACTTGGCGAAAGCGCCGGCCGCGGCCGCGCCGATCAAGAGCTGACCCTCGCCGCCGACGTTGATCAGACCGGCGCGCGCCGGCAGCGCAACAGCGAGCGCCGTGAGGATGAACGGCGTCGCGCGCGTGATGACCGCCTGCTGATCGATCGCAAAGACCGGCAGCAACAGCCAGATGACAAACGGAGTGGCGATCGGGGCTGCCCACTTCATCCAGCCGGCGCTGGCCAGCAGATCGCGCGGGTCGAACCGGCGCGTCGGCGTCTTGCCGGGCGCGGGCAGGGTCGCGGCGTCGGCGGGTTTCATGCCGCGCTCCGGCCCAGCATCATCGCGCCGACTTCGCCACGCGTGGTCTGCTCGGGCTTGAGGTCGCCGGCCAGCTTGCCGCCGTGCAGCACCGCGATGCGGTCGCTGACAGCGAACAACTCGTCGAGGTCTTCGGACACGAACAGCACTGCCGCACCCTTCCGCGCCTGCTCGAAGAGCAGCTCGTGTGTGGTGCGCACGCTGACGAGGTCGAGTCCGCGAGTCGGATAACAGGCCACGACCACACTGGGATCGCGCACCAGCGCGCGCACGATCATCAGTCGCTGCACGTTGCCACCGCTGAGCGAGTCGACACGGCGGCCGGGATCGGCCAGTCCGATCGCCCTGGCGGCGGGAAGCTCGGCGGTGTGCCGGCGCACCGTCGGCCAGTGGTAGCCGATGCGAGTGCGCGGCGGGTCGATGCCGCCGATCGCCATGTGCTCGGCGATGTCGAGTCCGGGCACCACTTCCATGGCCAGCGGATCCTCGGCCATGCAGGACACCCCCGCCTCGCGGGTCTCCGCGACCGGCCGGTTCTCGATGTAGTCGCCGTTGATCGCGACGCGGCCTTCGACGACCGCGCGCAGGCCCATCATCGCCTCGGCCAGCTCTCGCTGGCCGCCACCAGACACGCCGGCCACGCCGATGACCTCGCCACGCTCGGCGAGCAGGCTCAACTCGCTGATCGCCGCCACGTCGTTGTCGGAGTGCACGGTGACGTGTTCGAGCATCAGCGCCGGGCCGTCGATGTGAGCGACGACCTTCGGCCGGCCGGCAAGCTTGGGAACCGCCTGCCCGACGACGGCCTCGATCAGCTCTTCGTCGGTCATCGACGGCAGGTCGTCGCTGCTTGCCACGACCTTGCCGCCACGCAGCACCGTCAAGCGGTCGCATACCGCACGCACGTCGTTGATCTTGTGTGTGATGATCGCCAGCGCCATGCCCTGGTCGCGCAGGTCGCGGATCACGTTCATCAGGCCTTCGACCTCCTGCGGCGCGAGCAGGCTTGTCGGCTCGTCGAGGATCAGCACCTTCGCGCCGCACATCAGCACCTTGAGGATCTCGGCCTGCTGGCGCTCGCTCATCGAGAGCTGCTCGATCGTCCGATCGGGGTCGACGGTCATGCCGTACCTCGCGGCCAGTTCCCTGAGACGCGACGCGATTGAATCGGCGTCGAGCATGATGCCGCTCTCGGGCAGCGCGAGCGCGACGTTCTCGAGCACGGTCAGCGCGGGAATCAGGCGGAAATCCTGGAACACGAGGCCGATGCCGGCCGCGCGCGCCTTGGCCGGCGAGTCGATCACGGTAGGCACACCCTCGATCAGCACCTCCCCTTCGTCTGGGATGTTGACGCCGTACAGCGACTTTGCGAGCGTCGACTTGCCGGCACCGTTCTCGCCGAGGATCGCGTGCACCTCGCCGGGGAAGAGCTCGAGACTTACATCGTCGTTGGCGACCAGCGCTCCGAAGCGTTTGGTCAGACCACGCACCTCGACAGTCGCGGCCTCGGCCTCGACAACCGCCGCGGCCGGTTCGGCGATCAGTCCCACGCTCATGGCGACGCGACCTCTTCGACGTCGAACATCCGCGCCAGCATCGCGCCCACACGCTGTTCGACCACGCGAGAACTGCGGTCGATGTGCACGCGCATCAGTGCCGCGGCCGCATCGGCCTCGCCGGTCAGCACGGCGTCGGCGATCTCGATGTGTTCGACGATCGTCGTTTTGATCCGGTCGCCGGTGGTGAAGTCGTGAACCCTGAGGATGCGGATGCGTTCGTTGATGTCGCGCAAGTAGCGAGAGACGGCGAGGTTGCCCCCGGCCGCAGCGAGGTTCTCGTGGAATGCCTCGTCGGCGTAGACGAAGTCAGGCGTTTCGAGCCGTGCGCGGTCGCGCTTGAAGCGCCTGCCAAGTTCGAGCCAGGCGTCGCGCAGAGCCGTGAGCTTCTGGCTGTCGCCGTTGGTTGCCGCGCGACGTACGACGAGGCCTTCGACCACCAGGCGCACTTCGTAGAGGTCGCGCATGGCGCTGGCTTGCGGCGGCTGCGGCGTGATTCCACCCATCGGGTGCTTGACGACGTGGCCGTCGGCCTGAAGCCGGTGCAGGGCCTCGCGGACAGGCGTGCGACTGCAATCGAAACGGGCGGCAAGCGCTTCTTCGACGAGCCGCTCGCCGTAGGGAATCTGGCCGATCAGCAGCTCGCGGCGCAGCTCGTCATAGACGCGCTCGGCGATCGAATCGCCGGTCGTACGCGGCGCTGTATACAGCTCTGTCGACGAGAAAACCATTAGGGCACGGAAGCTAATGCCGCACCGGCGCGCCGCTCTGCTCTCGATGTACAAGATTTCGGGAAGGCGTTTGGACGAATGCGCAATTGCGGCCGGGCGGCCGCTGCGGCGCTAGCCCGAGACGACCAGGTACGTGCCGCCGGCAAGCAGCGCAACGCCGGCGATTCGCGTAAGCGTGATCGGCTGGGTATCCAGCCCGAACGCGCCGAAGTGGTCGAGCAGCATCGACGCCGTCAGCTGGCCGCCGATCGTCGCCGCGGTAATGCCGCCGGCTCCGAGCGTGCCGACCGTGAAGATCACCGTCGTGATGTAGGCCGCACCCAGCGCGCCGCCCGCGAAGTAGTACCAAGGCAGATGGGCGTCGCCCAGCCGGCCGAACCCCTCTCCCGAGATCACAACGATCAGCGTCAGCAGGGCGGTGCCGACGAGGAACGAGAGCAGCGCCGCCGGCAGCTTGCCGATGCCGGCGCCAAGCCCGCCGTTGATCGGCGCCTGGGCCGCGATCAGGCCGCCCATCGCCGCCACCAGAACGACCGCCAGTCCCTTGTCCATCGCTCGCGCGCCGCCGTTCACTTCGCGTCCAGCCAGTTCGGGCCGCTGCCCACGCTGACTCCAAGCGGCGGGTCGAGCGGGAAGGCGTCGGCCATCACGCGTGCCGCCAGCTCGCGGATCTGCTCTGCCTCGGCCTCAGGGCCCTCGAAGAGCAGTTCGTCGTGGATCTGCATTACGAGCTTGGTCTCGACCTTCGCTTCGCGCAGCGCCTCACTGCACTTGATCATCGCGATCTTGATGATGTCGGCGGCAGTACCTTGCACGACCGTGTTCACCGCGAGCCGTTCGCCGAGCCGCCGCGTCTGCACCTGGCTGCTGGAAAGCTCGGGGATTGCGCGGCGCCGGCCGTTCAGCGTGGTCACGTAGCCGTCGCGCTTGGCGTTCTCGACGGTCTCGTCCATGAACTTCTTGACCGACGCGAAGCGGTCGAGGTAACGCTTGATGAACTCGGAGGCCTCCTTCTGCGGGATCTTCAGGCGGTCGCTCAGACCGAAGGCGCTGAGGCCGTAGATGATGCCGAAGTTGACTGCCTTCGCGCGATCGCGAGTGGCGTGATCGACCTCAGATGGATCGATGCCGAAGATTGCCGCGGCCGTCTCGGTGTGCACGTCCTCGCCGCGACGGAAGATCTCGCGCAGCGTCTCGTCTCCGGCGACCTGTGCCAGCACGCGCAACTCGACCTGTGAGTAGTCGGCGCTGGTGAGAACGTTGCCCGGCTCGGCCACGAAGCACTTGCGGATCGTCGCGCCAAGCGGCGTGCGCACGGGGATGTTCTGCAGGTTCGGGTTGGTGCTGCTGAGCCGACCGGTGGCGGCCCGCGTCTGGTCGAGCATCGTGTGGATGCGTCCGTCTACCGGCGAAACCATCTTTGGCAGGGCGTCGACATAGGTGCTCTTGAGCTTCGTGAGTTCGCGCCAGCGCTCGATCTTCTCGACGATTGGATGCTCTTCGCGCAGCGCGGAGAGCACCCGCGCGTCGGTGGAGTATCCAGTCTTTCCCTTGCGGCCCTTGCTGAGTCCCAGCTTCTCGAAGAGAATCGGCGCGAGCTGCTTTGGCGATCCGATCGTGAACTTCTCTCCGGCGAGGTCGTAGATCTCGGTTTCGAGTTGAGCGATCTCGTCTTCGAAGCCTGCGGCCGCTTCGGCGAGCGCATCGGTATCGAGCTTCAAGCCGTTGCGCTCGATCTCGACGAGCACGGCGACGAGCGGCAGCTCGACGCCTTCGTAGAGATCGCTGAGGCCCAGTTTCTCGATCTGTGGTCGTTGCGCCTCGGCGACGTCGGCCACGGCTCGGGCGTCGATCGCGAGCTCGCGCAACGCCGGGTCGATCGACTCCGCCTCCTCGCCAGTGGTCGCCACGGGCAGGCGCAGCTCGATCGCCATCTCGCGGATGGCGTACTGACGGCGGGCCGAGTCGATCAGGTAGGCGGCGATGCGGGTGTCGTGAGCCAGCCGCGGCACCGGGCAGTCACTGCCATCGAGCTGCTCCTTGAGATGGTGGGTGACGACCGGACGGTCGCCGATCGCCTCGGCGACGGCCTTGATCGAAGGTGCGACGCCCACTAGCGCCGGGCCCTTGGCCGGGATGGCAGCGAAACGCGTTTCGTCGCCGGCCGCCTGATTGGCCGCATCGGCGAGCAGTGAATCGGCCGGACCGTCGATGTTCGCGGCGGCCGGGCGCAACAGCAACGTGAGCATTTCGGCTGGCAATTTCGCGAGTTCGGCGACGGCGACCTCGCGGAGTTCGAGTTCAACGGACGATGCCGGCGCGGCACCGCCGCCCTCATCGGCGTTGAACTCTTTCAGTTCTTGTTCGATGCCGGCGAACTCCTCCTGCTGGAAGATGCGCTCGATCCTTCGCAGCGGCTCGCGCAGGTCGTGCTCGCGCAGGCAATCGCGCAGTGCGACGGGATCGACCTTGCGCTCGAACACGCGCTCGAAGCTGAAATCGGGGACATCGATGTCGCGGTGCATCGTCGCCAGCTGCTTGCTGATGCGCGCGAGCTCGGCGTGCTCGGTGAGGTTCTGCTTGCGCTTCGCGCCGGAGATCTCGTCGACGCTCTCGAGCACGCCCTCGAGCGAGCCGAACTCCTGCAGCAGCTGTGCCGCGGTCTTCTCGCCGATGCCGGGCACGCCCGGGATGTTGTCCGATGTGTCGCCCTTGAGGCCGATGAAATCGGGCACCAGCTTCGGCGGCACTCCGTAGCGCTCGATCACGGCGGCCTCGTCGTAGAGCTTCGTGTCGGTTACGCCGCGGCCGGTGGCCATGATCGTCACCTTGCCATCGTCGACCAGCTGGAAGCTGTCGCGGTCGCCGGTGACCACGACGACTTCGTGCCCCTCGGCCTTTGCCACCTCCGCCAGCGAGGCGATCACGTCGTCGGCCTCCCAGCCGTCGACGCGTACGTTCTCGAAGCCAAATGCCTTTGCCATCGGGTAAAAGTGCGGCCACTGCTCGCGCAAGGCGTCGGGCTTGGCGTCGCGCTGTGCTTTGTAGGGCTCGTAGACCTCCCCGCGACCGCTCAAGCCCGCGTCCCACACCGCCACGACCGCGGGGCTGCCGTGCTCGGCGTCGGAGACGATCTTGATGAACATGTTCGCCAGGCCGAAGAGCGCATTCGTGGGCGCGCCCTTCGAGTCGACGAACGTGTCCGGCAACGCGAAAAACGCTCGATAGGCCAGCGAGTTGCCGTCGAGAAGGTAGATCTTGCGGTCGGACGGCACGGGAGAATCCTACGCTTACGCCACGCGGCAAGTCGGACAGACCGGCCGCGTACACGTCGGACCAGGCTTATTCCGGCTGTGAAACTTCAACCAAGGAGATCTTCCCGAATGAATCGAGTAGCTCGAAAGTTCAATTCGCTGTGGGGCGCCGTGCTCGTCATCTGCATCACGATCGTCGTCGCTTCGGCGGCGACCGCGACTGCGGCGAAGGTGATCAACGGCAAGTACATCAAGAAGAACACCGTCGCCTCGAAGCAGATCAAGAACGGCACGATCGTCAAGGCGGACCTGAACAAGAACCTGTCGGTAACCGGTCCGACCGGTGCGCAGGGGCCGAAGGGTGATGCGGGCGCGACTTCAGTGGTCTCGCATCGCACGGTCGAGCCCGGTATCGCCAACACCACAATCGCTACGACGACCGCCGAATGCGCTGCCGGCGAGCACTTGGTCGGCGGCGGAGCGGGCTTCGTGGTCTCTGGGACCAACGCCTACGACTTCACGGCGACATTGCACGGCTCGATTCCAACTGGCGCCGACGGCAAGCCGGTACTTGACTTGGCCGAGGCAACCGGCTGGCGTGCCTCAGCCACAAACACCACGGGCTCCACTCGCGATTTCGTCGTGATCGCTCTCTGCGCCAAGCCGTAGCGACCGACCGCGCGTCACGCGCATTCGCAAGCGAACGATTCAAGGGCGTCCGGCCGCGATGGCCGGACGCCCTCTTTTTGTTCCTACGAAACCAGTGCGTTGCCGACGCGGCGGCACGCGAGCAGCGAGATGGCAGTGGACGGCGACGGGGACTTGAAGCG
Source organism: Actinomycetota bacterium (assembly GCA_016219715.1). GTDB lineage: Bacteria > Actinomycetota > Thermoleophilia > Solirubrobacterales > JACPNS01 > JACPNS01. The sequence continues at coordinate 8,942 of JACRKX010000002.1, read as the reverse complement.
CGGACTCATATCGTTCTGATCTCCAGGTTTGTGAGCGGCTGAATGGCTCAGAGCGAACAGCCGCCACCAGATGGGAAATCCGATTCTCGTGAAATCGATGGGCGACCGAGCGAAGCGCAGATTGATCAAGCTGTCCGCTGCCACGGGCGCGATCCTCGCGGTTCTGCCCGCCATCGTCGGTGAAAGCGGCGGCATCTGGGCCGCGATGCATGTCGGCGGCGGGGCGCTGGCGCTTTCCGCGCTTGTGGCGGCGGCGCTGCGAAGGCCGGCTCGCCAGCGCTGGGCGGCTGCCTTGGGGCTCGCAATCTCGATCGTGTTGGTTTCAGTGAACTTGAGCGGCGGCAGCGTGGGAGACGTTGTGCAGACGGTTGGGCTTCTGGTGCTGGCCACTGTGTTCGGCTGGACCGTGTTCAGCCCGGAATCGCCGAGCGAAATCACCGCCGACCGCTGACCGCTCTGCAAAGCGGAATCCTGCGTAGGAGTCAGACTCCTACGCTGCGTAGAGATCGGACTCCTACGCGCTTTTTGGCTTGAAACAAGCGGGCGCGCGGGGCTGCGAAGACCAGCCGCGCGCAGGGGTTTGGGGGCTCGCGCCTAAGATCACTCCCTACAGATGGCAGTCACGCCCACCCCATCGGCAAGTTTCAGCATCACCCTGCGCGTCGCGATCGACAACCGCGAGGGCACGCTGCCGCGCGTCACCGGCGCCATCAGCGAGAGCGGCGGTGACATCACGGGCGTCGACGTGGTCGACTCATACGACGGCATGACCGTGCGCGAGATCAACGTCAGCGCACGCAACCAGGACCACTACAAGTCGATCATCAACGCATTGGTGAAGGTGCCGGGCGCGAAGCTGCTCGAGACGACCGACCGCACCTTCGACATGCACCAGCGCGGCAAGATCGAGCAGCACAACAAGCACCCTCTGAAGACGCGCGACGACCTTTCGATGGCCTACACGCCCGGCGTGGCGCGTGTCTGCATGGCGATCCACGAGAACGTCGAGAAGGCCTACAAGTACACGATCAAGGCCAACACCGTGGCCGTCGTCAGCGACGGTACAGCCGTGCTGGGCCTCGGTGACATCGGCCCAGAGGCCGCGATGCCCGTGATGGAGGGCAAGGCGATGCTGTTCAAGGAGTTCGCCGGCGTCGACGCGTTCCCGATCTGCCTGAACACCAAGGATCCCGACGAGATCGTCCGCACCGTCGAGCTGCTGGCCCCAACCTTTGGCGGCATCAACCTCGAGGCCATCTCGAGTCCGCGCTGCTTCGAAATCGAGCGTCGCCTGAAGGAGTCGCTCGACATCCCCGTCTTCCACGACGACCAGCACGGCACCGCGGTCGTAGTGATCGCCGCCCTGCTCAACGCATCGAAGCTGATCGGCAAGCCGATCTCGGAGATGCGCGTGCTGGTACTCGGTCTCGGCGCGGCCGGAATCGCCGTTACCGAGATGCTTGAACTTGCCGGCGTAAAGGATGTGATCGGCTGCGACCGCAAGGGCGCGCTGCACACCGAGCGCGAAGACTGGGAGACGATGGGCCCGGTCAAACAGCGCTACGCCGAGCACACCAACAAGGACAAGGTCGGCGGCGGTCCCAACGACGCGATCGAGGGCTGCGACCTGCTGATCGGGCTTTCCGGCCCGGGCGTGATCGAGGCCCAGTCGCTCGCGAAGATGAACGACGACGCGATCGTCTTCGCGATGGCCAACCCCACTCCCGAGGTGATGCCCGAAGAGGCCGCCCCGTACGTGCGGATCATGGCCACCGGCCGCAGCGACTACCCGAACCAGATCAACAACGTGCTCTGCTTCCCCGGTATCTTCCGCGGCGCGATGGACGCCCGCGCGACGGCCATCACAGACGAGATGAAGATGGCCGCCGCCGAAGGCATCGCCGCCTGCGTGCCAGAAGGCGAGATCTCCGAGGACTACATCATCCCCTCGGTCTTCAACCGCGAGGTCGCCAAAGAGGTGGCCAAGGCCGTAGAGATCGAGGCCGAGCGCAGTGGAGTCGCCAAGCTCGAAGACGACGGCGCGACGACGATCGACCTGCCGGCCGTCGGATAGTCATTCGCGCCCTCCCGCGCGCGGCCAAAGTTTGGTCTTTCCGCGTCTGGAGGGAAGTTATACTGAGTGGTATGACTCATCGAATCGGACCCAAAGGGCAAGTCGTGATCCCCAAGTCGATGCGAGACTCGACTGGGTTGAAACCCGGCGTCGATGTCGAGTTCGAGTTGACCGACCGGGGCGTACTGGTTCTCGAGCACCGTGACGTCCGGACCCTCGGCGGCATCTTCAAGGGCAGCGGCATGGCACAGCGACTGCTCGCGGATCGCGCCGACGAACCGCGTTGACGACCTGCCTCGACTCATGGGCAGTCCTTGCCTGGCTCGACGGCGAAGAACCTGCGAGCTCGATCGTCGATCAGTGCCTGTCAGAGCAGCGGCCCTTGATGAGTTGGATCAACCTCGCCGAGGTCCACTACCGCACGCACCGGGACCACGGTCTCGACGCGGCCACTTTGGTGCTCAACAAGCTACGTGTCGATTTCGATTGTGAACTTCCGACTGAACGCCGGATCGTCGAGGCGGCATTGTTCAAGGCCGCTCACCCGATCGCGCTGGCCGACTGCTTCGCCATCTCGACCGCGGCCGACAACGACGCCGTGCTTTTCACGGGAGATCCGGAGATCATCGCGATCGCCGACCTTCCCTGCGAAGTGCGAGACCTCCGCGCTAGCGGTTGACCTCGATCACGCGCGGGTCATCCACTTCGGCCTCAGGGTCGAGCGGCCATTCGCGGATGCCAAACGTGTAAATCGTCGTGCTTCCGTCTGCGAGCACGTCGTAGTGCCCGACCGGACCGAAGCGGTTGGTGATCCCGAAGGCGGCCTTACGCACCGAGTCGCGGGTGACCGGCTCGCCGGTCTCGCCGGCGTCGGTGATCGCGTTCAATGCCAGGCCGACTGCCTCATATGCCCAGACGGCCCAGCGATCAGGCTGCCGCTCGTAGGCGTTTTCAAACCATTCGAAGAACTTCTCGCCTCCGTGCGGGTAGCCGGCCGGCGCCAGGGCAGGTGTGACCAACGTGCCGGGCGAGTCCTCGGACGGGTCGGGTGCCTGGGGGCGATCGGCGCCGTAGACCCGCTCGCCGTCGGCGACGACGTTGAATCCAGTTGCGCCCTTCGCCGGATCCTTCGCCGAATACTTGACCGCGGTATCGCCGATGGCCCGCAGAAAGCCGGCCTGTGCGTCTTGCGCGAACCGGGAGGAGCCCGCGATCATCTCGGCGCGCCTCGGCGCCGGCTGCTCGACCGCCTGAGCGATCGCCTCGCCGCTGTCGGCGGCGGATGGCAGGAGATTGATCAGGCCCTCGGCCGAAGCTTCCACCCTGCCGCCGGCGTCACCGTCGAAGCCCGAACCCGACCCCTCGGCCGGTTCTAACGAGATTCGCAACAGATTGCCCGAGCGGCCGCTCGACGATGCTCGCTCAGACCCGGCCGGATTGCGAAAGCTGATGAAGGCCAACGCTTTCGGATCGTCGAACGCCCGCCGCCGCGCGGCCTTCGGATCGAGCGAATCGAGCGCTACGAACTCGATCCGCACATCGGGCGTGTCGTAATTGGTCTGATCGAGCGCGAGCCTGACGGCATCCTCCATGTCGTCGCCGCGACTCGCCAATTCGCCATGCTGGGGCACGCTCAGATAGATCGTGTGCACGGGCAGCTTCGCCGAGTCGCCTCCGCAGCCGGTCGCCGCAGCGGCGAACGCCACGAGCGCCACGGCGATAGCCGCGCGCGTGAAGATCTCGACCCGGAGTCTCATCGCCGGGCAAGCCTACATTCGGCCTGCACGGAGCGCGCCCGGAAGGCCCCCCGGAGGCGCCCATATACTCGCGCCATGAAGGTCGGGATCCTCACCGCCGGCGGCGACTGCCCCGGGCTCAACGCGGTCATCCGCGCCACGTCGCGCAAGCTGCTCAACGAGGGTCACGAGCCGATCGGCCTGCTGCGCGGGTACCACGGGCTGGCGGAGCGCAACTACCTGCCGCTCACCCGGCGCGAAGTCGCCGGCACGATCCATCTCGGCGGCACGATCCTCTCGACTTCAAGCTACAACCCGTTTCGCGAGCCCGAGGGCGTCGAGAAGGTCAAGGCGGCCGTGACAGAGGACGGCTTCGACGCGATCATCGCGCTGGGCGGCGAGCACACGATGATGATCACCCGCCGCCTGCACGACGAAGAGGGCGTGCCCACGATCGGCGTGCCCAAGACGATCGACAACGACGTCACGGGCACAGACTTCACGTTCGGCTTCAACACCGCCGTGCAGACGGCCGTCTTCGCAATCGACCGCCTTCACACCACCGCGCAGTCGCACAACCGCGTGATGATCCTCGAAGTGATGGGCCGCAACACCGGCTGGATCGCGCTTTTCGCCGCGATCGGCGGCGGCGCCGACGGCGTGCTGATTCCCGAAGTCGACCTGACGGTCGAGGATCTCGCGGAGTCGATCAAGCAGCGTCACGCGAAGGGCTTCAACTTCTCGATCATCGTCGTCGCCGAGGGCGCCGAACTGGCCTTCCGCAGCGGCGAGAAGCGCCAGGTGTTGGCGACCGAGGCGACCGATCAGTACGGCTACCCGCGACTCGGCGGAATCGGCGCGGCGCTGGGCGCGGAGCTCGAGAAGGCGACCGGCTTCGAAACCCGCGTGACCGTGCTCGGTCACGTGCAGCGCGGCGGCACGCCCACCGCCTACGACCGCGTGCTGGCCACCGAATACGGCATCAAGGCGGCCGAGCTGGCGATGTCGGGCGATCACGGCCGCATGGCGGCACTGCGCGGCACGAAGGTCGTCTCGGTGCCGCTTTCGGACGTGACCGGCATCAAGACGGTCGACCTGCACTACCTCGACATCGCGCGCACGTTCTTCGGCTAGCGCGCGCCGGCCGCGCGGTCAGTAGTGCGAGATCGCCACGCCGAGCCAGACGATCGCCAGCGAGAGGATGAAGACGACGCCCTCGATGGCGTGCAGGGTTGGCTTGCGCATGTGCCACACGATCAGCAGGGCGGTCAGCACGACCAGGCCCAGCTTGATCTGCAAGTCCGAGCTGCCCCACAGGGAGTAGTGCTCGGCCATCAGCGATCCCGTAACGATCAGCACCACGACCGCCACCAGCGAGCCGACGCCGAACCGGCGCGCGATCGCACGGATCGTGGTCTTGTCGGGCAGCGAGCGTGTGGCCGGAACGACTGCGGCGACCAGCACTAGCTGTCCGCCGACGAAGAACGCCATCGCGACAAGATGCAGATAGCGGATGAACTCCCAGGTGCTCACGGTCGGATGACGTCGTGAGCGGCGCCGCTACGCGTCGTCGCCGTGGATCGTCTTCTTGAGCAGCGGAACGTAGGTGTAGACCGCGACGGCGGTGACCAGCAGGGTCAGCGGCAGCAGAGCCGAGTCGACGGCCTTCGCGCCGATCGCCCAGATCGCGAGCCACAGCACTGCGGCAAGTGTGAATGCGACGATGTTGATCATGCGGCGTGGAGACTACCGCATGGGCTGGCGGCCCTAGCGCAGGGCGTCGGAGAGTTCGCGCACGACCGCTTCCACTGCCGCCGCCGGGTCCTTGCCGGCCGCGGCGCACTCGCCGGCTTCGCGAACGAGACGAGTGCCGACGATCGCGCCGTCGGCGACTTCGGCCACGCGTGAGGCCTGCTCCGGTCCCGAGATGCCGAAGCCCACGGCGACCGGAATGTCGGTGTGTGCCCGTACCCGTGCGACCAGCTCGGCCAGACCCTCGGCCGTGGCCATTCGCTCTCCGGTCGTGCCGGTGACCGAGACCGTGTAGATGAATCCGCGCGCCTGGGCACAGATCGCGGCCATGCGCTCGTCAGTCGTGGTCGGCGCGACCATCGGGATCAGCGCGATGCCTGCCGCGTCGCAGGCCGCGAGCAGCGGCGCGCTCTCTTCGAGCGGAATGTCCGGCGCGATCAAGCCGCTGACGCCCAGCTCGACGAGACGGCCGATGAAGCGCTCGATGCCCTGCGCCTCGATCAGGTTGAAGTAGGTCATGACCAGCGTCGGCACGCGTGCCGCGACCGGCGCGACGCTGTCGAGCACCGCGTTGACCGTGGCACCGGCGGCCAGCGCGTCGACGGCCGCGCCGTGAATCACCGGGCCGTCGGCCAGCGGATCGCTGAACGGCAGGCCGAATTCGATCAAGTCGGCACCGCCGTCGACATAGGCGTCGGCAATCGCGACGGCCTGGTCGACACTCGGAAACCCGCCCATCAGGTAAGGCATCAGCGCGGCTCGGCGGCCGTGGCCGGTGAAGGCCGCGGCGATCCGCTCGATACCGGTGGCGGTCTCGCTGATTCTCATGCGCCGGCTCCGTTCTCGCCCGGCTCGCGATCGAGGCCCGTGAGGCGCAGCACTTCGGCAAGATCTTTGTCGCCGCGACCGCTCAGGGTGAGGATGTCCATGTCGCCACCGGGATTGGCGAGCAGCCAGGCGATCGCGTGCGAACTCTCCAGCGCGGGGATGATGCCCTCGAGCTTCGACAGATCCTGCAGCGCGGCAAGCGCCTCATCGTCGGTTGCCGATACGTAGCGCACCCGTCCGAGGTCGCGCAGGTACGAATGCTCGGGGCCGACGCCGGGATAGTCGAGCCCCGCCGAGATCGAGTGCGCTTCGACGATCTGACCCTCTTCGCTCTGCAGCACAGCGGTACGCGAGCCGTGCAGGATGCCGGTGCTGCCGGCCGTCAGCGTGGCGCCGTGGGCACCCGTCGACACGCCGTGACCGCCGGCCTCAACGCCGATCAGCTCCACGGCCTCGTCGCCTTCGAATGCCTTGAAGCTGCCGATCGCGTTCGACCCCGCCCCGACGCACGCGATCACCCGCCCTGGCAGGCGGCCGGCCATGTCGCAGATCTGGCAGCGCGCTTCGTCGCCGATCACGCGTTGCAGATCACGCACCATCGCCGGAAACGGCGCTGGTCCGACGACCGATCCGATGATGTAGTGCGTGTTCTCGACTGTCTCGACCCAGTTGCGGATCGCTGCCGAGACCGCCTCCTTCAGCGTTTGCGAGCCAGCTGTCACAGGAATGACTTTCGCGCCAAGCAGGCGCATGCGCGAGACGTTGGGCGCCTGACGGCGCATGTCTTCGACGCCCATGAAGACCTCGCAGTCAAGCCCGAGGCGCGCGCATACGGTTGCGGTGGCGACACCGTGCTGGCCCGCGCCAGTCTCAGCGATGATGCGCGTCTTGCCGATTCGCTTCGCGAGCAGCGCCTGGCCGAGCGCGTTGTTGATCTTGTGCGCGCCGGTGTGCAATAGGTCCTCGCGCTTCAGGTAGATCGGGTAGCCGAGCCGTTCACTGAGGCGCTCAGCTAGGTACAGCGGGGTCGGACGGCCGGCGTAGTCGCAGAGCAGCGTGTTGAGTTCGGCCTGGAATCCGCTGTCGTCACGCGCTGCGGTCCAGGCCGCCTCGAGCTCGGCCAACGCCGGCATCAGCGTCTCGGGCACGTACTGCCCGCCGTATTCGCCGAAGCGGTGCTCAACGGGCGAATGGGCGTTGAGTCGCGCGATGCGGTGCTTGCGAATGTCGGAAGGGCTCACTTTGCCTCCTTGGCTGCGGCCTCGCGCTGGGCCTTGCGTTCGGCGGCGGCTTCGCGCCGGGCTTGATGCTCTGCCGCGGCTTCACGAGCCTCGCGTTCGGATGCGGCGGCTTCACGTGCGGCGGCCAGAGCCGCGGCCTCCACGGCAGCTTCGCGCTCGACTGCCTTCTCCGCCGCCTCGCGCTCAGCGAACTTCAAAGTCAAAACTTCCTCTTCGGCCCCGGTGACTGGCTCGACCGCGGTCTCGCCGGCCTCCGGGACCGAGCGCACGGCCTCGAAAAACGCCTGCATTCGCTCTGCATCCTTGACGCCCGGCTCCGACTCGACACCACTGGCGACGTCGACCGCGAATGGCCGCACCGTCTCGATCGCCGAAGCGACGTTCTCGGCGGTCAAGCCACCCGACAGGATCAGCGGAATGCGACCCTCACCGCGGCCGCGCAGGAACGACCAGTCGAAGCTCTCTCCGGTGCCGCCGGGAACGCCGGCCTTGTAGGTGTCGAGCAAGTGGTAGTCGACATCGTGAAACTTGTTCAGATCGGTCAGCACCGAGCGATCGCGCACACGAAAGGCCTTAGTTACCTTCGCGCCGGTACGCCGGGCCACCTCGTCGCAGTAGCGGCGGCCTTCGTCGCCGTGCAGCTGCACCGTTGTCAGACCGATGCCGTTGGCGAGTTCGACGACCTCGTCGAGTGGCTGGTCCACGAACACTCCCGCAATCTGTGCGCTGCGGTGGTGCGAAGCGGCGATCTCGGCCGCGCGCTCGGGCGTGCAGTAGCGCGGGCTCTTGCGCCACATGATCATGCCCAACGCCCAGGCACCGAGCTGAACGGCCTGCTCGGCGTCTTGCGGCCGGGTGAGTCCACAGATTTTTACTCGCGTCATGACGCGGGTAAGTGTGGCACGGCCGCAGCGCGGCGAACGCCGGTCGCAACGCCGCGACCGGCCTCCGCCACGTCGGAGCTAGCGGCCGGTGTCCGGCTGGGCCTGGCTGCAGTTGTTGGTGGTCTCGTTCGGCCGCGAGCCGAGCTTGGCGTTGACTGAAGTGGTCTTCTTGCCGCGCACGATCGTGATCTTCACGCTGTCGCCAGGCTGCTTCTCGAGCACCTTCGCCGCTACGTCCTCGCTGCCCTTGACCTCTTTGCCGTCGATCGCGACGATCAGGTCGCCGCCGATCGCCGTCTCCTGGCCGTTGATGATCGCGCTGTCGCCACCGGCGCGCAGACCGGCCTTGTCGGCCGGGCCGTCGTTTACGACGCAGGCCACGATCGCACCGCTGTCGCGGTCGCCGAAGTTGAGGCGCTCGGCCAGC
>JACRKX010000001.1:36243-39967 GCA_016219715.1 Actinomycetota bacterium | reverse complement strand
CTACGACGACCCGCAGACCGCGACCGTCGTCGGTCCCGACGGCCTGATGGGCTCGCTCAAGTCGATCCCGTCGGCCAGCCGTTGCACGATGGCCCAGGCCGACGCGGGCACCTGCCCGGCGAGCTCGCTCGTCGGTACGGCGGTCGCCACCGGCATGAGCACGACCGACGGCCAGGTCACGGCCAACGGAAACATCTACCTCGTCGACCCGGCAGGTCTGCCGAGCACCGACGCGGCGGGTGTGGCCGTCGAGTTCGAGAACATCACCGGACCGGTCACCGGCAACCTCGGAAACGTGGTCGCTCGCGGCGGCCTGCGGATCAACGACCAGGCTCGCAACCTGCGCGTCGTGATCGACAGCATCCCGCGCCAGACGAGCACTGGAAACCGCTTCCACCTGCTCAGCGGCTCGCTGACGATCAACGGCGACACGCGTCCGAACATGGGTGCCGCGCCGAGCGCCGCCAACCCGCCGCTGCTGTGGAACCAGCGTCGTTGCACGACGCCGGGTACGCACCGTCCGAACTTCAATCAGTTCGTCGGTACGGGCACCGGTTACAACGGCTCGGCGACGCCGACGATCACCGCCACCTACGCGGTTGACAACTGCGCCGCGGTTGCCTTCAACCCGACGGTCGCCTACTCGTTCTCGTCGCTGAACGCCGGAGACGGCACGGTGATGACGGCCGACATGAGCATCCCGTACGACCACAGCCCGCTCTCCGCGGTCCAGGTCACGCTGCCGCCGTTCCTGTCGGCCAACACCGCCGCCTTCGGCGACGCGTCGGTCGACCAGTGCCCGGTTGAGACCATCGTCAACGCTTCACCCGTGTCGACTCCGGTCTACAACACCTTCGACTTCGAGAACCCGTCGCAGCCTTGCCCGGCGCAGGCTCGAGTCGGAACGGCCACGATTACGACGCCGCTGCTCGACAGCACCGTCACCGGTACGGTCTGGCTGATCGAGAAGGCTCCGATCCCGAACATCGGTATCGCGGTCGACGACGCCACGCCGGGCAACCCGCAGGGTGTCAACATCGGCCTCGTCGGTACTACCGCCACCGTGCAGTACGTCCCGACCTGTGACCCGCTGTTCGAGACCTGCGACCAGGCGATCCGTGCCGTGTTCAACGCCATGCCCGACGTACCGCTGAGCACCGTCCAGCTGCAGATGGGTACCGTGGCGGGCCGTCTCGACAACCTCGGCAACCCGCTGCAGCAGCACGTGGTCAAGGTGGCCGCGGCCGCGGACTCGGTCTGCCACTCGGCCGGTGACAACCTCAACACCCTGCTGGTGCCGCAGCGCGGTACGCCGAACGCCTCGCGCGTGCAGCTGATCGAGCCGATCGGATGCATGTTCTAGCGGCGAGTTCGTAGAACGACTGACAAAAGAGCCCCCGGAGAGATCCGGGGGCTCTTTTTTGTTGTGTGCGACCGGGGATCGACTCAACGTAAGTACGGCCGTTCGCGGCCGTGCGTTGAGATGTGGCACGAATACGAAGAATCGTTTAAGATCTCATTCATCTGGGTAAGGGCGACTCGGTGCATCGATTCGCACAACGCGATCGAACACACGTCTTACTTGGAGACCTGACAACCGTCAGGTGAACAGAGAAGATGCAGACCCGGTAACTCTGCAAACTCGAAACAGGGGGTAGTCTCAATGCACGGAAATGTGACGCTGCGTGCGTCTGATTTCACTCGTACGGCTCGCTCGCGAGCGCGTATTCTCATTCTCGCCGTCATGGCCGCGCTCGTCGCGCTGGTCGCCGTGCCGGCCGCCGCGAACGCCGCTTTCGGTATTCCGGCATTCGACGTGACGCCGACGACAACTCAGGCCGGCGCACATCCCGACCTGAACGTCACTTTTTCACGCAGCGGTCACTCGTACGAGGATCTCCGCAACAGCTCCCTGCATCTACCGAACGGATCGAGCTACTCGATTTCGGCCGTTGCTCCCAAGTGCAGCAACTCGCAGTTCGCCTCGGATACCTGCCCTGCCGGCAGTGTCGTCGGAACTGCTTCAGCGGTAATGGACGTCTCGTTGTACCACCACGTTTCCATCACCGGCACCGTGAACGGAACGATCTACGCTCTCAGCACGGGTGAGCTGGGCATTGTCTACCGGCCGAGCCCATTCGGCAAGCTGTTCGTCCGCCAGGCCATCTCTGCCTCTGCGGTCACCGGCGGTACCGAGCTGCGCACAACGAACTGGCCTCGTCAGGTTCGACTCTTCGGTTTCGTCAACCTTGACGCAACTCTCCGCAGCCTGACATTCCGTTACAAGGGCACGTCAGCGGCTGGAGCGACGATCTTCACCAACCCGAGCACCTGCGGACCCGCCGTCAGCAAGCTCGTAGCAACCTCTTACACCGGTGCGACCGTCACCAGGCAGGACGACTACACCGTTACCGGCTGTTCGACTGACACCACGCCCCCGGTGGTCGACATCACCAGCCCGGCAGACGGTTCGACCACGACCGACGCGTCGACAACCGTCACTTACACCGCCACCGACGACTCCGGCGTCGCTCCGACCTGCTCGCCGGCCAACGGCGCAGTTGTGCCGCTGGCGCTCGGTCCGAACACGATCACCGTCACCTGCACCGACGGCGCCGGCAACTCCGCCAGCGACTCGGTTTCGGTCACGCGTGAGGCGATCCCCGACACGACCCCGCCGGTGATCAACATCACCAGCCCGGTCGACGGCTCGACCGTCAACACCGACACCGTCACCCTGGCCTACACCGCCACTGACGACTCCGGCGCGACGCCGACCTGCAGCCCGGCCCCTGGCCCGGTCACGCTGGTCCCGGGCCCGAACACGATCACGGTCAACTGCTCTGACGGAAGCGGCAACAGCAGCTCCGCCTCGGTCACCGTGACCTACGTCGTCCCCGACACCACGCCGCCGGTCGTGAGCATCACCGCTCCGGCCGACGGTTCGACCACGACCGACTCGACGACGGTCGTCACCTACACCGCCACCGACGACTCCGGTGCCGCACCGACCTGTGACCTCGCCAATGGCGCTGTTGTGCCACTGGCGCTCGGTCCGAACACGATCACCGTCACCTGCACCGACGGCTCCGGCAACTCCGCCAGCGACTCGGTCTCGGTCACGCGTGAGGCGATCCCGGACACCACGCCGCCGGTGGTCGACATCACCAGCCCCGCTGATGGTTCGACCGTGAACACCGACAGCGTTTCGGTTGTTTACACGGCGACTGACGATTCCGGAGTCGCGCCCACGTGCTCACCGGCCAATGGTTCGTCTGTCACGCTGGTCGAGGGTCCCAACACGATCACCGTCACCTGCACCGACGGTGCCGGCAACTCCGCCAGCGACTCGGTCACTGTGAATTACGTGATCCCGGACACCGGAGACCCGGTGGTCACAATCACCAGCCCGGTCGACGGCTCGACGGTCAACACCGACACCGTCACGCTTGCCTACACCGCCACTGACGACTCAGGTGTCGCGCCGACGTGCTCGCCGGCGCCTGGCCCCGTGACCCTGGTTGAAGGCCCGAACGTCATCACCGTGACGTGCCAGGACGGTTCCGGCAACACCGGTTCCGCCTCGGTCACCGTGACCTACGTCGTCCCTGACACCACGCCGCCGGTGATCACGATCACCAGCCCGGTCGACGGCTCGACCGTCAACACCGACACCGTCACCCTGGCCTACACCGCCACTGACGACTCCGGCGCGGCGCCGACC
>JACRKX010000001.1:0-36233 GCA_016219715.1 Actinomycetota bacterium | reverse complement strand
CGACGGCTCGACCGTCAACACCGACACCGTCACCCTGGCCTACAGCGCCACTGACGACTCCGGCGCCACACCGACCTGCAGCCCGGCCCCTGGCCCGGTCACGCTGGTCGAGGGCCCGAACACGATCACGGTCAACTGCTCTGACGGAAGCGGCAACAGCAGCTCCGCCTCGGTCACCGTGACCTACGTCGTCCCCGACACCACGCCGCCGGTGATCAACATCACCAGCCCGGCCGACGGTTCGACCGTCAACACCGACACCGTCACCCTGGCCTACACCGCCACTGACGACTCCGGCGCCACGCCGACCTGCAGCCCGGCCCCTGGCCCGGTCACGCTGGTCGAGGGCCCGAACGTCATCACCGTGACGTGCCAGGACGGTTCCGGCAACACCGGTTCCGCCTCGGTCACGGTGACCTACGTTCCGGTCGTGGTCACTCCCGAGACTCAGATCACGGACTTCGCCGAGCCTTCGGCGTTGAGCAGTGCTCCGGGTACGTTCTCATTCGACGGAACGAACGCCACGTCGTTCGAGTGCCGCATCGATGGCGGCTCGTGGACCGCGTGTACCTCGCCGTTCTCGCTGCCGACCGGACTGACCAGCCCGATCGAGCACACCTACGAGGTGCGCGCACTCAACAACACCACGCCTGACCCGTCGCCGTCGATCGGCTTCATTTGGATCGACGACCGCGCGTTCAATGCGACAGCCACCGCGACCGCCATGCCGAACTCGCTCGAGCCCACCGCGGCCGACGCGAACGACGCTGGTGCGCACCCGAACATTGCCGCGTCGCTGACGCTGCAAGGCTACGACGACCCGAAGAGCGCCGACATCCCCCGACGGTCTGATGGGCTCGCTTAAGTCGATTCCGCCAGCCAACCGCTGCACGATGGCGCAGGCCGACTCGGGCACCTGCCCGGCCAGCTCGCTGGTTGGTACGGGTGTCGCGACCGGTACAAGCGTCACCGACGGCACTGTGACGGCGAACGGCAATATCTATCTGGTCGACCCGACGGGCCTGCCCAGCACAGACGCCGCCGGTGTGGCCGTCGAGTTCGAGAACATCACCGGCCCGGTAACCGGTCCTCTCGGCAACGTGGTCGCGCGCGGCGCGCTGCGTGTCAACGACCAGGCCCGCAACCTGCGGATCGTGATCGACAACATCCCGCGCCAGACGGACACCGGCAACCGGTTCCACCTGCGCTCGGGCACGCTGACGATCAACGGCGACACCCGTCCGAACATGGCCGCCCCGCCCAGCGCGACCAACCCGCCGCTGCTGTTCAACCAGCGCCGCTGCGTCACGCCGGGTACGCACCGTCCGTTCTTCAACCAGTTCCGTGGAACGGGCACTGGATACAACGGATCTGTGACCCCGAACGTCACCGCCGCATACGCTGTCGACAACTGTGCCGCGGTGCCCTTCAACCCGACGGTCAACTACTCGTTCTCGTCGCTGAATGCCGGCGACGGAACAGTGATGACAGCGGACATGGGCATTCCGTTCGACCACAGCCCGCTCGCGGCCGTACAGGTCACGCTGCCGCCGTTCCTGTCTGCCAACACGGCAGCCTTCGGCGATGCCTCGGTCGATCAGTGTCCGGTTGAGACCATTGTCAACGCTTCACCGCCGTCGACACCGGTCTACAACTACTTCGACTACGAGAATCCGTCGTTCCCGTGTCCGGCGCAGGCGCGCGTGGGTTCGGTTGCGATCACCACGCCGCTGCTCGACGGCACGATCACCGGCGACGTCTGGCTGATCGAGAAGGCACCGATTCCGAACATCGGAATCGCGGTCGACGCTGACACGCCGGGCAACCCGCAGGGAGTGAACATCGGCCTCGTCGGTACCACCGCCACCGTGCAGTACGTCCCGACCTGTGACCCGCTGTTCGAGACCTGTGACCAGGCGATCCGTGCCGTGTTCAACGCGCTGCCGGACGTGCCGCTGAGCACTGTCTCGCTGGCGATGGGCACCGTCCCGGGCCGTACCGACAGCATCGGCAATCCGCTCCAGCAGCACGTAGTTAAGGTTGCTGCGGCGGCCGACTCGGTCTGTCACTCGGCCGGTGACAACCTCACGACCCTGCTGGTCCCGCAGCGCGGCACGCCGAACGCCACGCGCAACCAGCTGATCGAGCCGATCGGCTGCATGTTCTAAGCCAGCTGCTCGAAAGCAGATCCGAAGTCTGGAAAGAGTCCCCAGGGCCAGCCCTGGGGACTCTTTCCTATTCAGGCCGGAATGCTGCTTAATACCTGCTCCATGGACCAGTCTCGCCGCGCGGACTAAACTGCGACAAGCCCGCGCGGGCGGAAAGCTTCCGCCGCGGATCGGGATTCTGGCTGACTCACTCGCTCAAAGTCCGGGGGGACTACTTCGATGACTCACAACGCATTTCAACTGCGCATGCGCACCGCGTTCCTGATGCTGATCGCCGTGATGGCGCTGGGCCTGCTGGCAGGCTGCGGCGACGACGATTCCGGCACCGAGACCGGCAAGGGCGCACCTCCGGGCGTCACCGGTGACGAAGCCGGCGGCTTCACCGTCGAGGCCGGCAAGCAGCGCGACCCCAAGGACATCGCCGAAGAGAAGGAGAACTTCTCCAGCGAGCCGCCGCCGATCCAGATCCTCTCAGGTGACCAGACGGGCTATCGCGTCGATGAGCCCACCGCGATCATCGCCCGTTCCAACAAGGAAGCTGCCGCGATGCGCAAGCAGCACTTCTCTCACGGCGTCAAAAAGGAGAGCATCGTCCCGATCGACTACACGGACCGTCAACTGGTCGGCGTGTTCATGCCCGAGTCGAAGCGGGGAGTGCTCATCTCAATCACCGACATCTACGAAGACGACGGCAAGGTCATCGTGAAGACGACGCGCTTGCTGCCGGGTGATGGGTGCAAAACTGCCAAGACCAAGCCGCGCCCCTTCCACATGGTCGAGACGCGCAAGATGCAGGGTCAGCCCGAGGTCAAGCTGGAGGACATCGAAGCGAGCGCCTGCTAGGCCTCGCTTCCTCAGCTCTCAAACCGCACCCCCGACCATGCTGCGGGTGCCATGACTGCGGTGCAGTCAGGAGGCAGACGTCGGCGTGGGGGAGCTCTGAGGCTTCGGGTCGGCCCCGTTGACCGGCAACTTGGCCTTCGCGGCCGGTTTTGCGGTGGGTTTGGCCTTTGTGGCCGGCTTCTTGGTGGACTTGGCGGCTGACTTCGATGTGGCCGCGGTCTTTGCCGCTGGCTTGGCGCTGGCCGGTTGCGCTCCGTTTCCGGTAGCCGCCTTTGGCTTTGCAGGGCTGCGCTTCGAGGACTGCTTGGCAGTGGATTTCACCGCTGTGCCGGGCATCGAGGCCGACTTTCGAGCGGCAACCTTCTTCGTGGCCTTCGCCGCCGCCTCCGCGGTTGGTGCCAGCGCCGCGACCTCGCCGGTACGCATGACCTCACGCACCTTTGTCTTGACCTGAGCGGCGGCGTCGAGCAGGTCGTCGCGGCTGTCGGCGAGGCTGTCGGCGATCACCTGGATGTCGGGGATCGCGTCGTAGTCGCCAAGGATTCCGAAGTTGATGCGGCCGTTGTAGCTCATGATCGCCACGGCGAGACCGTGGTTTTCGGCGAGGAACGGCACGGGGAAGGCGTCGAGCATCTGGCGGTCGAGCAGGTACAGCGGAATCTGCGGGCCGGGCACGTTGGTGACCAGGAGGTTGAAGAGCCGCGTCGAGAAGTTGATGCGACTGGCCTGGGCGAGGATGTTCGGCGGCGCGAAGTTCTGTACGGCGGTGAGCGCATCGGCCGCGATCGCCTGATTGCTCTTCTTCAGACCCTCCATCGACTGCTTGACGATGCTCAGTCGCTTGAGCGCGTCCATCTCTTCGACGGGCAGGGAGCCACGCATGGCGAGTAGCTCGTTGCCGGCGGCGATGTCCTCGCCCCGGCGCGCCTGTGGGCGTGTGGAGACCGGAACGAGGGCGCGCAGACGCAGCCCGTCGGTCGGGTAGTAGCGCGAGCGCAGCCAGCGGCCCAGAGCGTCTGAGGTGATCGTGAGAACGACGTCGTTGACGGTCGTGTCGAGCAGCGACTTGATCTCGCGAAACTCGTCGAGCGAATTGCGCACGAATTTGAAACGGCGGTGCTGACCGATCTGCGTGTTCAGCGGGCTGCGCGGCGCGGCGTCGAGGGTTTCGCTTATCGCCTTGGTCACGCCGCTCATGAAGCCTGCCGCGCTCGAACGGGCCGATTCGCGGCCGCGCGCGAGGTCAACGAGGCCGTTGACCGCCTTGAACGGCGCCTCGGCGGCTTCACGTAGACCGATCTCGATCAACTCGCCTTGGGTGGGCAGCGGGCGCGGGTGCCAGGGGCGCGGTTCTTCGACGGTGGTGGTCGGCTCCATGCTCATCAGCACGGTGCCGACGTCGATGCCGGCGATGCCGTCGATCATCGAGTGATGTGACTTGAGGATCATCGCGAAGCGTCCGCCTGAGAGGCCGTCGACGAGCCACATCTCCCACAGCGGCTTGCGGCGGTCGAGGCGCTGGCTGAAGATGCGCGCGATCAGCCGCTCGAGCTGCTCGTCGTTGCCCGGTTCGGGCAGCGCTGTATCGCGCAGGTGGTAGCTGAGGTTGAAATCGGGGTCGTCGGCCCAGAACGGGCGGCCGGCCTGAAAGCGTGGCCAGACGAGTCGCTGGCGGTAGCGCGGAACCATGTGCAGGCGCGATTCGATGTGGCGCTTGAAGATGTTCAGCTCGGGAGCCGGACCCTCGAAGATCATCACCCCGCCGATGTGCATGTGCGAGCCGGTGCGTTCCTGAACGAGGAACGAAGCATCGGTGGCATTCAGGCGGGAAAGGTCTTGGTAGGGCATCTAGTCCTCGTCTCTTCCTCGGCGGTGATCTCGGGTTGTCGGACGTTCGCGAAGCGCGGCTTCGTCCGATGCAAAAGTGTTTGTGGGTGCTTCGTCGCGGGCCCTCGAGCGAAACAGTTCGGTAGAGACCTGCGGTGACCGTTGGGGGTCACACGCCGGCTGGCCCGAGTATTGCGGAAAATCCGGGAAAAAGCTGTGACTGCTGTCACATTCTAAGGGGATTACGCATCCGTAGTTCCATGCTGCAACTGTCGTTGAGTGAAGATGGCGCGACGCGAACCGCGCCGTGCTTCTACGACCTACAATTGAGCACGATGCCCGCCGTTCCGGAAAAGGTCCTGCTCGCCGCGCCGCGCGGTTACTGCGCCGGTGTCGACCGCGCCGTCCAGACGGTCGAGCACGCGCTCGATCACTACGGGCCTCCGGTCTACGTTCGCAAGGAGATCGTGCACAACAAGCACGTCGTCGAGCAGCTACGCGCGCGCGGGGCGATCTTCGTCGACAACGCCGACGAGGTGCCCGAGGGGGAGACCGTCGTCTTCTCGGCTCACGGCGTCGCACCCTCGGTGCACGCCAAGGCGGCCGAGCGCAAGCTCAAGACGATCGACGCCACCTGCCCGCTCGTTACCAAGGTTCACGTCGAAGCGAAGAAGTTCGCGGCCGACGGCTACAAGATCATCCTGATCGGCCACGCCGGTCACGAAGAGGTCGAGGGCACGATGGGAGAGGCCCCCGACGCGATGATCCTCGTCGAGACGATCGACGACGTCGCCGCGCTTGAGGTTCCCGACCCCGAGCGTGTCGCCTTCATCTCGCAGACCACATTGTCGGTCGACGAGACGAGCGAGATCATCACTGCCTTGCGCGGTAAGTTTCCGAAGATTGTCGGTCCGCGTACCGACGACATCTGTTACGCGACCACCAACCGCCAGGCGGCCGTCAAAGAGCTGGCCAGGGAGTGCGATCTGGTGCTCGTGATCGGCTCGAAGAACTCGTCCAACTCGAATCGACTGGTCGATGTCACGCGCGACCTCGGCACCGACTCCTATCTGATCGACAACGCCTCGCAGGTCGAGGAGGCGTGGCTCGAGGGCAAGAAGGTCGTCGGCATCACATCGGGGGCCAGCGCCCCCGACGAGCTCGTACAAAACCTCGTTCAGCTGTTTCGCGATCGCGGCACCACCGACGTTGGCGAGCTCGAGGTGATTCAGGAGAACATGCGCTTCATGCTCCCCAAGGAGATCCGCGCGGTTCTCAGCGAGAACTCGCTGCCAGTCGCGCAGTAGCGCGGCGCCGGCGGCGCCAAACGCCGAGCCCGTGCGTTACTCGCTGGGCGTGAACTGAAATCCGTGCAACCGCACGCCGGCGCGCTCGGCGGTGAACGTCGCGCCGCCGCCTTCGATCTGCAGGCGAAGTGGCCCCGGCTGGTCGATGCCCTTGCCGCTGACGACCGCATAGGCGCCGGCGGCGCTGCAGTTCGCGCGAGCGGTCGCCCCGGCTTCGACTGCTTCAAGCCAGTCGGCGCTCTCGTTCCAGCCGCCGGTCAGGGTGAGCCGTTCGCGTTCGGGCGGCAGCGCAATGTCGGCCGTTTGGGCGGGGAACTCGGCGCCTGGCGCGTCGCCCTCGCGCAGTGGGGGCATCGGTGCAGGCAGCGAATCGCGCTCGACGCCATACTCGGCCAGGGCCTCTTGCAGGGCGAGCTCGCAGTCTTCGTAGTCGCCCTCGCCGTAGTGGAAGTAGCGAAGCTCGCCGCCCTTGCTCCAGAGGTAGCGTGCCGGCCAGCCCTTGTTGCCGTAGTCACGCCAGGCGATGAACGCCGGATCAAGCAGTACCGGGCGCGCTACGCCAAGGCGCTCGACCGCGGCCGCGACGACCTCTTCGTCTGCGCTGAAGGTGTAGCCCGGGCTGTGCAGCGCCAGCAGCGTGGCGCCCAGCGGCGCGTAGCGGCGGTGCCACTCCTCCATGTAGGGCAGGGTGCGAAGTGAGTTGACGCGCGCGAAGTCCCAGAACTCAACGAGTACGGGCCCCTGCGAGAGCAGCGTGTCGATCGACGCGGGACGCGCGTTTAGCCACGTGACCTCGGCCGGCAGGTCGGGGGCGATGATCTTCTGTTCGGTGACGCGCACGCGCGCAGAGTAGTAGTCGGCCCCGGCGTCTAGAGCACTACGTCACGCAGGATCATCGGCCAAAGATAGGCCTCGAGGAACGCCGCAACGATCAGCATCGGGATCGCCGCCGACACGGTCACGAAGGTCGCCGCCAGCAGTTCGTGCCAGCGCCCCTGTCGACTGGCGATCAGGAACGCGGCCAGCGGCAGGAAGACGGCGGTCAGTTCGAGCAAGGCGTGCGGCAGGACCGTCAGCAGCAGTGTTCCCTGTGAGATGCCGAGCGTCAGCGAGAGGTCGGCGACCGTCGACCCGAGGATCCACGTCTGCGTCGTGATCGAGAAGATCGTCGCCGCCGTCACCCAGACCATCGCAAAGCGGCCGGCGTGCTGGTGGACCCAGCGGTCGATACCGCTCTTGTACTTGACCTGTTCGGGAAGCGCACGCATCGCCATGAACCCGGCGATGCACACGAACCCGTGCAGAGCCAGTACGAGGATGTTGCGAAAGAAGACTCGTACGACGTCGTGGAAGTCCGGGTCGTGGTAGATGTTCGGCAGCGCCGTCGTGAAGTCGGCGGTAACGAAGTGAGAGACCGCCAGCACCGACGACAGCATCGTGACGGCGATCAGGAACGCGAGCACCGTCCAGCGCGAGATCGTGTGTACGGGATGCCTTCGCCAGCGCGCAAGCGTCTCGCGCGTTTCGCGCATCGTTTCCTTGAAGATCAGGTCGTTGGCGTTGGCCGGGCGCGCCTCCATTCCGGTCTCATCGGCCGTGCGGGGCGCTGGCTTGATGTTTCCCGCCATGAAGTCTCGAAGGGCGGGCGGCGGCTGGCGGTTGCCGACCAGGCGTTCGCCTAGCCGATGCTGCCTTCCATCTCGAGCTGGATCAACCGGTTGAGTTCGACGGCGTACTCCATCGGCAGCTCCTTGGTGACCGGCTCGATGAAGCCGTTGACGATCATCGCGGCCGCTTCGTCTTCTGACAAACCGCGGCTGCGCAGATAGAAGAGCTTAGAAGAGCTGCTCGTCGCTGATCTTGCCGACGACGGCCTCGTGGGCGACCGTTACGTACGGGTTCTGGATCTGGATGTCGGGCCAGGTGTCGGAGCGAGAGAAGTCGTCCATCATCAGACCGTCGCACTGCACGCGTGCCTTTGAACCCTGCGAGTTCTTGCCCATGCGCACGAGGCCGCGGTAACCCATCACGCCGCCGTCCTTGGAGATCGACTTGGCGAGGATGTTGCTGGTCGTGTTCGGCGCGAGGTGTACGACCTTGGCGCCGGTGTCCTTCCAGACGTCGCCACTGGCGACGCCGACGTTGAGGTGATCGGCGCGCGCGTGCTCACCCATCAGGAACGAGCCGGGGTAGAGCATGACGACCTTTGCGCCCATCGAACCGCCGACCCACTCGACCGTGCCTTCTGCTTCGACGATGGCACGCTTGGTGTTGAGGTTGAAGACGTCTTTCGACCAGTTCTGCACTGTCGTGTAGCGGGCCTTCGCGCCCTCCTTGACGAAGATCTCGACGACGGCACTGTGCATGCTGTTGACGCTGTAGCTCTGCGCCGTGCAGCCTTCGATGTAGTGCACCTCGCTGCCCTCGTCGGCGACGATCAGCGTGTGCTCGAAGGTGCCCTCCGACGAGCCCTCCATGCGGAAGTAGGCCTGCAGCGGCAGGTCGACCTTGACGCCCTTGGGCACGTACACGAACGAACCTCCAGACCAGACGGCTCCGTGCAGCGCGCTGAACTTGTTGTCCTGCGGCGGCACGCACTTCTTCATGAAGTACGGCTCGACGAGTTCGGGGTACTTCTCGACGGCGGTGTCCATCGAGCAGAAGATGATGCCCAGGTCCTGGTACTGCTGCTTGAGGCCCTCGTAGAAGGAGTTGTTGTCCCACACGCCCACGACGCCGGCGAGGTACTCGCGCTCGGCCTGCGGGATACCGAGCTTCTCGAAGGTCTCTTTCTGCTCGTCGGGGACGTCGTCCCAGCTGTCGAACTTGCCGGAGTCGGGTGGACGCCAGAGGACCAGTTCGTCGAGGTTGAGTCCGTCGAGCGGTGCGCCCCAGGTCGGGATCGGCTTGCGCTGAAAGATCTCGAAGCTCTTCAGGCGCATTTCGCGCATGAAGTCGGGTTCGCCCTTGATGCGCGACATCTCTTCGACGACCTCACGCGAAAGACCGTTCTTCGCCACGAGCGAGCCGTCGCTCTGCTCGCTGACGGTGCTGTTGGGGATACGTGTCTTGTCGATGGTCGCCATAGTTGATTCCTTCCTCGAGTCGTGCGCTTGGGGCGGGACGCGCAGTGTGGGGACGTGCGCGAGAAAACCTTGTTTCGAGGCCGGTTCGCGCCGTGCGCGTATATCCGGCTTGCGTAGTAGGAATTGTAGTTGAGAGCGGGGCGGTGCGCGGCGGGTCAGTCGTGGCCGCGCGGCTGACCGGGGTCGGCGCGCTCGGACGAGCCGAGGAACAGCGCGACCGCCGAGATCGCGATCAGGATCAGCGAGGGCACCGCGGCAGCCGCATACGAGCCGGTCTGGGCGGCTTCCCAGATGCGTGTGGCAAGCGTTTCGAAGCCGATCGGCTTGAGGATCAGCGTTGCCGGCAGCTCCTTCATTGCGGTGAGGAAGACGAGCATCGCGCCGGCCGCCACTCCTGGTGCGGCCAGTGGCAGTGTGATGCGCCGGAAGACCGACCAGCGGCGGTGACCGAGACCGCGCGCCGCCTCCTCGAGCGTCGGATCGGCGCGCAGGATGCCACTGCGAGCGGCCCCTACGGCCTGCGGCAGGAAGCGGATCACGTAGGCGAGCACGAGCAGGATCAGGGTCTGGTAGATCGCACCGGCGAAACGCGTCGCGAAGAAGACGAGACCAAGCGCCACGACCACGCCCGGAAGCGCGAAACCGGCCGTGGCGACGCTCTCGATCGCCCGGGCCGCACGGCCTGGGCGCCGAGCCGCCAGATAGGCGATCGGCAGCGCCAGGACCACGGCCAGCAGCGCCGCGTATCCCGACGCCGAGATCGAGCCGATCACTGCCTCGCCGAGTGTGCTGCGCGCTGGGTCGGAGTCCGCGCCCACTACGAGCCAGTATCCGAGCACGCCGACCGGCACGGCGACTGCCAGTGCGAAGACGGTGCCGCAGAAGGCGAATCCCGCGAACTTCCAGCGGCCGAGCGCTACCGGGGTGCCGGCGGAACGCGCCGAGCGTGCGGACTGCGTGCGCGGGTCGCCGCGCAGCTTGTGCTCGAAGACGAGCAGCACGGCCGACAGGACGATCAGCATCAGCGCCAGCAGCGCCGCTCCGCTTGCGTCGAAGAACGAGCGGTAAGCGGTGTAGATCGCGATCGTGAACGTGTCGAAGCGCATCAGCGAGACCACGCCGAAGTCGCTCAGCACGTAGAGCGCGCAGAGCAGCGAGCCGGCGAGTATCGCGGGGCGCAGCTGCGGCAGCGTGGTCCGGACGAAGGCCGCCAGGGGGCCATGGCCGAGTCCGCGGGCAGCTTCGGCCATCGCCGGATCGATTCGTTTGAAGGCGGCCGTCACCAGCAAGAGGACGTAGGGGTACGTGAAGAGCGTCAGTGCCAGCCACGAGCCGAAGAAGCCGTATATGTCAGGCATGCGGTCGATGCCCAGCGGGCCTTCGAGCACGTCCTGTGCCAGGCCCTTCGGGCCCAGCGCCTCGAGCATGATCAGCGCGCCGACGTAGCTGGGCACGACCAGCGGCAGCGGGCCGGTTGCCGCGAAGAAGCGGCGGCCCGGCATGTCGCTGCCGGTGACCAGCCAGGCATACGGCACGGAGATCACGACAGCGGTCAGCGACACTGCCGCGGCCAGGCCGACGCTGTTGACGAGCAGGTCGACGGTGCGTGCCGAGAAGGCACGGTCGAGCGCTTCGGCGTCGGCGCCCAGCGAGCGAACGACGACGTAGACAACCGGCACCAGCGTGAGCGCGGCGGCCAGCGCGGCGGGCAGGTACCCCGCCAGCCCGGCCAGCCGTCGCGCCCCGCGGCGCAGGTGACGGTCAGGTACCTGTGAAACCGATCGACTCAATCATCGTGACCGTATCGCTCAGCCCCGTGCCGAGTTCGCTCAGCGATACGTCCGGTCCCTGGATCTCTGCCAGCGGAGTGAGGTCATCGGGCAGCTTGTCCTCGTAGCCGGCGACGAGCGGATATTCCTTCTCTTCGGCCTCGACGGCGAAGAACTCCTGGCCTTCGGCCAGCAGGAACTCCATCAGGCGTTCGGCGTTGGCCTTGTTCGGCGCGCTTGCCAGCACGCCCGCGGCCGAAACGTTGACCAGCGATCCTGGGTCGCCATCCTTGAAGTTGTGGTTGGCGATCGGGGCGTCCGGGTCTTCGGCCTTGGTCTGGTACAGGTAGTAGTGATTCACCAGGCCGGCGTCGATCTCGCCTTTGGCGACGGCCTCCGAGATCGCCGAGTTGTTCTCGAACGTCTTGACGCCGTTGTCCTTCATGCCCTGAAGCCAGGTGCGTGTGGCGTCGTCGCCCTCGGTCAGCCGCATGGCCGTCACGAAGGCCTGGAAAGAAGCGTTTCCAGGGGCGATGCCGACGCGGTCCTTCCACTTCGGATCGGTCATCTCGTCGACTGTTTCGGGCAGATCGCTCTGCTTGACGGCGTCGGTGTTGTAGGTCAGCACGCGCACGCGGCCGGAAACGCCGGTCCAGCGACCCTCGGGGTCGCGGTACTGCTCATCGACGAGCTTCAGCTGTGATTTGGTCAGCGGAGCCAGCAGATCTTCGATCGCCTGGATCGAACCCGCGTCTTGTGCATAGAACACGTCGGCCGGCGAGTTGGCGCCCTCCTCGGCGATCGTGGAGGCGAGCTCGGGCGTGCCGGCGTAGCGCGCCTCAACCGTGATGCCGGTCTCCTTCTCGAACTTCTCGTAGAGCGGTGCGACCAGCTCGGCGCTGCGACCCGAGTAGACGACGACCTTGCCCTCCGGTCCGACCGCCTTCTCGTCTTCGCCGCCGCAGCCGGCGATCGCCGTCGCGGCTAGCGCGAGCAAGGCGAGAAGCGAAACTGAAAAGCGTTTGAAACTCACTGACACGAAACTTCCCTTCGGCAGATACGTAGGTGATTAGGACAACCTAATAAAATCCTAGTCCGTAGGTATGGATCATTCGATCGAGATCAAGTCCGTCAGCAAGTCGTTCGGCTCAGTCAAGGCCGTCGACCGCGCCAACCTCGCCGTTCGCGAGGGCGAGCTGTTCGGCGTGCTCGGCCCCTCAGGCTGCGGCAAGTCAACGCTGCTGCGGCTGATCATGGGCTTCGAGCGGCCCGACGCCGGCACGATACGCGTGCGCGGCAAGCTGCTTGCAGACCCCGCCGACGGCTTCTTCACGCCGCCCGAGCGCCGTCACATCGGCATGGTCGTGCAGGATTACGCGCTCTTCCCTCACCTCACGGTGCTTCAGAACGTCAAGTTCGGTCTGCGCGGTCGCGAGCGCGGCAAACGAGAAGAGACCGCGTCGCGCGCGCTAGAGCTGGTTGGTCTTCAGCACAAGGCCGATCGTCACCCGCACGAGCTCTCCGGCGGCGAGCGCCAGCGAGTCGCGCTTGCCAGGGCGCTCGCGCCTGAGCCCGAGGTCGTGCTGCTCGACGAGCCTTTTTCGAGTCTCGACGCCTCACTGCGCGCCGAGCTGCGCCGCGACGTCGAGCTGATCCTGCGCGATGTCGGCGCGACCGCCGTGCTTGTCACTCACGACCAGGAGGAAGCGCTGTCGATGTGCGACCGCGTTGCCGTCATGCGCCAGGGCCGTGTGGTGCAGGTCGGCGACCCGCGCGAGATCTACTGGCACCCCAGCGACCGCTGGGTTGCGCAGTTCGTGGGGGAGGTCAACGTGCTGCCTGGCCTCGTCGAAGGCGACGGCGTGCGCACGGACATCGGTGTATTCGACGTGCCCGACTCACAGCGCTCGGGTCCGCGAGCTTGTCCGCGCGCCGGCCACGTACATGTGGCGGTGCGCCCGGAGCAGCTGTTCGTCGGCAGCGCCAGCGACGGCGACGGCGACGCCGAGGTCGTCGACCGCGAGTTCTACGGCCACGACGTGCTCTACCGCCTGCGCCACGACTGCGGCCGCACGCTGCTGGCGCAACGCCCCTCGGTCGAGCTGCACGAGGTCGGCGAACGGGTGCGCGTGCACCCGACGCAGCCGTCGATGATTTCGCTGGTCGACTGATCGATCACAAACGAATCTCGTTCCGATTACATGAAATGATGTAACATCGTGACGCGATGCGAGCACGATGCGACGTGGGCCGTGCCGTGGACATGAGGTTCCGGTCCGTGACCGCCGAGAGGGAGTAGCGAGATGAAGACTTCGAAGTTCTTCGAAGGTGTCCGTCAGGCCGAGATCGATCTGCGGGGCGATCTGGTGAAGCTGCCGATCTTCTATCGCGATGGCGAGTCGATGAGCGGTGTATTTCCGGCCAGGCTCAGCCGGTTGAGGCGGTATCTGCCCGACCGCAGGCTCGAGCCTGCTCGCCTTGCGCCCGGGGTAGGCGCCGTTTCGATCGCCTGCTTCGAGTACCGCGACAGCGATGTGGGCTCGTACAACGAGCTGGCGATCGCGATCGCGCTCAACTATCCACACCACCGTGTGAACCTGCCGGCGCGCGCGATGCTCGGCGGGGCATTGCGCGGCCAGATCGACGGTTACGTGTGGCACCTTCCAGTCACCACGGAACTGGCGTTGAAGGCCGGGCGCGAGTTGTGGAACTACCCGAAGTTCGTGGCGCCGATCGAGTTCGAGCAGGATGCCGTTACCCGCACCTGCCGGCTCTCCGATCAGGGCGAACGGATCTTGACGATGCGCACCCGG
The DNA here is from genome assembly GCA_016219715.1 of Actinomycetota bacterium. Taxonomy (GTDB): domain Bacteria; phylum Actinomycetota; class Thermoleophilia; order Solirubrobacterales; family JACPNS01; genus JACPNS01. Next base: position 22,420 of record JACRKX010000001.1, on the reverse strand, counting down.
CGGATCGAGAGCGACCGCAGCGAGACGACACAGCTCTTTACGCACGTCTTCCAGGACGGGCAACCTCAGCGCGGTGAGTTCAAGCTGCGGCAGCAAAACTCCGGGCAGTCGTTGAAGCCCGGAACTTCCGTGCTCGAACTCGGCGATCGCCATCCGATAGCGCGAGAGCTCGAAGATGTCCTGCTGTCGACGCGATCGGTTGCGGCTGCTTACTCGCCAAGCATGCAGGGCATCCTGTTTGGCCCTGAAAACGTGAGTTCGCACTTCATCCAGATGGCCTCGTCCACCGAAGCCGGCGGCGGCTCCGACAACGGCAAGAGCTCGCGCGTCCGCGCGAAGAATGCCGTCGGGTCGCCCTGAGGTCCGGTCGGGGTACGTTATGCAAGCGCACAGCGCACATCACCGGGTGGAGACACTGCGCGAGCGCGCGCCGCGCGTCGGTGGTCATCCGCTGCTCTCGGGACGCAGGCTCGCGGAGCTGGAGGCCGATCTTCGAACCGCTCGCGAGTTCTCGCTGCGCACGATCAGACCGCGGGCGCTCGAGTTCGACCGCATCGCGCTAGACGAGCCAGGCAACTTTGCCTGGGACGTCGTGCGTGAAGGCGGCAAATTGGGCCTGCTCAGCATCGTCACTCCACGTGCGGCAGGAGGCCCTGTCGACTGGGCCTGCCTGCGGGCCGCGCTGATCAGCGAGGAACTCGCGGCAGGATGCGGTGGCTTCGCGACGTTGTTCGGAGCTCACTCGCTCGGCGCGTCGCCACTGGTGATGGGCGGACCCGCGTGCTGGGAGGGGGCGCTGAAAGAGGCGGCCAGCAGCGTTGCGGATCCACGGCCGCAGATAATGGCCTTTTGCATCACAGAGCCGACGGCCGGCACCGACGTAGAGCATCACGTGTGGATGCACGCGGCCCAGACCGTCACCCGCGCCGACCGCACCGACGGCGGCTGGCTGCTGTCAGGCACGAAGCACTTCATCTCCAACGGCAACGTGGCGACCTGGCTCACGGTGTTCATGGCGACCGACCCGCGGCGGCCATACGAAACGCTGACCGCATTTCTCGTCGACTCTCGTAGTCCGGGTTTCAGCGTGGTCCGCTGCGAGCACAAGATGGGACACCGGGCGTCGCCGGCCGCCGAGCTGAAGTTCGACGAGGTCTTTGTTTCCGACCGCAATGTGATTGGCAGACCCGGTGACGGCATGGCGCTGACGATCGCCGTGCTCGCCGCGTCGCGACCCCCGGTTGGCGCGATCGGCACCGGCATTGCCCGTGGCGCTTACGAACGCTTGCTCGACTGGCTGCGTGAAGATCCGGCGGCGGCGGGATTGCTGGAACGCCAGCAGGTGCAGATCGCGCTTGCGAAGATGAAAGAGGAGATTCACCTGGCGCGCCAGGCGTACATCGACGCGGCCACGCACTTCGACACCTTCTCGGTCGGAAGTCTCTCAGGAGCGCCGGCGATGCGTGCCTTCGGCCGCCTGCCGTCCGCGCTGCGCGACAACTCACTCGTTCGCCGCTCGATGGATACGAAGGTCGGCCGTGGCATGGTGATGGAGGCGATGACGCGTAAGGTCGGAAATCGTGGGCTGACCCGCACGCTCGGCCTTTCCTCGATGGCTAAGGCGTGCGGCAGCGACGCCGCGATGCGGGTGACCGGTATGGCACTCGAGATCGCCGGGCTCGATTGTGGAGCGCTGCGACCGGAGCTCGAGAAGTGCATGCGCGACGCGAAGCTGACCCAGATCTATGAGGGCACCAACCAGCTCAACAGGCTCGAGGTCTTCGAGGGGCTCGTGGCAGAGCACGCGATGTCGGTGTTGCCGCGGCCGGAAGTGACCGATCGCCATCGCGAGGTCACCGCCGCGCGTGTACCGGTGGGGAGTCGATGATGGAGGGCATGCCCGACTTCGGCGACCTCGCCAACAAGCTCGAGCGCGCACGCGCCGAGATGGATGCCGTCCGGCAGCTGATCGGCCGGCAGGTCGTCGAGGGATCCGCAGGCGACGGGATCGTGTCGGTGAAGATGAGCGGTGACTATCGGCTGCTCGAGGTGAATTTCGGCCCGGCCGCGGCCGATCAGGGCGGGCTCGCCGCGCTCGGACCGCTGATCGTGGAAGCGGTCAACGACGCGATGCGCGAGGCCGCGAAGCTCGCTGAATTGAAGCTCAGCGACCTCGCGGGCGAGCTCGGCATCGAGACTCCGTCGCCGGCACCTGACGCGTAGAACGCCGTCCGGCACGGGCGCCGCCGGGACGGCCGTGCCTTTCAGACGTCTGCGGTGGCCTGGAATCCGGCCACGTAGTCGTGGCCCTGACTCTCGAAGTCGACGTCGTCGAGCGAATGAACCCGCGTGACGTTGTAGAACGGATCGCGCTCGGCCGGCTTGAAACCGGCGTCGGCGATGCATTTGAGCACTCCGTGGAAGACCTTCTCCGACGGCCTGGGCGCCTCCTTGCCGGCCGTCTCGAGCACCGAAGTGACCGCGTTGATCGCTCCGGTGCCGCAGAGGTCGTCGGCGCCGGCGCGCAGTGCCTTCGCGGCGGTGCCGTAGCCCATCGTGCGCCACACGCAGCGGTGGTGATCGATGTTGTCGAGCGCCAGCCGGTGGATCGCAACCTGCTGTAGGTACTTGTCGATGATCGTCTGGTCGTCGTCGATCTCGATCACGCCGTTCAGCCGCGTGTCGTTCAGCCGCATCGGCCAGACCTTGTAGGCGCCGAGGCCGCGCCCGCCGCGCTCGAGGTCACGATCCTGCGCGTCGCGTAGTCGCACGAGGTGCTCGACGCGTTGCTCGATCGTCTCACCGAGCCCGAAGACGAGGCCGGTCCAGTGGATGTGGATGCCGAGATCGAGCACGTTGTCGACGATCCTGAACCAGTCGTCGCTGGAGATTCGGGCCGGCGCCACCTTCTGGCGCACCTCGTCGACGAGGATCTCGGCCGAAGCGCCCGGCATGCCGTCCATGCCGTTCGCCTGCAGTTCGGCGAGAATGTCCTTCGCGTCGCGACCGGTGAGCTTCTCGAGTCCACGGATCTCCTCGGGGCTGAGGAAGTCGACGAACAGGTCGGGATAGGTCTGCTTGACCAGCCGCAGGGTCTCGATGTACCACTCGTACGGCAGTTCGGGGTTGACTCCGCCTTGGATCATCACCTCGGTGACGCCCAGCCGTACCTGCGGTTCCAGCTGTTCGATCACCTGTTCCGGGGTCAGCGCGTACGCGCCCTCCTGTCGCGGAGTGCGGTAGAAGGTGCAGAACTTACAGGCGACGTTGCAGATCGAGGTGTAGTCGATGTTGCCGCCCATGCTGAATGTCGCGTACTCGGGATCGGTCTTGCGCAGGCGTGCGGCATTGGCGATTGGGATGACCTCTTCGGCCGGTACCGCATACAGAGCGACGATCTCGCCGGCCGTCAATCGCTCGCCGTTCCGCGCCCGCTCGAGGGCGAGCTCACCGCGTTCGCGTGTCTGTGCATCGGTCATCGTCGTGCCTCCTGGTCGATCGTGGATTCCTGGCGTTCCCGCTCGAAGACCCGCAACTTCTTGAACCGCCCGTCGCGTTCGACGGCGTCGAACCCGGCCTGGTGGATCGCGTCGACGATCTCGGCGACCATGTTCGCGTCGGGGTCGGGGAGATGCTTGCCGGCCGTTTGCAGCGTCGCGTTGACGGCATTGAGCGACCCGGTGCCGCAGAGGTCGTCTGCTCCCGACTGCAGACCGGTCTTGGCGATCTCGAACCCGGCGGTGCGCCAGACGGCCTGCTGAGTCTGCACGTTGTCGAGCGCCAGGCGGTGAATCGCGAGTTCCTTCAGATAGCGGCGATTCGTCGTTTGAGCCGGCGGGATGTCGACCTTCCCGTCAAGGCGCGAGCCGGTCAGCCGCATCGCCCATACCTTGTAGAGGCCGAAGCCACTGCCGCCGCGTTCGAGGTCCCGGTCTTGCTGATCGCGCAGCGTCATCAGGTGGCGGACGCGCTGTTCGGGAGTTTCGTCGAGACCGAAGACCAGGCCGGTCCAGTTGACGACCATTCCCTTGGTCTGCGCGGCGTCGACGATTCGCAGCCAGTCCTCGACCGAGATGCGCGCGGGAGCCGTTCGGGCCCGGACGTCCGGGTCGAGGATGTCCGTGGCCGAGCCTGGCAGACCGTCCATTCCCGCGGCGTGCAGTTCGGCCAGGATTTCGCTCGCTTCACGACCGGTCAGTTTCTCGAGGCCGAGAATCTCCTCGGGGCTGAGGAACTCGATGAACAGCTGCGGATGCGCCTCTTTCATCGCGCGCATCGTCTCGACGTACCACTCGTACGGGATGGCCGGGTTGACACCGCCCTGCACCATCACCTCGTTCACACCGAACTCGACTTGCCGGTCGAGCGCCGCCAGCACCTGCTCGGTCGTCAGGGCGAAGGCGCCCTCCTGCTTCGGAGTGCGGTAGAAGAGGCAGAACTTACAGGCGACGTTGCAGATCGAGGTGTAGTCGATGTTGCCGCCGACGCTGAAGGTGACGGTTTTCGGGTCGCTGACGCGGCAGCGCGCGGCATGTGCCACCGGTGCAATTCGTTCGAACGGCAGGTCGTAGAGAGCGATGATCTCGCCGGCATCGAGCCGGTGGCCGTCGGCGGCACGCTCGAGTGCCCGCTCGGCGACGTCTTGAGTGATCGTGGGGTTCATCGTGCTGACCTCCGGGGGGTAGTCGATTCCGGACGGGTGACGGGCCGTGTGCCGTTCACCACAGTCCGCCTTTCGCCATGAACACACCGCAGATCAGCGCGATCACCGCTGCGATGCCGTTGTATCGCGCCATCCAGCGCATCCATTTCGAGTAGTTGAGCGTCGCTTCGCGATCGGATTCGATCGACTCTCGGCTGGCGTCGTAAGGAAGCTTCACGATCACTCGCGGCCGCAGGTAGAACGTCATCGCGGCCCCGGTGAAGATCAGCGTGGACCAGATGATCTCCTTGACGAGTAACGCCGCGCCGTATGGGGACTGGATGAACTCGAGGTCGAACACGCTCTGCTCGAGGCCGTTTCGCCACATGATCAGCATTCCGCTGACCATGATCCCGATCAGGCAGACCCAGTTGAAGATCGCGAAATCGTTGCCTAGCTTCTCGCCGAGGCGCGCGGCCTGCCCCGGCGGAATCAGATCGAGCCTGGGCGAGAGCAGGAAGTCCATGAAGACGTTGCCGCCCACGAACAGCGCGGCGAACGTCACATGGAATGTGACCAGGATCTTGAGAATCAACAGGCTGTTCATTCAGACCTCCAGCGATCTTGTCCAGTAGCTTCCGGTGCGAATCCGGTCAAGGCTTGACTCGACTTGCTTCAGGTACGAGCGCGCGTCGCCGTCGACCGACACGGCCTTGCGCGCCCAGGCGTCGCAGTAGTCGCAACGACTGCAGTCGAGGTCGCAGAGACCCTTCTCGAAGTAGCGGATGAAGCCGTCGAGCCGGCGGCTGTCGATGTGCAGGTCCGGCGGCTCGGGTCCGAGCTCGCCGGTCAGCGACTGGATTCCCTCAAGTCCGACCAGCAGTTCCGCGACGTCGTCGCAGCGCTCGTTGTGGTAGGCGGCCGTGACCTTGGCGATCCACTCGCTGTGACTGCTCGGACCGCCGCCCATCTTCTCGCGTCCGGCGATCTTGAAGTGGTCGATTCCCTCTGCGAGGTAGACGTGGATGTCTTCAGGCCTGATCCACGGCATGCGAAGCAGCTCGGCCGGATCGGAGACCTTCTGGCCGGCGCAGTTGTAGTAGCAGTAGTCGACGTGGTACTGGCCCTCGATGCTCTCGCGCGAGTGTGAGATGACGTTGCTGTGATATCCGCGTAACGGGCACTGCAGTACGCAGCCCTCGTTGACGACGAGCGAGAGTCGTAGGTCCACGGACTCGCGGATCATCTTCAAGGTCGCGAAGTCGCGCGCGACCTCGGGGTCGAGGTGGATCAGCGAGGCGCCGATTTCCTCGTAGAAGCGCGCGGCGCGCGGGTCCTTCACGCCGGTCAGCAGCGACACGTGCAGCTCCAGCTCGGGGAAATCTCGCGCGACGATCTCCATCAGCATTGGATTGGCCAGCGTGACGCCTGCGAAGCCCGAGTCGAGGATCCACTGGCAGCGCTGCAGAAACTCCCAGCGGCCGTCTTCGGACATCTCGCGGTTGGCGTTGCAGGTCGAGTTCATCACGTAGAGGAACTTGATTCCCTGCCGTGCGGCCTCGGTCACGTACTCGGCGATCTCCTCTTCGCCGACGGTCGGCAGCTGCAGCATCGTGCGCATGCCGCGTTCGGCCGGCAGCGATCCGTACATGTAGGCCGGCTTGGCGGTGGCGACCGCGCCAAGCAGATCGGGGTCCCAGTTCGACGGGACCACCAGTCTGCGGTCGAGCGCGGTACCCGGCTGCCCTCCGTTCGATGGTCTGATTCCGTTGATCATCGTTCTTGCACCTCCGATTTGTCGACGACTTGGCGAAAGCCCCAGGCCATGCGCGCACGCCCCAGCCAGGTGAATGAGACGCGCTCCACGCCCAGCTGATCGTGAATGCGCCGCTCGATCGCGGCGGCGTTGTGTTCGGTTCCCTCGATGGCGACGTTGAGCACGTCGCCATCGTTGCCGTCGCGCACCAGCAGAACCTGCCGGCCGACCAGCTCCGGGTCGGCGTCCACGCAGGTGCGCACGTCGTAAGCAGTGATACGGCGCTCAGCGATGTTGACGCTGCTCTCGGGCCGGCCGTAGATCTTCAGGCGCGGCAGCGTGCGTCCGCAGCCGCACGGCTCGTCGAAACGCTCGGCGATATCGCCCGTGTCGTAGCGGATCACCGGGTCGCCGGTGTCGTGCAGCTTCGTCACGACGAGGCGGCCGCGGGCGCCCGCCGGCGCGGGAGAGCCATCGGGCGCCAGCACTTCGAGGTGGCAGACATCGGCGTGGATGTGCGGGGCGGTGTGCATCGCGCACTCGTCGGCGGCCGCACCCTCCTGGGTGCCGGATCGCTCGAACACCTCGCTGCCGAGGCGATCGCTGAGATGGGCGCGCAGTTGCCCAGTCAGCGGCAGCCCCACGGCGACGATCGAGCGCACGCTGTCGAACATCGCGCGCGCGTCGATGACATCGTCTTCGAACCGGCGCAGCAGCGAGACCAGGAACGGCGCGGTGGTAGTGACGAACTGCGGTCGCACGCGTTCGAGCGCATCCATGAAATAGCCGGCGTACTGCGGGCCGCCGCTGCCCCAGTAGTAGGCCGCGTTGCCGCCGAGGCGCAGCACGGCGTGACCCTCCATCGCGGCGAGCCGGTGCCACGCCGGACTCTGCATCAGCGCCGTCTGCCCGGGGCGGAACCCCGCCCACCAGTAGCCGCGCATCGTCGGCACGATGAAGGTCTCGGACTCGGCTGCGTCGAGCCATACGACCAGCGGTTCGCCGGAAGTTCCGCGTGTGCTGAAGGCGACGTTACCGCCGCGCGCGGTCCAGGATTCTCCTGCGGCGACCAGCGTCTGCTTGCTGGTCAGCGGCAGCCGGCGGAAGTCCTCCCAGCTTTGCAGGCGGCGCGGGTCGACGTCCGCCTCCCGCCAGTGGCCTGCGTAGAAACCGTTGCCGGCGGCCCCCGCCACGACGTGGCGCACTCGCTCGAGCTGCCAGTCGGCCAACTGCGCCGGCGACCACGTCTCGATCGCGTCGTACGTGTCGCCGCTGCGCACGGGCTCGGTGGCGGTCATCGCGTGCCTCCCTCGGGTCGGCCTAGTTCGAAGAGGGTGTCGCCCGGGGCCAGTGGGCAGGTTTCGTCGATCGGCCGAAGGTCGCGCGGGGCGCAAGGCACCGCATCCGCGTGCACCAGGTTGTGAATCGTGCCGCCCCGCAACTCGTAGACACCCTCGCGCAGGTGGAAGCAACCGCAGAGGGTGCACTGCGGCGCCATCAACAGCGATGATTCGCAGTGCAGCAGACGGCGGAAGTCCCCGGCGGGCAGCGGCGGCGACTCGCCGCCGAGTACGACGACCAGCGAGAGACCTGGAACGGCGGTGAGATCGACGCCGGCGCGGCTCGAGCCATCGAGCAGCAAGGCGAGAATGTCGGCGCGAACGATCAGCACGTCCGGGGTGACCTGGCGCACGACCTCCGGAGTGAGCACGATCCGGTCGGGCGATGCATCGAGGCAGATGATGCGGGCGTCGAGTCGCTCTGCGACCCCGGCCGTCAACGTCGGCATCAGCAGTTTCGAACCGAGATATGCGAGCGGACTCGTGCCGAAGTCCTGGACCGCGATCGTCGAGCCTTCGGCGACGCCGATCAGGCTGTAACACCAGACCAGGTGCTCTGCCCAACGGTCGAGATCGCCGTCGGCGAAGTTGAGTTCGCCGTCCGGCGACGCGAAGGTGATCCGGGTCGCGGCGACGCTCATGCGGCACCGGCCTTCGATCGCGGCGGCTTGTGCAGTACGACGACGCCGACGTGGTCGACGCTGGCGGCGGTGTGGGTGCGCATGATCTTGCCCGACAGCAGCGCGGCCGAGGCGCCGGCCCGGACGTAGCCGGTCATCTGCGCCGGCGACTCGACGCCGATCTCGGCGCGCTCGAGCATCTCCCAGGGCACCAGCGATGGCTCTCCGCTGCCCGGGTCGATCGGCAGCACGCGCACGTTGACGAGCGGAATTCCGTGGGCCTCGAATGGAAACCACGTGGGATGGGCGGCCACGGCCGGGCCGAAGGCGCCGCGGCCCCACAGCGGCAACACCTCGCGGCCGCGGCGCGCCTCGATCGCGCGGCGCCAGCGAGGCTTGAAATACCCCGTCGACACGAACACGTAGTGAATCTCGCGCAACACCGCGGGTAGCTCTCGGGCGCCGGCTAATTCGTCGGCCTCGTCGCGCAACAGCACCGTGAAAGCGGTATCGGGATCGAAACCCTCGGCGTCCAGGACGCGATCGCGCGAAACCGCGAACACCGTCGACCCGTTGAGCAGCGCGCAGAGCGCCGCGGTCAGCGACTCCCAGTGCCAGAGCGGCGAGCCGACCACCGCGGAGAAGCCCTTTAGTTCGGGGATGAACGCCGTCAGGGCGACTGACATGGCGGCGAGCGAGTAGTTTGAGTGAACGGCGAGCTCTTCGCCGTCGGGGATGATCAGCGCGGCAGCCGTCGCCTTCACCGAACGCAGCTTCGGCGCGTCGCCTTCGAATGCGTCGAGTTCGGCACGGGTGAGCTGCCTCGCGCCGGCGGGCCAGCGGGGATCGGATGCTGCCAGCGCGACCACCGCCCCGGAATCGGCCAGCGTTCTGGCCAAGCGGTCGTCGCTCTCGCTGAGATCGGCGATCAGCGCCTGCTTGCCGGTCTGCATCACCGCGAGCGCAAGTACCAGGGCATCGCCTGGATCCCGCTCGACAATCGCGACGACGGCGTCGTCGGGCAGCAATGCGGCGATCGCGCGCGCCGACTCGGCAGTCTGTTCGAGCAGTTCGCCGCACGTCAGCGAGCGGTCCTGCCAGACGATCGCCGCAGCCTCACTCTTGCGGCAGCCGCGTTTGATCAGACGGTCCAGCGTCTGCTGCGGCACCGGACTGCGCCTTGGAATGCCGTCCGGCCAGTACCACGCCGGAAGGGCTCCACCTACCTTTGACATTTCCGCTCCCTGGCTTCGACGCGGCCCGCGGCGGCCGCGACCGCCGCGGGAACGCGCAGTGCGCTCATCCTTGGAATGCCGCCTTTTCGTAGGACACGTTGGTCTGGCGGTCCGACTGCGAGGGGGCCCAGTTCCAGAGGCTGTACTCGAAGTGGCGGTAACCGCCGGCGAAGTGCAGTCCCTTCGGAGGACCCGGCAGCAGCCTGTCCTGCGACTGCCAGTTCGGGTGCTGGTACGGCTCCCATGCGTGGTAGATGACCAGCTGGTCCGGGCGCACGCAGCTCGAGAGCTTCGCGCGGACTATGAACTCCGAGTAGTCGTTGAAGACCCTCACGTAGTCGTGGTCCTCGATGCCCTTCTTGGCGGCCTCGGTTTCGTTGAGGAAGCAGAACGGCTCACCACGATGCAGTTTCATCATCTGTTCGCTTGTGTGCCAGATGGCGTGGATGCTCCAGCGCACGTGGCCGCTGGTGAGTCTCACCTCGTGCTTGCGGCCGCCGATCGCTGGGGGCTCCTTATAACGGGCGATGTGCTCGTCGGCTTCGACGAACCACGGGTGGTCGATCATCATCTGCATGCGCCGCGTGGTCGTCTTCCATGGGATCTTCTGTTCGATCTGGTCGCGGAACGGATACAGCACCTCACCCGGGGCCATGTCGCTGTTGATCGCCGCGATCGAGTGCCACGGCGGACGCCCGGTCGCCCACGCCATGCCGTCCTTGCGCATCTGGTCGAGCGTCACGTCCGGGTCGTGTTCGAGCGACTCAAGCCAGCCGAGCTTCGACAGCGCTCCCCAGGCGTCGTTGACCATGCGCTCTTCATCCTCGTTGGTCGCCGCGTACTTGCCGCCCATCGTGGCGCGCCATTCCATCTCATCGACGACGATCTCGCGGTCGCCCACGACGTAGCTTTCGATACCGCGCTTCTTGAGGTGCTTCTCCGCCGCCGTGATCATCTTGACGACGATCGAGCGGTCGGACAGCGACTCCTCGAGATAGGGCACCGACTGGTCGGTGAAAGCCATGAAGCGCGTGTGCGGCGACACGTACTTCGAGTCGGCGTACTCGTAATATGAGGCGGCCGGCAGCACGTAGTCCGACATCAGCGCGGTTGTGCTCCAGCGCGTGTCCGCCGTGACGATCAGCTCGAGCTGCGGCCACACGTTCTCGAAGTACGACCGGCCGCGGTGCCTGCGCAGCGGATTCGAACCCGACACGAACATCATCTTCGGCGGGAACTCCCGCTTCGGCACTTCTTCGGTCGTGCTCCAGCCGGCCTCCTCTGCCGCGTCGGCGTATTCGCTGATCTTTCGCGGCGCGTTCGGGTCGTCGAGTTGCTCGTCCCAGACGTCGCGGTAGCCGGCGTGGTTCATCCAGAAGAACGTCGGCGGCGCGAGCACTCCGGCCATTCGCATCAGTTCGCGGAAGGCGCCGAAAACCGCCTCGGTGAGCGGCATGGAAGGATCCATCTTCATGCGCTCGCGGTAGTCCTCGATCAGCATCAGCAGCAGCTGCAGGGTCTTGCCCATGGGGTCCGGATCCTCGAGGATCTCCTTTGGCATGCCGGCGACGATCGGCATCGCCGTGAGGAACTCGAAGCCGGCGTTCCAGCCACGCGTTCCGGAGCCGGGCTTGCCGATATTGCCGGTCAGCGCCAGCATGTAGCAGTACGAGCGCTCGACGAGGTCACCGTGGTAGAGCTTGCCGGTATTCCAGTTGGTGAACACGAACACGCGGTTCGGCGGCTTGCAGAGCTCGGCGACCTCCATCAACAGATCCGGACTCACGTTCGACATCCGGTGAACCTCGTCGGGTGTGTAGTCCTGCAGCCGTTCGAGCAACAGGTTGTAGACCGTCGTCACCTCGATTTCGGTGCCATCCACCAGCGTCACCTTCGAAGTGCCCTTGAGGTCGTAGCCGAAGGCCGGTTCGAGCGTGCCTGTCGGGATCTGGCCGACCTGACCCGTCGACGCGTCGATCGCGTAGAACTGCTCGTCGTTGCCGCCCTCGACGATGTCGGACTCCCGCAGGTAGCGGTTGTCGTCGGTCCGCACCGCGATCGGCAGGTCGGTCTGCTCGGTCATGAACTCCTCGTCGACCCAATCGTTGTCGATCAGGATCTTGCAGACGCCCAGCCACAGCGCCGGGTCGGCCGACCAGTCGATCGGCACCCACCGGTCGGCCATCATCGCCGACGGGTTCTTGTCGGGGCACACCGAGACGATCTTGGCTCCGCGGTAGCGCGCCTCGAGCATGTAGTGGATGTCCGGGATGTTCGCGTAGACCGGATTCGACATCCAGATGATCGTGTCGGCGAGAAACCAGTTCTCGATGCCGCTGACTGCCTGGAACACACCGAACGTCAGGTACTGACCGACGTTGAAGTCTCCGATCAGGAAGTTCAGGTCGAAGCTGGTGCCGCCGAGCACGCCGGCCAGGGCCGGCGCACTCGCCTCGCCGGCGCCTCGCACGACTCCAGAGCCTTCGGGCGCGTGGTCGTCGATCAGCGTCTCCGCGCCGTATTTGTCGATGATCTCGGCGAGCTGCTCGCCGATCTCGTCCATCGCCTGATCCCACGAAAGCCGCTCCCACTGGCCGCTGCCGCGCTCACCGACACGCTTCATCGGCCAGCGCACGCGGTCAGGGTTGTACATCGCCTTGCTGTGCTGTAGGCCTTTCTGGCAGCCGCGAGGGTTGTAGTCGGGCACTTTGAAGTCCGGGTCGTCAAACGCCTGGTAGGTGCAGGAAAGCTCCTCGCGCACGACCTTGCCGCCCTTGACGTAAACACGGAACGGACAGCTGCCGGGATAGCAGTTCACACGGTGCGTGCCCCACTTCCATTCGTCGAAGTCCCAGTAGTCGTCGTCCTTGCTTCTGACCCCGCAGTTACGCGACGGGTCAATTTCAGGCATTACATAGTCCTTCTCGCCGAGCTTTGTCACTTCATTGCCCATCTGCGGCCTCCACTTGAACTGGCTCCAAAGGAGCGATGACGTCGAACGGGGTAAACGCGTCGGCGAAGCTGTAGATGATCAACATGTCCATCAGCTCCGACTCCTCGCCGTTTCTGGCGGCTTCGCGGTGTTCATTTAGCGTGTCCAGCGCTTGATCCACACCGGGGCCGAAGTACTCGCGCAGCAGCTCGATCGGAAGGTCCTTGTCGGGAAGGATTTCGTGATCCAGGGTGATCTTGTTCGGCCGGATGAACGGCGGGATGTAGAACACGTTCGGGCCGGTCTCGAAGTCGGGCCGCAGCGGCAGGGCGACCTTGTACTCGTTCACGAGCTTCGAGACGTAGCTGTCCGGATCGTCGAGGTATCCGAAGTACATCGCGCGTGCCGGGCAGCTCTTGGCACAGACCGGCGCGAAATCCTTGTCCACGCGCGAGACGCACAGGTCGCACATCTCGTAGGACTTCGTCTCGAGGTTCTCCATCGGGATCTGGTACGGGCAGGCCGCGATGCACATGTGGCAGTCGAGGCACTTGTCGGGGTCGATCGAGACGATGCCGTCTGAGGCACGCTTGGTCATCGCGACTGGCTTGTCGTGACGAGTGCAGTACTCCTCGCAAGCAGTGATACAGGGCGCATCGGTGCAGTGGTTGCACATGCGCGGCATGTAGAAGAAGTAGCCGTTGGGCCACTCTCCGCCGCCGCGGTCCTCGTCCCACACCGGGCCGTACTTGACAGGCTCGCCGGTCTCCTCCGCGACGGGGTGCAGGTACTCCTGCCCGGCCGGCGAGTTGAAGACCTCTTCGATGTTGAACTTCCAGCTTCCGCCGTAGTCGCGCACCCAGTCAGGCTTCTTGCGGCCGATGTCCATCCAGCCCTTGGGCCAGCCTTCGCCGGGCTTGGTTTCGCACCAGATGTTGTAGATGTGATCGGCGCCGGGGCGATCGACCTTCCAGTGCGTGCGGCAGGACACCGTACAGCCCTGGCATCCGATGCACTTGTCGAGGTTGAACACCATCGCCAGCTGGCGCTGGGAGGCATTCGAACCGTTTCCGTTCTCAGGCATCTTGCATCTGCTCCTTGGATTCGTCGGGTCCTGTGCCGAGGTCGCCCGCTCCCGGGGTGGGGGTGGCCGATTGAGGCGCCGGGGCGGATGCCGCCGGGGACGTGGAGGTGGTGGCACTCGCAGGAGCCGCTGGCGCGGGGGTGCCGGCGGCCGGTGCGGAATCGGTTGCCGCGGAAGCCGTTGTCGCCGGCGGGGCCGGTGCGGCTGAATCGGCGTCGGGAATCAGGAACAGTCCCTGAAGTCGAGTTGCCAGGATCAGGTTGCCGTCGACCTTCAGCCGGCCTTTGATGTAAAGGTCCATGCCTTTCTCGTTGTTGGTCGCCAACTTCAGGAAGTCGACCGCGTCGAGTCGCAGGGTCAGCTTGGCCGGCTCGGTCAACTCCTTTCCGGTCGCGCAGCGGTCGTCGCGGATGATCACCTGGTAGACGTCGACGTTGCCGTCGTGAGATCCGGTCAGGTGAAACTGGATGACGATGTTGAGCTTCTTCGATCTCTTCGGTTCGAAGTGCGCCTCCATGCGGCGAAAGACCTCGTCGAGGACGATCACCCTGAATTCTGTCGCCATGCCTTCGGCGAGTTCATGATCCGGCGCGGCGGCCACCGCGGTGGCGAAGGCGGCCGGCTCCACGGCCATCAGTTCTTCCGGCGTGAACATCGATACTTCCTTTCTGAATGCGTTTACCCTCGCTGATTTCGGCGCGCGCAGATCGCTTCACAAAGGACCGGGGACGGGCTGTCGCGGTGTGACCGTGACTTCCGGTCAGGTACGACGTCATATGATGTTACATAGATTTGTGACGTAAAAAAGACAAGATTTACAGCGCCGTAGGAATGCGGTTATCCCATGGCAAAGCGGTTTCCGAGGGAGAAAGTCGGAATTGTTCGGCGCGTCGGAAACGCAATTCGGAGTCGAAAATGAACGAAGTTCAATAAGCGGCGTCGAGGCACCGGCTGCCGCGGGCGCCGATGTCATCGGGCAGCGAGAGGCGGCGTCGGCAGAGGGCTAGGCGGTGGCCGCGGTCAGGTCTTCGAGCGTCGCACGCAGGCCGTCGGGTATCGCCACCGGCGTGAAGCTTTCGAGCTCGATGAAGACGTACTCGAGGAAGCCTTCGACTAGCAGCTCGTTCTCGCCGGTCCCGTCGTTCTCACGCAGGGCCGCGATCTCGACGCGCATCGAGCGGTCGCCGACGCGTGCGACGACGAGGTTGAAGTCGATCACGTCTTCGACCCGTGCTGCGCCGCGAAATCGCGCGCCGGTCTCGGCGACGACGATCTGGATGCCCTGATCGCCGATCTGGTCGTAGCCGCCGAGTCGCTCGCGCCACAGCGCGCCGACGGTGTCGTCGAACAGCGCGAACCAGTTGGCGTTGAAGACGATGCCCTGCATGTCGCATTCGGCGTAGCGGATGCGAATGCGGTGGACGAACGGTGCCGGGACGGACATACGCTGTGCTCGCCGGTTGTTACTCGGGCCAGCTGGCGTCGCCGGTGACGGCACCGCGCATGACCTTCAGATTCAGCAGGGCGCACTTGCGCCGCGTCGGTGATATCTCGATTCCAAGCAGGTCGATCAACCAGTCGGCGTCGAGCTTGGCGACGTCGTCGACCTTCATGCCGATCAGTTCTTCGCTGGCGATCGAGGCGCTGGCCTGGCTGATCGCGCAGCCCTTGCCGTGGAAGGCGAGGTCGGTGATCGTGCCGCTCTCGTCGACCTTCAGGTGCACGCCGAGTTCGTCGCCGCAGAGCGGGTTGACGTCGTGCGCCTGCATGTCGGGGTTCTCGAGCTCGCCGAAGTGGTGTGGCTCCTTGTAGTGCTCGAGGATGTAGTCGCGGTAGAGCTCGTCCATCATCTACAGACCGAAAACCTTACGCGCCTTGTGCAGCGCTTCGATGAGCGCGTCGACGTCGTCGGTGTCGTTGAAGCAGGCAAAGCTTGCGCGAGCGGTGGCCGGGATGCCGAGTCTGCGCATCAGCGGCTGGGCGCAGTGGTGCCCTGTGCGCACGCAGACGTTCTCGCGGCCGAGCAGCTCGCCGACGTCGTGCGGGTGCATGCCGTCGAGCGTGAACGAGATCACGCCGCCGCGCGCCTCGGCGCCGGGGCCGACGACTGTCAATCCGGGGATCTCGGCCAGCCGCGGCAGGGCGTTCTCGACCAGCGCGTGCTCGTGGGCGCGGATGTTCTCGGAGCCGAGTTCGGCGATGAAGTCGATCGCCGCTCCCAGGCCGACGGCCTCGGCGACTGCCGACGTGCCGGCCTCGAACTTCCAGGGCAGGTCGTTGTAGCTCGAATCGTTCCAGTTGACGACCTTGATCATGTCGCCGCCGCCGAGCCACGGGCGCATCGTGGCCAGCAGCTCGCGCCGGCCGTGCAATACGCCGATCCCGGTCGGGCCGTAGGCCTTGTGGCCGGTCCAGACGTAGAAGTCCGCGTCGATCTCGGCGACGTTCACAGGCATCTGCGGCACGGCCTGGGAGCCGTCGATCAGCACTGTCGCGCCGGCGGCCCGCGCCTGGGCGACCAGCGCCTTGACGTCGTTGACCGTGCCGAGCACGTTTGAGATGTGGGCGACGGCGAAGAGCTTCACGTTTCCGCCGGCGAGCTTGGCTGCCAGGTCGTCGGCGTCGAGTAGTCCGTCGTCTGTGATCTTCACATAATCGAGCGTCGCGCCGGTGTCGCGGCAGAGCATCTGCCACGGCACGATGTTGCTGTGGTGCTCCATCTCGGTTACGAGCACGACGTCGCCCTCGCCGATGTTGCCTGTCCGCGGGTCGCGGCCCCACGCGTGGGCGACGAGGTTGATCGCCTCGGTGGCGTTGCGCGTGAAGATCGTCGTCTCGGTCGTGGCGCCCATGAACGCCGCGATCCGCTCGCGCGCGCCTTCGAAGAGTTGCGTCGAGCTTTCGGCCAGCGCATAGGTGCTGCGGTGGATCGGGGCGTTGCTGTTGCGGTAGAACGAGTCGATCGCGTCGATCACCGACGACGGCTTCTGACCGGTGGCCGCGCTGTCTAGGTAAACCAGGCGCTTGCCGTCTTGCTCCTGGGCGAGGATCGGGAAGTCGCCACGCACCCGCTGCGCGAGACTGGCGGGTGCGTGGACGGCTTGCTCAGTCATCTCGCTCAGCTCACTTGGTAGCGGCGTAGGAGGCGATGTCGTCGCTCGCCTCGGCCAGCTTGCCCTGGATGCGTTCGCGCACCAGCGTTTCGAGCGCCTCGTCTTCGAACTGCTCGATGACTGGCTCGAAGAAGCCTTCGACGAGGATGCGGATCGCGTCCTGGCGGCTGATGCCGCGCGTGCGCATGTAGAAGACCTGGTGCTCGTCGACCTCGCCGACAGTGCCGCCGTGCGAGGCGGAGACATCGTCGGTCTTCACGATCAGCGAAGGGATCGCGTCGACCTTCGCGTCCTTGCTGAGCATCAGGGTGTGCGTCTGTAGGTATGTGTGGCTGTTCTGGCAGCCTTCGCGAATCTCGATCAGACCCTCGTAGCTGGCCTTCGATTTGCCGGTCGCGGCGCCCTTCCAGACTGTGTCGCCCGTCGTGTCGCCGCTCTCGTGCAGGTCGGTCGTGAACAGGTCGAGTAGCTCGTCGCCTTGTGTGAAGTAGAGACCGTTGTGGCGCATGTCCGCGCCGCGGTCGGCGGTGACGATGTCGAGCGTCTGCTTGGTCAGGTGGCCGCCGAGATGGATCGGGAACCAGCGTGCGTGTGCATCGCGGGCGATCGCGACGCGCTTCGTGGAGATGTCGTAGACCTCGCCGGAGCCCCAATCCTGGAAGGTCTTGACCTTCGCCCATCCGTTTGGCTCGACGAAGATCTCAGTGGCGCCGCTGTGCAGCGCCTGGCCCTCGATGTCGGGGGCGAGGTTGTATTCGCGAAAGATTCCCTTGCCGCTGGTGTCGACGATCGCCAGGGTGCGGCCGTACTGCGCCACGCCGGGCTCGTCGATCACGTTGACGACTTGGAACGGCTTCTCGACCTCGGTGTTCGCGGGCACATAGAAGAACGCTCCGCCGCTCCAGAGCGCGGCATTGGCGGCCGTGAACTTGCCCTCGCCGTGACCGATGCGCTTGGCGTAGTACTTCGTGGTCAACTCGCCGTGGTCGGCCATGGCTTGCTCAAGCGTGCAGGCGATGACGCCTGCGGGAAGGTCGTCGGCGACCTCGCTGTAGATCACGCTGGCGCCGCGCTGCACGATCAGGCCGGCGAACTGCTCATCTCCGAGTGCGTCGCGCACGACCTGTGGCAGCTCGTCGCGACTCGAAACGGCCGGGTACTCGCGGGGCCCAAGTTCGTCGAACTTCAGGTCGCGCAGGGTGGTCGTCCAGAATCCGCCACGCCGCCACGTCGGCAGCTCGGTCTTCTCGAAGATCTCGAGAGCCGCCGCGCGGTCGGCCGCGATCGTGGCCGGTGCGGTGGTTGCGTCGTCGCTAGCCGGCACGCGAAGCCACCTCCTCGCGGATCCAGTCGTAGCCGTGCTCTTCGAGCTTGGCGACCAGTTCAGGGCCGCCTTCTTCGACGATCCGGCCCTCCAGCAGGATGTGCACGAAGTCGGGCTTGATGTAGTCGAGGATGCGCTGGTAATGGGTGATGATCAGACTGCCCATGCCGCGCTCGCGCAGTGCGTTGACACCTTCGCTAACGACCCTGAGGGCGTCGATGTCGAGGCCCGAGTCGGTTTCGTCGAGCACCGCGATCTGCGGGTCGAGCATCGCCATCTGCAGGATCTCGGCGCGCTTCTTCTCGCCGCCGGAGAAACCGTCGTTGAGGTAACGGCTGGTGAACTCGCGCGGGACTTTCAGCAGGTCCATGTTCTCCTTGAGCCGGTCGCGGAACTCCTTGACGTTGATCGGCTCGTCGCGGTGGGCGTTGATCGCCAGGCGCAGGAAGTTGGCGACCGAGACGCCAGGCACGACGGCCGGGTACTGGAAGGCCAGGAAGAGGCCGGCCTGCGAGCGCTTCTCGGGGTCTTCCTCGGTGATGTCTTCGCCGTTGAAGATGATCTGGCCCTCGGTGACCTCGTAGGTGTCGTTGCCCATCAGAACGTTCGCCAGGGTCGACTTGCCGCTGCCGTTGGGGCCCATCAGGGCGTGTGTCTCACCTTTGTTGACCTGCAGGCTGACGCCGTGCAGGATCTCGCGCTCCTCGGTGCGCACGTGAAGGTTGATGATTTCGAGGTCTGCCATCTGCTTGTAGCTCCTGGTTATGTGGGGGTCGGTGGTGAAAGTCGTTGGTGACGGGCTGAGGCCGGGGTGTCGCGACGACGGTCAGGCGACGACGACGTCGGCCGTGTCGCCGAGCCGGGCCGATGCACGGTCGTTGGCGGCGGTCAGGTCGGCCAGCGTCATTTCGTTGAGCGTGCGCACGATCGATCCCTGGACGCGGGTCCAGAGGATCTTCGTCGGACAGCCGACGCTTGCGTCGCCCTCGCGGGCGCAGACAACATCGCCTTCGTCGGTTGCGCTGATGCACTCGATCGGGGCGATCTGGCCCTCCAGGGCTTCGACGATCTCGGCCATCGAGATCTCGGAGGCCGGGCGGGCGAGCAGGTAGCCGCCGCGCGGTCCGCGCCGGCTCTCGACGAGCTGCGCCTTCTTGAGGCGCGCCGCGAGGTGCTCGAGGTAGGCGAACGGCAGGCCGTTGGCCTCGGCGATCTGGGCGAGCGAGCTGGGGTAGCTCTCGTCCTTTGCCTGCTCGGCCGCGAGCGCGACCATCACGCGCACGCCGTACTCCGCTCTCGTTGAGAACATCATGATGAGTAAATCCTAGCGCTGAGGTATGAGTTATCGCCCGCGCGCGGCAGGCTGCTCAGCGGGCGAAGCGCGCTTCGGCGGCGGCGATCAGACCGCGCGCGCGATCGACGGCATCGACGCTGACCGAGATCGCGTCGATGCCGGCCTCGACCAGTAGCTCGGCGTACTCGGGATGCACGCTCGGTGCCTGTCCGCAGATAGAGGTCTTCAGCCCCGAGCGGCGGGCCTCCGGGATCAGGCGTCGCAGGTACTCGGTGACGGCGTGGTCGCGCTCATCGAAGGTGTCTGCGAGTAGCTCGCTGTCGCGGTCGGCGCCCAGCAGCAACTGCGTGAGGTCGTTCGTGCCGATCGATATCCCCGTCACGCCGAGCGCGGCGTAGCGGTCGAGGTTGAACAGCACGCTGGGGACCTCGGCCATCACCCACAGCTCGGGCCCCGGTTCGGGGCCGTCGCTGATCAGGCCGCTTTGCAGCATCAGATCTCGACAGATGCGAAGTTCGTCGCTCGTGCGCACGAACGGCAGCATCACGTGGATGTTGCGCAGGCCTTGGTGCCACACATGCTTCAGCGCGGCCATCTCGAGGTCGAAGACTTCGGGTTCCTTTGTGTAGCGCAGCGCCCCCCGGAAGCCGATCATCGGGTTCGCCTCGACCGGTTCGAACCGCTCGCCGCCGCGCAGACCGTCGCCATGCGGTCGACGAACTCGTCGCCGCGCCCCTCCTCGATCAGCAGGCGCGGGTGGTCGCCGCCCAGCGCTTCGAGCACCATCAGCTCGGCGCGCAGCAGGCCGACGCCGTCGACGTCGAGCGCGGCCGCGCGCTCCGCCTGGGAGGGTTCAGAGAGGTTGACCAGCAGCTTCGTGCGCAGCGGCCACGGGGGAGCCGAGCTGCCCGGCGCGACGGGGGCGGGCTTAGACGGTTGGGCCTCGACTTCCGCGATCTCGATATTGCCGGCGTAGATCGCGCCGGCACGTCCGTCGACCGTGACTACGTCGCCCGTGGCGAGCTTCGTCGTGGCCTCGTGCGTGCCGACCACGCACGGCGTGCCGAACTCGCGCGAGACGATCGCCGCGTGACAGGTCATGCCGCCGCTGTCGGTCACGATCGCCGCGGCCTTGCGAAGGTACGGCGCCCAGTCGGGAGCGGTCATGTGCGTGACGAGGATCTCGCCGTCTTCGAGCAACTGGGCATCGTCGATCGTGCCGACCACGCGCGCCTTGCCGTGGGCCACGCCGGGGGCCGCCGGGAGGCCGGTGAGCAAGGGGGGTGGGGTGGCGGAAGGATCGCCCGGCGGGGTCGGGATGGCGGAGTCGTCGCCCGTCGGGATCGGGGTGACGGAGTCGTCGCCTGGCACGGTCGGAGTGGCGGACCCGTCGCCTGGCGGACCCGGCGCGCCGGTTGGGGCCGTCTCATCGCCGAGCGTCGTGATCGGCCGCGACTGCAGGATCCACGGCTTTGCGTCGCTGTCGAAGGCCCACTCGACGTCCTGCGGCTGGCCGTAGTGCTGCTCGATCCGTTCGCCGAGTGCGGCGATCGCAAGTACCTCGCCGTCCCGCAGGGCGGGGGCCGAGGATTCGTCGCCGGTCAGCTCGCGCGTGACCGTGCCGCCGCCCTCCGCGTACTCGATCGTCAGCTCCTTCGGCTGCACTTCGCGGCGCACGATCTCGGCGCGGGACTTGCTGACCACGAAGTGGTCGGGTGTCACTTGCCCCGAGACGATCGCTTCGCCGAGACCCAGCGAGCCCTCGATCACGAGCAGGTCGCGGTCGCCCCCGGCCGGATCGACTGTGAACATCACGCCGCTGCGCAGCGATTCGATCTGGCGTTGCACGACTACGGCGATGTCGATGTCGACCGCCGGGAAGCCGCGCGAGGCGCGATAGAAGAGCGTGCGTGCGCCAAACAACGACGACCAGCAGCGGGTGACGGCCGCCTTCAGCGCTTCGGCGCCGCGCACGTTTAGGAACGACTCGTTCATCCCCGCAAACGACGCGGCCGAGGTGTCCTCGGAAGTCGCCGACGAGCGAACCGCCACCGGCTCGTCGTCATCGCCGGAAATCGATGCGTACTGCCGCTCGATCGCTTCGACGGCCCACTGCGGCATCGATGTCGTCTCGACCAGTTCGCGTGCCCGCGCGGCGGCGACTTCGAGCGCGGCCGAATCGTGCGCGTCGACCGGGTCGAGAAGTTCGTGCAACCGCTCGCGCAATCCGGACTCGTCGCAGAAGCGAGCGAACGACGGCGCACCGATCACGAAGCCCAGCGGAACGGGCAACTGAGCCGAAGCCAGCTCGCCGAGATTGGCGCCTTTGCCGCCGGCCCAGGCGACGTCTTCGCGGCGCAGGTCTCCGAATTCGCGAATCGCTGTGAACTCACCGGTCGCCGCCATCGGATAGAACCTAATCAGAAACCAGCGAGGAGGGTGTGGTGAACAGTTCAGATCAAGTCGATGCGCGGGTGGCGTTGATAACAGGGGCCGGATCGGGAATCGGCCGCGCGGCGGCGAAGATCTTTGCCTCGCGCGGCCATCGCGTGGTCGTCAGCGACCTCAACGAGGCCGGTGGCGCCGAGACCGTCGCCGCGATCGAGCAAGCCGGTGGCGAGGCCGTGTTCGTCTCTGCCGACGTGGCGCGAGACGAAGACGCAAACGCGCTTGTGGCAGTGGCGCTCGAGCGTTTTGGTCGTCTCGACAGCGCCTTCAACAACGCCGGCGTGGCCGCGACCGGCACGCCGCTGGCGGAGTTGAGCGAGGCCGAGTGGGATCGCGTCATCTCGATCAACCTGCGCGGTGTCTACCTCGGAATGCGCGCTCAGATCCCGGCGATGCTGCAACAGGGTGGCGGCGCGATCGTCAACACATCGTCGGTCGCCGGGCTAGTCGGTTTCGCCGGCGCGGGGGCCTATGTCGCCAGCAAGCACGGCGTGGTTGGCCTGACGCGCGCGGCCGCGCTCGACTATGCGGAGGCCGGCATTCGCATCAACGCGATCTGTCCTGGGGTGATCGATACGCCGATGGTGACCGACGTGATCGCCGGCCAGCCCGAGTTGGAGGCCGGCCTGAGG
>JACRKX010000042.1 GCA_016219715.1 Actinomycetota bacterium | reverse complement strand
CGAACGTCGGCGAGGCGTAGATGCCGCCCGGCCACTCGGTCGCCGTGAAGTACTGGTTGTGGCGCAGCTCGTTGTCGCGGTAGAGCACGACCGAGGTGCCCTTGGCGGCGTAGCCGTACTTGTGGGTGTCGCAAGACATCGAAGTCACGCCCGGCAGGCGGAAATCGAACGGCGGCACGTCGTAACCGAGTTTCGTAGCCCACGGCAGCACGAAGCCGCCGAGGCAGCCGTCGGTGTGGAAGCCGATGCCGCGCTTCAGCGCGATCGAGCTCAGCTCCTCGATCGGGTCGATCAGACCGTGCGGAAAGCCCGGCGCCGAACCGACCAGCGCGATCGTGTTGTCGTCGATCGCGGCCTCCATCGCGGCCACGTCGCCGCGACCGTCTGCCGCCACCGGAATGCGTCGCAGCTCGATCTGGAAGTACTGCGCGGCCTTGTCGAAGGCGGCGTGCGCGGTCGTGGTGGTGACGATGTTGGGCTCAGTCACGCCGTCACGCGAGCGCGCACGGTCGCGATAGGCCTTCATTGCCAGCAGGATGCTCTCGGTACCACCCGAGCTGACCGTGCCGACGATCTCGTCCTCGATCTCACCGGCGCCGAGCATGTCGGCTGTCATCGCCACGATCTCGGCCTCGAACTTGCTGCCCGACGGCCAGATGTCGAGGTGCAGCGGGTTGTTCTGCGACTGCAACGCGTAGACCTTGTTCAGAAACGCGATGTGCTCGTCGTCGCCCTGGTACACGGCGCCACTGCTCTTGCCGCTCTGCCAGCGGTCGCGCTCGGCGCTCGCCATCTGCTCGATCTCGGCGAGCACCTCCTCGCGCGGCACGCCGGCCGCGGGGAGCGTGGTGTGAACGGGGATCTCGCCGCTGTAGGGACGCAGCGACTTCTGCATGTCGGCCATCGGGTCGGCGGCCGGCGGTGTGGTCTGGTCGTTCATGGTCTCAATCCTCTTGTCGTTGCAGTTTGTCAGTCGTGGCCCGCGCCGGCGTTCATGCGCGCGTACATCTTGCGGTTGGCTTTGTGGAAGCCGCGGAACTCGTCGAACAGCTCGTCGTAGAGCGCGCGATTGGCGGCGTTGGGCGTGAAGGTCTCGGCCGTGCGCACCAGCTGCGGGATCTGATCGATCGTCGTTTCGCCCAGCGCCACCCCCGCCAACAGCGCGGCGCCGCGCGTGTTCGCCTGGCGTGGCTGATCGACGCGGCGCACCTGGCGGTCGAGCACGTCGCTGAAAATCTGGCACCAGAGGCTCGACTCGGCACCGCCGCCGATGATCGCGATGTCGTCGATGCGGTCCTTGACGAGCTTCTCGGTGTAGTGGTGCATCCAGCGCACGTTCAGCGCCACGCCCTCCAGCGTTGCACGCACGAGCGAACCGCGCGTCGTCTTCAACGAGAGGTTGGCGTAGGCCGCGCGCGTGTGGAGGTCGTCGATCGGCGTGCGCTCGCCGTTGAGCCACGGGGTGAACAGCGCGCCATCCGATCCCGGCGGCACCTCGGCGGCTTCGGCCACCAGTGCGTCGAACGGCATCTCGGGCACACCGAGCAGCGAGTCGCGCAGGTGCGCCAGCGAGGCTCCGGCGGTCTGCTGCTCGGTGCAGACCAGATAACGGCCGCGGATCGCCGACGGCAACGTGGCGATGTTGTGGAAGACGTCGGTGCGCTTGAACGGCACGTGCCCCGACAGCCACGCCGAAGTACCGATGTATAGGTGCATCGCGCCATCGGTCACGGCGCCCGAGCCGACGGCCGCCGACATGATGTCGGGCGACGACGCGATCACCGGCACCGGATCGATGCCCAGTTCGGCCGCTCGCGCGGGCAGCAGCTCGCCGACCACGCTTCCGCTGGCGACGATCGGCGCGAGCTTGTCGCGGCGCAGGCCACTCATCTTCAGCAGGCCATCGTCGTAATCGACGGCCTCGATCTTGCGCGTGTCTGTGCCCCAGCAGGTCGTGGCCGTTTCGGCGGCCGTAACGATCCGGCCGGTCATGCGAGCGGTCAGAAAGTCGCCGGGCTCGACGAAGGCGGCGGTGCGTTCGAAGATGTCGGGGTGGCGTTCGGCGATCAGAAGGATCTGGCCGACCGGGTCGTGGCCCTGTAGCGACGGCGCGCCGCCGGTGCGGCGAATCCAGCGCGCAAGCTTGCGCGGGTTGTAACCCGAGACGCGCGGCGCCGGGCCGACGGCGGCGCTGGCATAGGGCGCGCCGCGCCCGTCCATCCAGCTGATCGCGTTCATCAACGGGTCGCCGTGCTCATCGACGGCGAGGGTCGTGACCCATTGCGCCGTTACGGCGACGGCGGCGGGCTTGGCCACGCCGGCCGGGGCCGCCGCGATCGCCGCGCGCGATGCCGCTGTCACAGCGCTCCACCAACCTTCGGCGTCTTGCTCGATCCCGCCGTCGGGGGTATGGATCAATGGCGTCGGCTCGAAGGCAGTCGCCAGCACCTCGCCGGCCGAGCTGACCAGCGAAACCTTCGGACCACCGGTCCCGAGATCGATCGCGAGGATGTTGGTTGCGACGTTTTGCGGCATGGGTACCTGTTCGGGCATGAGTACAGGATCGGAGTATCCCCTGCCGAGGGCCGGCTACGAGAGCCGGCCGGGTCGCGCTCCGGGGCAGATACTAGACAGCGCCGTCTTCGGCGTCGCTCTGTCGCGACCACAACAGCACGCCAGACAGCATGCAGATGGCGATACCGATCCAGCCGATCGTGCGCAAGGTGCTCGCGATCGCTAGATCGTTTTGCAACTGGCCGAGCGTGCCGAGGATGTGGGTCCAGTCATGCTCGACCTCTCCTCCTCCCGGCGAGACCAGCGGCAGCTCCTCGGCCCGCGCGTCGGCGACATAGCGAGCGACGTTGAAGACGTTCTCGAAGAACCACACGCCACAAAACAGCGCCGAGAGCGCATAGCGCTGGTACACGAACGCCCCGGCGAGGATCAGCGGCAGCGCCAGCTGGGCGATCGTTCCGCCCCAGAACATCGGCTCCTCGCCGAAGACGCCGAAGATCGGGTGACCGAACTCGTGAACGACCAGATTGAAGCTGTCGATGATCTGGATGAAGCCGTCCTTGTCGGTCTTTATCAGCAGCGCCAGCCAAGCGCTGCCAACGAGAAACGCGATCAGTCCGGCGGTCGAGATCGGCCGCCAGAAGGGCTTACGCGCGCCGGCTTCGACCGGACGCGCGGCTGCGGGCGGCGCAGCGGCGCGCACGACGGCCTGGGCTTGAGCGGCCTGTGCGGCGTCATAGCGTTCCTGCGGCGTGCGCGGCTGCGCGGGGGCTTGCCGCGCGGCGGCCTGTGCTCCCGTCTTAGGCGCGAACGGGTCGGGCGGACGTTCGGTCATGCCACAGTGATCGGCAGTCGCCGCCGGTCGCTAGAGCGCAGGCCCCAAGGCAGAGGGATTCACATCGCTGCATGCGAATATCGGGCCTATGAAAATCAAAATCGCCGTTTACCTAACCGCGCTCCTCGTAGCGCTGCTCGTCGCCGGCTGTGGCGACGACAAGACCACCGACAGCGGTGGCGAAGAAACCACTACCGAGCAGTCCTCCACAGAGGCGACGGGATCGACCGGCGAGGAGTCTTCGTCGGGCGAGTTGCCGACAGTCAGCGGAAAGCTCGGCGAGGAGCCGAAGCTCTCAATTCCAGAGGGAGGCCCGCCCAGTGAGCTGGTCATCAAGGACATCGAGAAGGGCGACGGCAAGAAGGTCGCATCGGGTGACGACCTGACGATGCAGTACGCCGGCTACAACTGGAGCGACGGCGTGATGTTCGACGCCTCGTGGAAGAGCGGCAACCCGTTCGACTTCGAGATCGGCGCCGGCCAGGTCATCAAGGGCTGGGACGAAGGCATCGTCGGCATGCGCGAAGGCGGCCGCCGGCTACTCGTGATCCCGCCCGACATGGGCTACGGCGAGAGCGGTCAGCCGCCGACGATCCCGCCGAACGAGACGCTGGTGTTCGTCGTCGACCTGGAGAAGGTCAAGTAAGCAATCTCAGTGCCTACGCCGGCCACGGGCATGCTCCCGTGGCCGGCGAGCGGGCGCGCCGACGGCCGGTCCGAACATAGTTAGGGCCGCCTAATACTCTTTGGCTGTGCTTCTTGCACCGCCAACCCCCCGCGCACACTCGCGAATCTCATTCGTCGATGGACTCGCCAAGTATGGCGACGCTACCGCGCTCGTTCACGACGGCGAGCACTTCAGCTACACCGAACTCGCCGCGATGGCGGGCAACGTGGCAGCCGAGCTTGGCGAAGCGCGACGGCTGACGCTGGTACACGCCGCAAACACCCCCGCGGCGATCGCCGGGTACCTCGGCGCGCTTCAGGCCGGCAACCCGGTGCTGCTGGCTGACGGCGGCGACACGTTGGCCGCCCGACTGCGCGACGCTTACTCGCCCGACGTGGAGATCCACGACACCGGCGGCGAGGCCGTAGTAACCGAGCTGCGCGATCGCTCGGCTAACGATCTGCACGAAGACCTCGCGCTGCTGCTGAGCACTTCGGGCACGACCGGCTCGCCGAAGCTGGTGAGGCTCTCGCACGACAACCTGAGCTCCAACGCGGCGGCGATCGCCGAGTACCTCGCGATCGGCCCGGACGACCTCGCCGCGACCACGCTGCCGATGCACTATTGCTACGGCCTTTCGGTGATCCACAGCCACTTGCTGCGCGGCGCTGGACTGCTGCTCTCGGATCTGTCGGTCGTCGACGAGTGTTTCTGGCGCGCCTTCTCCGAGCAGCACGCAACCAGCTTCGCGGGTGTGCCCCACACCTTCGAATTACTCGAACGCACGAACTTCGCGGCGCGTGAGTTACCCGATCTACGTTGCGTGACTCAAGCAGGCGGCCGGCTCGATCCAGCTCTCGTGCGCCGCTTCGCCGAACTCGGGCGCAAGCGCGGCTGGGAGTTCTTCGTGATGTACGGCCAGACCGAGGCGACGGCGCGCATGGCCTACCTGCCACCGCGGCTGGTCGCCGAACGACCCGGCGCGATCGGCCTGCCGATCGCCGGTGGCGATTTCTCGATCGAGCCGCCCGAAGGCGAGGCCGAGCTCGCCGCCGACGGCAGCGGCGAGCTGGTCTACCGCGGTCCGAATGTGATGCTCGGTTACGCCGAAGAACCAGAAGACCTCGCACTCGGCCGCACCGTCAATGAATTGCGCACGGGCGACCTGGCGCGCCGCGCCGGCGACGGTCTGTACGAGGTCACCGGCAGACTCAGCCGCTTCGTCAAGGTCTTCGGGCTGCGCGTCGACCTGCAGCGAGCGGAGATCCTGCTCGGCGAGCAGGGAGTCAGCGCCTGCTGCGTCGGGGCTGACGACGAGCTGGTCGTCGCCTTCGAAGGCCAGCAAGAGCCGCGCGAGGTCCGGCACCTGGTGGCAGCGGCGCTTAGCCTCCCGCCGGGAGCGGTCCGTGCCGAGCGGCTCGACCCGCTACCGCGTCTGGCGAGCGGCAAGCTCGACTCCGTGGCCGTAAAGGCCTCCGTTGCCACGCCGGCCGGCAAGAGCGATTCCGCGGCCACGCCCGAAGCCGCTCATTCCACCGATCTGATCGCGCTCTACGCCGAAGTGCTCGACCTAGACCGCGAGGCGGTCACGCCACAGTCGACGTTCGTCGGCCTCGGCGGTGACTCGCTCTCGTACGTTGAGATGTCGGTCGCACTCGAACACGCGCTCGGCACACTGCCCACCGGCTGGCACTTGACGCCGATCGACGAACTGAGGTCCGCACCGCGCAAGCGCGGCCACTTCGTCGAGACCAGCGTGCTGACGCGTGCGATCGGCATCGTGCTGATCGTCGGCTCCCACGCCGGGCTGTTCAAGATCCTCGGCAGCGCCCACGCCCTGATCGCCGTAGCCGGATTCAACTTCGCCCGCTTCATGCTCGGGCGCGAAGATCGGCTCGAGCGAGTGCGAGGCATCCTGCGCGGCGCCGCGCGAATCGTCGTGCCGAGCGTGATCTGGATCGCCTTCGCCTTCTTGCTCCTGACCGACAAGTACCGCGCGACAGATGCGCTGCTGCTCGACGCGATCCTCGGCCCGTCGCACTGGACCCCCCAGTGGCACTTCTGGTTCGTCGAGGTGCTGGTCTACATGCTGCTGCTCTCTGCCGCACTATTCGCGATCCCGGCCGCCCACCGGGCCGAACGGCGGTACCCGTTTGCGTTTCCGCTGGTGCTGGTCGCCTGGGGCCTGGTGCTGCGATACGACGTGGTCGAACTGGGCATCACGCACAGGCGCTGACGTGGGTGTCGGGCGTGCGTGTGCCGCTGGTCGCGAGCCGCGTCGCGGTGGTGCTTGCAAGCGCGTCGCTCTACATCTACCTGACCCACTGGCAGGTGTTCCGTGTGATGACCGACTATCCGCTACTGGGAGTGATGTCTTCGCTAGCGGTCGGAGTCGGCTACTGGCAGATCGTGACCCGTGCGCCGGGGGCGGTGCGCGTCGCGAGGCGGAAGTTGGGCGCGGCCGGTTTCGAACCAGCGACCTCTCGCGCCTGAGGCGGACGCGTGTCGACCGCTAGGTCGTCATGAGCCACGCCGGCAGTTATCCTCGAACCATGAAGCCCGAGCACAAGGCTTGGATCGAGAAGCAGGCCGCTGGTCTTGCCGCGGTCGAATTGCCACGTGACTGCGAGCCCACCGGCGATGAGCGAGCACGCTATATAGAGGCCCTCAATCGCAGTCGTGAAGCACGCGGCCTGCCGCCCGTGACGAATGACGAGGAGTTCGACCCAACCATCGCACGCCGACGAGAGGCAGCTAATGCCAGATTCGCCCGGTCGAGAGCAGCGAGTCGGCAGACGCGACGCACTTCTGTCGCTCGACGAGCTTCAGACGGTCGTCCATCTACTTGACGAAGCCGGCATTGCGTGGGCGGTGGTTGGCGGTCAGGTCGCCAATCTCTACCGCTCGGACATCAGGCTGACGCGCGACTACGACCTTCTCGTCGATACGTTCGATGGTCTCCGCGCAGCTCTCACATCGGCTGGATTCGAGATCGAAATCGGCGGGTCGTCCGATTCGGAGGAGGCATGGTTCATCCGTGCTGTGTGCCATGACATCCCCTACGACTTCTTGCTCGCCGAAGTCGACTACCAGGTCGAAGCGATTGATCGAGCACAGGCAAACGGCGGCGTTCTCACCGTTGAGGACGTGCTGGTTCAGAAGCTACTCGCATGGCGACCGGACGACCAACGGGACGTCGAATCGATCCTCGCAACCCAGATGAGTTTCGACCTTCGACTAGTTCGGCGATGGTGCGAAGCGTTTGAGATCGCGGATCGACTTGACGACGCGCTGTGTCGAGTTTCAGATGAAGAGATCAGTCGACCTGACGGATGACGCGTCGTACGGAGACATAGGAAAAAGGCTTGATGGCGCGGCTGGTTTCGAACCAGCGACCACTCGCGCCTGAGGCGAGCACCCTCCGGGGTCCGATCGCGGCCTCGTACAATCAGCCCCCAGAGACAGCCCCAGCGCATCGGATCCCCTTCCGCGCGGGCAAGGAATGTCTCTCCCCCAAAGCTTTGCTTCTCAGCGCTGAACACATCACCAGGACGATCGGTGCCCGCACCCTGTTTGCGGACATCAACCTGACCCTCTACGCCGGCGACAAAGTCGGATTGGTCGGGCGCAACGGCGTGGGCAAGACGACCTTCATGAAGATCATCGGCCAGCCGACCGAGGGCAAAGTTCCGGCGGGCGCAATGGCCGTGCGGCACTGGGGCAAGGTCGGTTACCTGCCGCAGGATCCACGTATCGAGAAGGACGTCGACCTGACCAAGACCGTCACCGACCACGTGCTCTCGTCACTGAACCTCGACGCCGAGCGCGACGAACTCGCCGCACTGCTGGCCGCGATGGAGGCCGACCCGACCGAGCAGGCGATCACGCGGTACTCCGCCGCGCAGGAGCGCTACGCCGACAAGGGTGGATACACCGCAGAGGACAAGGCACGCAGCTTCGCCAACGGCATCGGCCTACGCCAGGAGCGGCTGAACGCACCGCTGACCGAGCTTTCCGGCGGCGAGCTGCGACTCGCGGAGATCGCGCGCATTCTCTTCGGCTCACCCGATGCGCTGCTGCTCGACGAGCCGACAAACCACATCGACACCGACGCGCGCCTCTGGCTGCTCGACTTCATGCGCGACTACCGCGGCGGCCTGATCGTGATCAGCCACGACCTCGAGCTGCTCGATGAGTCGATCACCCGCGTCGTCCACCTCGACGAAGGCCGCACCTTCGAATACAAGGGCACTTACTCGCAGTACAAGCTCTCGCGCGAGGCTGACGAGACTCGCCGCGCGAAAGAGGACGTCACGCGCGAGGCCGAGATCCGCCGCATGAAGACCCTGGCCGACAAGATGCGCGGGCAGAGCGCCAAGCGAGCGCGCGCCGCCAAGGCGCTCGACCAGCGCGTCGATCGACTCAAGCAGGAGGCGCCGAGCTCGATCACCCGTCGCAAGGAGGCGAGCTACAAGTTCCCCGACCCGCCGCACAGTCACCGCACGGTGCTGATGATCGAAGACCTCGCGAAGTCCTACGACGACAACGACGTCTTCGCGGGCCTGAACTTCACGCTCGACCGCCAGCAGCGCATGTGCTTGATCGGATTCAACGGCGCCGGTAAGTCAACGCTGCTGCGACTGATCGCAAAGCTGACGACTCCGACGGACGGCAGCGTGGAGTACGGAGTCGGCGTCTCGGTCGGTTACTACGACCAGGAGCACGGCGAGCTGGACGCCGACGAAACGGTGATCGAGAACGCGCGCAAGGGGCTCTCTGGATTTTCGGATCCGGAGACGCGCAGCCTGCTGGCGAAGTTCCAGCTGACCGGCGACACGGTCTACCAGAACGTCATGACTCTGAGCGGTGGCGAGAAAACGAAGCTCGCGCTGGCCAAGCTAGTCGCCGGCAAGCACAACGTGTTGCTGCTCGACGAGCCGACCAACAACCTCGACCCCGCTTCGCGCGACTACGTGGCCGAAGCGCTCGACAGCTGGCCGGGCACCGTCATCGTGGTCAGCCACGACACCGAGTTCATCGACGCGCTGAACCCGGACTTCTCACTCGTGCTGCCGGACGCGGAGTTCAGTCACTGGCAGGAGGGTGACCTGGAGATGGTGGCTCTGGCGTAGCCGCCAGCGGCTTGAGCGGCGCTTCCGCGAGCTGCCGTAGATAGTCCACGACCGGCTCGATCTCTTTGTCGAAGACGGGGCCGCGCCGCGTCGCGAACGCGGCGATGTTCTCCACGGTGTCGATGCGCACGCCCATGCTGTCACGCACCGGTGTGCGATCGATGCCCACGACGGACTCGAAGCACAGGGCGGCGGCGACGGGCACCTCGAACTTGAACTTCGCGGCGGCGATCAGTGCTTCGAGTGCTGTGCGCTGCTCGATGGCGAGCTCCACGAGAGCGCGCATGTTGCGCCCGTTGGACAGAACGTTCGTCGGGATCGATGTCGACGACCAACTCACTGGCGCCTCGATCTGCACGGCGGACGAGTAGGCCTTCGACCCGACGACCGTCACGCCCGCGCGGCCAATCACGAGATTGTCGAAGCCTGGCTCGAAGAACGGAAGGTCGCCTGCCGGGAAGAGTTGGGCGGAGCCGCCGGAGACGGCTCGATCGAGCGCGTTGCCGACCAGCAGCGCGGCGTCGTAGGTGCTGAGGGTCGGCTGCAAGCTCGGCGCGGGCCTGCGAGATCCGCCACTGCGGCCGTTCGAACTGCTGCGACGGGTCGGCGATCCGTTGCCGATCCTGAACTCCAGCTTGTACTCCTTAACCGACTTCGTTGGGTCGGCCCGCACTTCATCCCAGCATTTGATGCAAACCCGCGAGCGATCGATCTGAATCGAGTTCTGGCCGGCGAGCAGAGTCCGCGAGCAGCGGCTGCATTGCGCCTCACCACGGACGTTCGAGCGTTTCCAGTTGAGGTCGGAGAGCATGGACCGAGTCTAGGTG
>JACRKX010000007.1 GCA_016219715.1 Actinomycetota bacterium | reverse complement strand
CGAAACGCCGACCTGCAAGGCGATCTCCGACTGCGTCATGTCTTGGAAAAACCGCATGTGAATCACCGCACGGTCGCGCTCCGAGAGCTCGCCAAGACCCGCTCCGATCGAGTGGCGCAGCCGAAGCCGCTCGAAATCTCCGTCGTCGACGGCCAGTCCAGGATGCTCACGGGGCGCCGATTCGGAGCCGTCGTCCGGCGGATCCAACGGTGCCGCGCTGTAACCGCCGCCGGCGTGAATCGCTTCGAGCACGTCTTCCTCGCCGACCTGCAGGTGCTCGGCGATTGCGGTCACCGTCGGTGATGTGGGATTCAGCTTCGTCAGTTCGTCGATCGCGCGCATCACCTTCGCGTTCAGCTCCTGCAGATCGCGCGGTGGGCGCACCATCCAGCCGTGGTCTCGAAAGTGTCGCTTGATCTCGCCGGTGATCGTCGGCTCCGCGTAGGTTTCCAGCTGCACGCCGCGCGCGGGGTCGAATCGCTCGATCGCCTTGAAGAGGCCGACCGCTGCCACCTGCGCGAGCTCGTCGATCTCGAATCCGCGACCGGTGTAGCGGCCGGCGACTCGCCGGACCCAAGGCATCATCTGCTCCACCAGGGATTCCAGGGCCTGGCGGTCTCCGGTCTCTCGGTAGAGCCGCAGCAGCGACAGCTGACCAAGGTCGTCGAGGTCGTCGGCCGGCTTTGAGATGTTCGATTGTCGCTCGGTCATCGGCGCCGTCGCCCCAGCGGCACTTCTCGCCGCTCGGTTGACACTCTGCCATTTTTTCGGATCGTGAGCTCCGGCGGCGCTCACGACGCGCCAGCTGTCTCTGTCGCCCGTGTGGTCAAGCAGCTGACGGAGCGTCTTCCTTGGCAGCCAGCTGCAGAGAGCAGCTGCGAGCGGTTTCGAAGTGGCGCCGCTGAATCGGCAAAGCCCACTCGATCAGCGACTGGAGCTGCTCGTTGCGAGCCTGCTGGTTGAGTTGCTCGAGGATCTCCCAGTGGCCGACCTCGCCGGCTTCGGCCATCGTCAGGAACTCGAAGCCGTCGAGCTCGTCGGAGCCGGAGCCGAGATAGCTATTCATCATCTCGGTCGCCTCGCCCTTCGTCTCGCGCGCGGCGTCGATGATCGCTGTCTTCTTGCCTTCGAGCGAATCCGCAAGATCGATGCAGCGACGCTCGGTCTCGGCGGCCTCCTCGCGCATGGCGCGCAGTGCCTCGGCAGCTTCGATGTCCTCGACGAGTCCGGCGACCTTCTCGGTCGCGCCCTGTGCAGCCTGCGCTAGGCCGAGCACCTCGGCGAGCTTGCTTTCAAGGTTCGTCAGGTCAGCCATTTCAAACCCCTCTCGTTTCGCTCAGATTCGGATAGTTGATTCCGTCGAGCCGTCGATTACCCGTCAACGCCGGCACACAAACCCGGATCTTCACCGTTTCACCGCTCAGCCAGGCGGGTAGATCGAATACTCCACCCCAAACCGACCGATAAGGAGGACTTGCGATGCCGCCACGCGGGACCAGAAAGAAGCGCGACCCGCATTTCGGGCACACCATGGCCGGCGAGCGCCGGCGAAGCGGGTCGTTGAAGCGCGCTACTGAGATCGCGGCGCGAGCCGTCGACAAACTCCGTGCGGAAAACGGCGAAGCACGTCGCGCGCGAGGTTGAACGCGAGGTTGAGACAGTGCGAACGGCGACCCGGCCCTCGTCGGCGAAGCCGCCAGGCGGTCGGCGTCCGATGCTGGCCACGCCCGGTCCGCTGCCAACGGGTAAAGAGTGGGCCTACGAACTCAAGTGGGACGGAATCCGCGCGATCGTCACGATCGGCTCAGCGGGTGTCCGGATCGAGACTCGCAGCGGAAACGACATCACGCCCCGCTTCCCGGAGTTCGCAGACCTTCACACACTTGCACCGCCGGCGGCTCTGCCGCTCGTGCTCGACGGCGAGATCGTCGCCTTCGGCAGCGAGGGCTACCCCGACTTTCATCTGCTGCAGTCGCGCATCGGCCTGACAGGCCACTCGCGTATCGCCTCCGCGGCCGCAGACACGCCGGCCCACCTTATTTTGTTCGATGTGATCGTCTTCGCCGGCGCGGTCACCACAGAGCTGCCCTATCACGAGCGGCGCAATCGCTTGCAAGGGCTCAAGCCGCTCGGCGATCACGTCTCGATTCCGCGCGCATACAGCGACGGACAGCACCTGCTCGAGAGTGCCGTGCAGCTGGGCATCGAAGGCGTAGTCGCAAAGCGACTAGACAGCCCATACCGCCCGGACCATCGTTCGCGTGACTGGATAAAGGTCAAGCGCAAGCCGCGTCAGGAGTTCGCTGTCGGCGGTTGGACACCAGGCGGCGGACACCGCAAGAGCTGGTTCGGTTCGCTATTGCTCGGCTATCGTCGGCAAGCCGGCGACCCCGGCCTGCGCTTCGCCGGCGCCGTCGGGTCTGGCTTTGGAGACAGTGAACTCGCGGTGATCGCCGCGCGACTCGACGCCACCGAGACCGATGAGAGCCCGTTTTGCGAACCGGTGAACGTGGCGGGCGCGCGCTTCGTCGATCCGACTCTCGTCGCCGAGGTCGAGTTTCAGAAGCTGACACCTGACGGCCGGCTTCGCCACCCGGTTTTCAAGGGATTGCGTAGCGACAAGCGCGCCGACGAGGTCGTCCTCGAGGATCCCACGCTATGACTCCGCGAGCGAAAGCCAAGCCGGCGGCGACCGCCGGGGCACGCACGGCGTCGACCCGTCGCCCCGCATGGCAGGGGTCGATCAGCTTCGGGTTGATCCACTTCCCCGTCGCCCTGTACGGCGTAACCACGGACCGGCGAATCGCCTTCCATCAGCTACACGACGCCGACGGCGTGCGGATCAAGCAGAAGCGGGTCTGCCCAGCCGATGGAGAGGAGGTGCCTTACGAACACATCGTGCGCGGCTACGAGTTCGAGCCCGGCCGCTACGTGATCGTCGAGCGCGACGAACTAGATGCGTTGCAGCCCGAGCGCTCACGATCGATCGAACTGGAGAAGTTCATCGACGCATCCGAGATCGATCCCCTCTACTACGACGCCAGTTACTTCGCGCTGCCCGGCGAGGGCGCGGGCGCGGCCTACGCCTTGCTCTGCGAAGCCATGGCTGCCGAGGATCGTGCCGCCTTCGCCCGCCTGGTGATGCACGGAAAGGAGCACCTCGTGGCTCTTTGGCCGCGCGATGCCGTGCTCGTCGTCTCGACGATGCACTTCGAGGACGAGATCACAAACCCGGCACAACTGCCAGCGATCGAGCCTGCCGGCAGCTTGAAGAAGAAAAACCGCAAGCCTGCAGAGTTGAACGCGGCACGCCAGCTCGTCTCCGCCCTGTCCGGCGACTTCGACATCGCCGACTACCGAGACGAGCATCGCGAAGCGGTGCTGGAACTGATCGAAGCGAAGGCCAAGGGACGCAAGATCTCAGTCCCGGCTACACCCCAGGCCGAGCGGCGTCCGGCCGCCGACCTCATGTCCGCGCTCGAAGAAAGCCTCGCCGGCGTTACCGGCGGGGCCGGCAAGCCGGCTCGCCCGAAGTCACGGCGTCGTGGAAACCGCGGCGACCACCGAGCTCACACGAAGGCACATTGAGAAGATGGCGCCGCAGCTGGCCGAGGATCGCATTGTCACCGTCGAGCGCCGCACGCTGGTGCTCAAGCACCTCGACAAAGTTCACTATCCCGAGACGAGCACGACCAAAGCCGCGGTGATCGACTACTACGCCCGTATCGCGCCGGCGATGCTGCCCCATCTCGCCGATCGCGCGGTGACGTTGAAGCGTTATCCCGATGGAGTCGAGGGCGAATCGTTCTTCGAGAAGCAATGCCCTTCGCACCGACCGGCATGGATGAAAACCGCACCGCGCTTCGCGCCGAGCAGCGGTCGCACCGTGGAGTACTGCGTCATCGACGACACCGCGTCACTGGTGTGGCTCGCGAACATCGCGACACTCGAATTCCACGTCCCGCTGGCGCGCCGCCGCTCGATGCAGCGAGCGCGCAGCATGGTGTTCGACCTCGACCCCGGCCCGGGCGCCGACGTGATCGACTGCGCGGAGGTGGCGCTCTCGCTTCGGGAGCGCCTGGCAATCGACGGCCTTGAATCGTTGATCAAGACGTCTGGGTCGAAAGGTCTTCAGCTCTACGTGCCGCTGAACGTTCCACGACTGACTTTCGATCGGACGAAGGACTACGCGCGAGCCATCGCGCACGAACTGGCGGCCAGATACTCGAACATGATCGTCGCGAACATGCGCAGGTCGCTGCGCGACGGTCGCGTGCTGATCGATTGGAGCCAGAACGACGACGCTAAGACGACGGTCTGCGCATACTCATTGCGTGGACGTCGTCGTCCGACCGTGTCAACGCCACTCGAATGGGGCGAGGTCGAACGAGCGCAAGCAGACGACGACGCCGAGTCGCTGGTCTTCGACTTCGCGGACGTGCTCGATCGCGTCGATCGGCTCGGTGACCTTTTCGCGCGTGTCAACGAACAACGTCAGCAGCTGCCACGCCAGTGAGAGTGCTTGACCTCGGTGGTATGCGGCGGTTTCGTGCATTGGCTGGACGGGTAATCGCTTGCGATGAACCGTTCAGATTAAGGAGGCATTCCTATGCACGAGCAAGTCCGGCAGGTAATGACACCCGATCCGATCTGCCTCGACCCAGGCAAGTCGATTTCGGATGCAGCACGCCAGATGCGCGAAAACGACATCGGCGCCGTAGTCGTTGCCGATGATGGTCATGTCACCGGCATCGTCACCGATCGCGACATCGTTGTGCGAGCACTCGCCCAGGGTCGCGACCCCGAGTCGACGCGACTAAAGGAAATCTGCACGACGTCGCCCGTAGTCATCGCGCCCGACGAGAGCCTGGAGCCGGCCGTCGAGCTTGTGCGCGGCGAATCGATCCGCCGGATCCCGGTCGTCGACGGTGATCGTCCGGTCGGGATCCTCTCGCTCGGCGATCTGGCCGAGGAGCTCGACTCGCACTCCGCGCTCGGAGAGATCAGCAGCGCTCCGGCGAACAACTGACTCGCTGCTCGATCCGCGCCGTCCGAATCGGCCCCTCCAAATCGGGATGGCGCGGATCGGGCGGCAGGCGCCCGGTCAACCCGACCGGTCGCGTGCCGCGCTCAACTCGAATAGCGCGGCCATCGCAAAGCCAAACGCCGCCGGAACGAGAAACAGGCTCAACGAGAAGATCGCCGTGAATACGGCGCATGCCGCGATCGCCGCCATCACGCCGGCGGCGCGCCGCCACCGCGGGACACTCATCGCGATCACGGCCGCCGTCATCATCAGGAACAGCAGCCCAGCTCCGGCGATCGCCGCCGCACCGTCGCTCTCGTAAAACGTCTGGCCCTCGCGAATGCCGACGAAGAACAGGGAGAGCACAACGAAGAATGTCGCCCAAGCCCAAGACGACCAGGCCAGCGCCAGAGCTACGAATTCGGTCGTCGGCTGGTCGGCTTCGTACCTCGCCGGCCGCTTCTTCTCGGGCCGATCGATATAGGGATTGGCATTTCGGGACATGTCCGGGCTCTACCCGTCAGAAGCCGGTCCGAAACCTTCGCGGACGGCACATATCCGGCTCAGAAACCGCGCGGTGCGGCTGGGGGAAACAACCGCACCGCTCGGCCTCTCGAACTCCCTTTCGTCTGTAGTTACGTACCCGCCAGACGCGGCCGCTAAACAGCCGCCGGGGCGACTGTGGCGAACTGGTTTCGAGCATTCCAGCTCAGACGCTGGTGCCGGCTTCCTTGATGACAAGCAAGAAGACGAGGACCGCGAGCACCAAGCCGACCACCCCGCCGATCACGGCATCCACGAAACTGGCGATCAGCGCTGCCACGACAATCACAAGTACCAACCACAAAAGACCGGACATCGTTCGATCTCCTTAGCTTCGGGGTCAATGGGGGCTCAACACGCCCCCGTATCGCTATATCGGGTACCCAGCCAGCAACGAACCGAAACCCGGTCGCGGGCGGATCGCTCGCGACCGAATCAGGCCGACGCCTTGTTCCTGCGCGGTTTGACGCCGCGCAGGATCTCGCTCCAGCTTTCCGTCGTGATGTCGGCCGGCTCAGTGCGGTCCATGAAATCCCGCATTACACGAGCGAAGTCGGCCGGTTGATCGATGTATGGCATATGGCCCGCCGCCGGGAAGATCACCAGCTTGCTGCCGGGCATCAGCTTGTGAGCTTCGGACGCATGGTCGGCCGGGATGATCGGATCGCGTTCGCCGGAAATCAGCAGCGTCGGGATCTCCGACGCCAGGTACAGCCTGTCGCTCGCATTGACACGCTGCCCTTCGATGCCGACGACACTCTTCAGCGTGTGTAGGAACGCCTTACGCGTCTCGGTGTCGGCCAGCGAGGCAAAGCCTCGAGATATCTCTTCGAGGTCAGACCCCGGGCGCCAGCCCAAACGGCCGAGCGCTCCACCGACGATGCTGCCGGTCTTTGCCAGCGGGCCGGCGGTCGCGGCGAGAAAGAGGTCGGCACCCGGCAGGCACGCGGCGCGCAGCAGGAGGTTGACGTCGCTGCCCAGCCCGCCGCTCGAGACCAGCACGAGCCGGTCGCAACGCTGCGGAAACTGGTAGACGAACTGCATCACGACACCACCGCCGAGCGAGTGACCGACCATCGTCGCCCGCTCGATGCCGATCGTGACCAACAGGTCTCGCAGCATGCTGGCGAGCGAGCCGAGCGAGTAGTCGCCGACCGGCTTGTCGGAGACGCCGTGGCCGGGCAGGTCTGGCGCGATCAACGTGTAGTGATCGGCGAGCCGTTCCATCGTGTCGGTCCACGTTTCGCCGCTACCGGCGATGCCGTGTACGAGCATGACCGCCGGGCCACTGCCAGCGATTCGGTACGAGACCTTATGGCCATGCAGATTGACTTCGCGAATCTGAACGATCGGTGGCGTGAGTGCTTTGATCATGGCTGCCGAGACCTTCTGTGAATGGCACTGGTAGCGAGAAACCGGCGCCGACTGTCTTTCAAGTTACCCCGCGGGAAGGCAGAAGTCACAGACAACGCCACCGCGGAGCGCAGCTTCTGAACATTCAACGTCCAAACGGATGTCATTTGTCAGAGCGCAGCGGAATCGGC
>JACRKX010000006.1 GCA_016219715.1 Actinomycetota bacterium | reverse complement strand
CGCGTTGCGCGGAAGCTCGTCGATGAAGACGACCTCGCGCGGGACCTTGAAGTTCGCGAGGTGCTGCTTGACGTAAGTCTTGACGACTTCCTCGCTCAGGTCGACTCCGCTGTTCGGCACGACGAAGGCCTTGAGTCGGGCTCCGAACTCTTCGTCGTCGACTCCGATCACGGCGGCCTCGTGCACTCCCTCGTGCTTGACGATCACGTCCTCGACTTCGATCGGGTAAACGTTCTCGCCGCCGCTGATGATCATGTCGTCGATACGACCGTCGACGAACAGCAAGCCATCGGCGTTCAAGTGGCCCAGGTCGCCGGTGCCGGCCATGTCGGCGAAGCGGTTCGCCTCTTCGCCTCCGGTGTAGCCCTCGAAGATCATGTCGTGCTTGACGAAGACCTGGCCGGTCTCGCCGGTCGGCACTTCGCGGCCCTCTTCGTTGAGGATCTTCAGAATGGTGCCCGTCGGCGCGCGACCGGCGGTGCCAGGTGCCTTGCGCATGTCGGCAGGAGCGGCGATGGTCGCCCACGCAACCTCTGTCGAGCCGTAGAGGTTGTAGAGCACGTCGCCGAACTGGTCCATGAACTCTATGGCCAGCTCGCCGGGAAGCGCCGAACCGCTGGCGGTGGCGGCGCGAAGGCTGCTGACGTCGTACTTGCGCTTGACGTCGTCGGGCAGGTCGAGGGCACGCTGCAGCATGACCGGGACCACTGCCCACATGTCGGCCTGCTCGCGCTCGATCGTCTGCAGCACGTCTTCTGGATCGAAGCGGCGGCGCAGGATCACGGTGCCGTTCATCATCAGGTTCGCCGAGAACTGCGAAAAGCCCCAGGTGTGGAACAGCGGCGCCGAAACCAGCACCCTCGAGCGGTAGCGATACGGGATGATCGAGGCCACCGACAGGATGCCGGCCAGCCCCTTGGGCTCGGTGCGCGCGGCGCCCTTCGGCTTGCCCGTCGTACCTGACGTGAGGATGATCGTGCGACCGACATCGCCGGGCTTGGGCGGCTCGCTGGTGCTCTGGCCCGGCAGCAGGCTCTCTAGCGTCGGGAACGGCAGGTCCGCCGGGTCGCCATCGTGCCAGGCGATGAAGGCCGGACGGCCTTCGAGCGCGCCGTCGAGCATCGGGATGTACTCCTCGTCCATGATCACGGCGTCGGCGTTCTGGTCGTTTATGACCTGCACGAGCTGCGGGCCGGCGAATGCGGTGTTCAGCAGCAGGGCGTCGGCGCCGTTCTTGAGTGTCGCGACGAACGCTTCGACGAAGCCGCGGTGGTTGCGGCAGAGAATCGCGACGCGGCTGTGCTCGGTGATGCCGGCGCTGTGCAGCGCGTGCGAGAGCTGATTGGTGCGCCGGTGAACCTGCAGGTTGGTGAGCGTGCCGAGTTCGTCGATGATCGCGGGCTCGTTGGGCACTCGCATCGCGCTGATCGCGTAGCCGGCCGGCTGGGTCGGGCCCCACTTGCGCATCGCGCGCGCGGTCTCGGCGATGACTTTCGGGTGCGAGGGTGCGAGCAGGCCGCTGTCGACGACGGTCTTGCCGAGCTCGGCGGCGCGCTTGCCTTCCTCCCATGCGAAGTCTGCGACCTTGCTTCCGAGCTTCTGAATCTGACCGATCAAGGAACTTTCACCTCCGTTGGGGTTTTGCCGACGAGCGGCTCGGGGATCTTCACGCCATCCTTGTCCGGCACCGCCGTCATGGCGTGCTCGGCGATCGCGGTGATCGTCAGGCTGGGGTTGACGCCCGGGTTGGCGGGCATCGACGCGCCGTCGGTGATCAACAGGTTGTGATAGCCGAAGGCGCGATTGAAGTCGTCGACCACTCCGGTCTCGGGACCGTCGCCGATCACGGCGCCGCCGAGGATGTGAGCGGTGGTGGGGGTGTTGCGGAAGACCTCGAAGATGCTGCTCTGCGCGTAGCCGCCGAGCTTCTTCGCGGCTAGGGCGGCCGCTTTGTTGGCGGCGGGGATGAAGCGCGGGTTCGGCGCGACCGGGTCCTCTTCGGTGGTCAGGCGCCAGCCTTTGCCCCACGGGTTCTTGACCGGCTTGAACTTGATCGAGTTGTCGAGTGTCTGCATGACGAGCAGGATCACGGTGCGGCGGGACCAGTGGTGGCCCGTGAGCGTTTTGGCGAAGCCGATCGGATCGCGAACCACTCCGGCCAGGAACTTCAGTGGCCGCGTCAGTGCGGTGCCCTCGCCGGTGAGCAACGTGAACGATGCGCCCATCGCGTCGCCACCATGGCCGTAGGTGACGTTCTCGATGTGTGTGTGATCGTCGGGGTAGAAGCTGGAGCTGATCGCGCAGGAGGTCGAGTAGTCGACCGAGTCGTCGAGCGCGGTGGCGGCAAGGATCGCCTCGCTGTTGGTGCGAACCAGTTCGCCGAGCCGGTCCGAGAGCCGTGGCAGCGAGCTGTCGTGCTTGCAGTTGGCGAGCAGCCTGTTGGTGCCCAGCGCACCGGCTGCGACCACTACGCCCTTCGCCCGCTGGACCTTGCGTCCCTTGAAGAACCACGCGCCCGAGCGAATGCTCTCGACCTCGTAGCCGCCCGAACCATCGCGCATGCCCGTCTCGGACGGGATCGGGCGGATGTCGGTGACGGTGCGTAGCGGGCTGACCTTTACGCCCATCTTCTCAGCGAACCAGAGGTAGTTCTTGACGAGCGTGTTCTTGGCGCCGAAGCGGCAGCCCATCATGCAGCTACCGCACTGTTTGCAGGCATTGCGATCCGGGCCGGCTCCTCCGAAGTACGGGTCGCCCGCGGGCTGGCCCTTGCCGTTCTGCGGATCGGGCCCGAAGAAGATGCCGACGTTGGTCTTGCGGTAGCTCTCGGGGACGCCGAAGTCGTCGGCGAGGCTGCGGATGATGTCGTCGGAAGGCTGGTGAACCGGGACCTGGTTGACGCCGAGCATGAACTCGGCCGTCGAGTAGTGCGAGTCGAGCTCGGTCTTCCAGTCGGCGAGACCCGCCCACTGCTTGTCATCGAAGAACTTGTCGCGTGCCCGGTAGAGCGTGCAGGCGTAGCCGAGGCTGCCGCCGCCGACGCCGCAACCGGTCAGCACGACGACGTCTTTGAAGAACGTCATCCGGAAGATGCCCTTCATCTTCAGATACGGGCGCCAGAAGTAGCGGTGCGGATGCTTGTACATCGTCTCCGCGAACTCGTCGTCCTTGAAGCGGCGGCCGCATTCGAGCACTTCGACGTCGTAGCCCTTCTCGGCGAGCCTTAGCGCTGAGACGCTGCCGCCGAATCCGGATCCGATGACGATCCAGTCATGGTCATATCGCGTTGATCCCGCCATGATCAGTTAAGTGTGCCGCCGCGCGCCGGCACCGGTCCTCACCGGCTCCATCACGACCGACGTGATTCTAGTCGGCGCGATGCGCCGCGGGCATTAGCGCACGCCGTCGCCCGCGAAGTGCCGCGACGTCAGCTGGAGCGTTCGTGCAGTTGCAGCGAGCCGGTGAGCGCTGCCCACAGGCTTGCGGCGAGGATGTAGCCGTAGAGGAACAGCGACTGATGCTTGAGGTAGAAGAGGTCGCGCGACAGCGTGCGCGTGGTGATTTCGCCCTCTTCGGTGCCGGCTGAACCGGAGGCGTGAAGCTGCGCTCAGCCGGTGATGCCGGGCTTGAGCAGGTGGCGACGGCCGTAGAACGGCACGTCGTGTTCGAGCCGCGTTACGTCTTTCGGGCAGGCCGGACGCGGACCGACGAGGCTCATGTCGCCGCGCAACACGTTGATCAGCAGCGGGAGCGCGTCGATGCGCAGGCGGCGCAGCAGGCGGCCGGTGCGCGTGATCGGCGGATCGAGGTCGACCAGTGGGTCGCCCGCGACAGGCGTAGTACGGAACTTCAGCAGCGCGAACGAGCGACCGCGCTCGCCGACGACGCGACGGCGTTGCAGGACCGGACGGCCGGTAACCGCGACAGCGACCGCCGCGGGAATCCACAGTGGCGCGCTCAGCAGTGCGATCAGCAGAGCGCCGACGATGTCGATCGCTCGCGTCGCCAGGCGAGGCGCCGGGCGAAAGCTCGGGTGCATTATGTGCTGCATCCAGGCGACGTTGATCTGGTCGAGCGATACGCGCTGGAAGACGGCCTCTTCGAACGCACCCAGCGCCACCAGCCGCGTGCGGTACCGCTCGGTGCATACGGCCGCGCGCTCGAAGACTTGGAGGCGGTCGACGCCGTCGGCAAGCACCAGCATGTCGATGTCGTGACGGGCGACGATGTGGCTGAGGTCGGGCAGCAGGCCGAGCGCTCGCACCTTGAACGACACGTGACGGAGGTCGCGTGCGTTCTCTTTCGCGACGTCGGGCGCGACGTGGCCGACGACGGTGTAGCGGTTTACGCCTTCCTCGGCGAGCGCCCAGGCGAGGTCGTGGGCGTGGTTGGCTCGGCCGATCACGGCGATGCGGGTGTGTACGAAGCGGTCGTAGAGCGCGTTGAGCAGCAGCGCGGCGGACGCGCCGGCCACGAAGGTCAGGCCCGCCACCACCAGGGTCTCTGACAGTCCGCCT
Source organism: Actinomycetota bacterium (assembly GCA_016219715.1). Lineage (GTDB taxonomy): Bacteria > Actinomycetota > Thermoleophilia > Solirubrobacterales > JACPNS01 > JACPNS01. The sequence goes on along the minus strand of JACRKX010000006.1, from coordinate 2,099 downwards.
GGTGCGTCGAAGGCGAGGCAGGTCGCAAAGACGGTGATCGTGGCGACTACCGGAGATACGCCCGTGATCTCGCGCTCGGTCAGGGCGCTGCGGCGCGCGACGCCACGCATGATCAGGACGGTCAGGGCGGCGACGACGAAGACCGCGGCGCTGCGCGCCACGATGCCGCCGGCCAGTGGGCCGATCATCGCCGCCGTCAGGTCACCGACCGCGGCGGCGGTCGACGGGCTGAGACTGCGTGCCGAGTCGTTTTCTTCCTCTTCGCCCTGACCGCCGCGAACGACGGTGAAGGGCTTTGGCGTTACCGGGTGGTCCGCGGTGGCGTCGCCATGCGCACGCGAACGCCGGCCTCCGGCCAGGCCCAGTTCGGGCTCGCCGTTGGCGTCGCGTGGCGGAAAGTCGACGAGCGTGGGCGAGCGATCGCCGGCGGGCGGCGCGCTTCTGTCCTTGAAGAAGACCGGTGGCGGCGCCAGCGGGGCGCCGGGCGGAATCTCGGCGGGTGGTGAGTCGAAGCGGCCGAGTTGCTCGCGCACGCCGGCGCCGTCGCGCTTGGCACCGCGACGTTCGCGATCGGTCTTGCTGTCTTCGCCGCTAGTCGTGCCGACGTTGCCGTCGTCCATTCAGAGCACCTACCGAGAGAATTACCGAGGATTGACGTCCGACTCCAAGCTATCACGCGTCCCGTCGTGCGGCAAGAGCTGAAGTAAGGAAAAATCGAGCGAAAGACCGGGAAAAAAGAACGGATCCGGCCTCCCCCCAGAGACCGGATCCGTTCATTGCGCTGCGCTTGATTCTGCGCGTCCTCGGCGGCCGGCCGGGCCGATGGCCGCCTACGCCTTTCGCGCGAACGCCCCGTCCGTTTTGGACTTGATTCCGGATGTCTGCCGGTGTCCGAATCGAGGGGCTCCTGTTCCGACATTGTCACGCTCCGCCGCGAGCCGTGGGGTGGAATTTCCGGCATCTAATCACTCCATCTAGAACGGGCGGCTAGAACCGGGCATGGGGTCGAGACCCCATATCGGAACCGTGGGGTTCCAGACGGCGCGGCCCGCTGCAGCCGCGATCCGGCTAGGAAAGCGGGTTGAAGACGATCCCGGTTGGGATCTTCGGATAGAAGTAGGTGGACTTCGGCGGCATGTTCTCGCCGGCCGCCGCAATCGCGCGGATCTGCTCGATCGGAGTGGGACGCAGGAAGAAGCAGAGGTCGTACTGGCCACTGGTGACGAATTCGAGCGCCTCGTCGCGGTCGCTGCTGTACCAGAGGCCGTTGAGGTGCGAGATGTCGTCGTCTGTCATGCCCAGGGCGCCCTTCAGCAGCAGTGCCTCGAGGATCGCCGTGTCGAGCTCACGGTAAGGAGCGGGTTTGTCGGCCAGCGCGCCCTCGGCGATCGACTGGTCCTTCAGCGTCAGCCTGTAGGCCTGTTTGTGGAAGCTGTCGATGTAGCCGAACTCGCACTTCGAGGTGTCGTCGCTGTCTGGAGGGGCGATCTCGGCCGTGTCGATCTCGGTCACGTCGAAGTTGGCCTTCAGCGTGTCGCGAATCGCCTCCTGCTGCTCGCGAGTGGTGTTCTCGGCGAGGCGATGGGTGGCGAAGACGGTCATTCCCGGGTCTTGCAGGGCGCAGAGGAACATCAGCACGTAGTTGTGCTCGCCCTCGCCGCCGACCTCTTCGGCATAGACGCGGGCGGTCTCGTAGCGGTGGTGACCGTCGGCGATCAGCAGCTCCTTGTCGGCCAGCGCAGCCTGCAGCGAGCCAATCGTCGCCTCGTCGGCTACGCGCCAGAGCGTGTTCTTTGAGCCGTCGAGGTCGGTGGTGGTGTCGAAGGCATCACCTTCCGTCGTTTCGGCGACGGTGCTGGCGAAGTCGCCGGATTCATCGGAGAAAAGGCTGAAGATCGGCGAGAGATTGGCCTTGGTCGCGCGCATCAGCTTGAGTCGGTCCTCTTTGGGGCCGGGATGCGTGCGTTCGTGGGGGCGGATCTTGCCGGGGCCGTAGTCCTGCACGCGCAGGCGGCAGAAGATGCCGTGACGGGTACGCGCGGCGCCGTCTGGGCCGGTGTGGACGTGGCGAAGAAACCAGATGGCGGGTGCGGTCTCGG
>JACRKX010000005.1 GCA_016219715.1 Actinomycetota bacterium | reverse complement strand
TCCGGGATCAGGTTGCCCAGCGGGCAGCCGACGTGGCAGAACGGCACGCCACAGTCCATGCAGCGGGCGCCCTGGTCGCTGAGCTGCTCTTCGGGCTGTAGTGAGTAGTAGTGCTTGTGGTCGAGCTTGCGCTCGTCGGGCTTGCGCTTGTCGAAGTCGACGCGGTGCAGCTTGAGGAATCCGCCGATCTCACCCATCAGCCATCACCCCGGTCGCTTTGCGCCCCGACGGGCTGTTCGTCTTCGTCTTCGCTGTCGTCTTTGATCTTGAGCTCGCCGTGCTCGCCCGTGTGGAACGGCAACTTGATCTCGCCGCGCGTGGCCGGCGCGTGCAGCGCGTGCGGCGCGTCGTCGTGGGCGCTGGTCGCGCCTTCTGGCGAGACGCGTTCGGCCTTCTGGGCCAGCTCTTCGAGCGCGCGCTTGTAGTCGCTTGGCATCACCTTCACGAAGTCTCCCGCAGCCGCTGGCCAGGCGTCGAGGATGCGCTGTCCGAGCGTCGATCCCGTCGCGGCGACGTGCTCGGAGATGTCCTGGAAGAGCAGCTCGGCGTCTTCGCCCTCGACCGCTTCGAGTTCGACGAGTTCGCGGTTGAGGCGACGCTCGAAGAGCCCATCGGGGTTGTAGACGAGCGCAACGCCGCCGCTCATGCCGGCCGCGAAGTTCTCGCCGGTCGGCCCGAGCACCGTCACGCGGCCGCCGGTCATGTACTCGCACCCGTGGTCGCCGACGCCTTCGATCACGGCGATCGCGCCCGAGTTGCGCACGGCGAAGCGTTCGCCGGCGAGCCCGCTGAAGAACGCCTTGCCGCCGGTGGCGCCGTAGAGCACGGCGTTGCCGACGATCACGTTTTCCTCGGCGGTGAAGGTGGAGCCAGCGGGCGGGCGCACGGCGAGATTGCCTCCCGAGAGGCCCTTGCCGACGTAGTCGTTGGCGTCGCCGTCGAGCGTGAAGTTGACGCCCGGGGACAGCCACGCGCCGAACGACTGACCGGCCGAGCCGCTGAAGGTCACCTCGATCGATCCCTCGGCCAGCCCCGCCGAGCCGTAGCGCTTGGCGATGGCGTTCGAGAGGATGCCGCCGACTGCCCGGTCGACGTTGCGGATCGGCAGCTCGATCGCGACACGTTCGCCGTGCTCGATCGCCGGGCCGGCCTGCTCGATCAGCTGCCAGTCGATCTGTTCGGCGAGACCGCTGTCGGGGTCGGTGAGGTGGCGGCGCGCGGCGCCGGCCGGTACGTCGGGGAACAGCAGCACGTTCGTCAGGTCGACGCTGGCGGCCTTGCCGTCTTCGATCGCCGGGTCGGTCTCGATCAGGTCGCTGCGGCCGATCAGCTCGTCGAAGCTGCGGATGCCGAGCGACGCCATGATCTCCCGCACTTCCTCGGCGAGGTAGACGAAGTAGTTGAAGACGTGGTCCGGCGTGCCCTTGAAGCGGCTGCGCAGCTCGGGGTTCTGCGTGGCGATGCCGACGGGGCAGGTGTTGAGGTGGCAGACGCGCATCATGATGCAGCCCATCGCGATCAGCGGCGCGGTGGCGAAGCCGAACTGGTCGGCACCCAGCAGCGCGCCGATTACGACGTCGCGGCCGGTCTTCATCTGGCCGTCGACCTCGACCGCGATACGCGAGCGAAGGTCGTTGGCCAGCAGGGTCTGTTGGGTTTCGGCGAGGCCGATCTCCCAGGGCAGGCCGGCGCCGTAAATCGACGACTGCGGCGAGGCGCCCGTTCCACCGTCGTGACCGGCGATCACGACGTGGTCGGCGCCGGCCTTGGCTACGCCCGCGGCGACGGTGCCGACACCGACGGCGGAGACGAGCTTCACCGAGACGCTGGCCGTCGGGTTCGCGCAGCGCAGGTCGTGAATCAGCTGCTTGAGATCTTCGATCGAGTAGATGTCGTGGTGCGGCGGCGGCGAGATCAGACCCACGCCGGGCGTGGAGTGGCGCAGCTTCGCGATGTAGGGCGAAATCTTCGGTCCCGGAAGCTGGCCGCCCTCGCCGGGCTTGGCTCCCTGTGAAACCTTGATCTGAAGCTGATCGGCGTTGGTCAGGTAGTCGATCGTCACACCGAAGCGGCCAGAGGCGATCTGCTTGATCGCCGAGCGACGCTCGTCTGTGAATCGCCCGGGGTCTTCGCCGCCTTCGCCGGTGTTCGAGCGCGCGCCGAGGCGGTTCATCGCCACGGCCAGTGCCTCGTGCGACTCGCTGGAGATCGAACCGAGGCTCATCGCGCCCGTTGAAAAGCGCTTGACGATCTCGGCGCCAGACTCGACCTCTTCGATCGGAATCGCCGGGCCGGCCGGCTTGAAGCTCATCAGACCGCGCAGCGTGGTGCGGCTGGCGGCCTCGTTGTTCACGGAGTCGGCGAACTCGCGGTAGCTGACCGGGCCGCCTTCGGCGTCGGGGTTCAAGCCGACGGCGTTCTGCAGCTTGCTTACCGTTGCTGGGTTCCAGACGCGGCGCTCACCCTGGCGGCGCCACTGGTAGACGCCGCCGACCGGCAGCAAGCCGAACTCCGGCGCCTGGTCGTAGCCGCGGGCGTGACGGTCGAGCGCCTCCTGGGCGAGCGTTTCGATGCCCACGCCGCCGATGCGCGAGGGGGTTCCGGTGAAGTATCTGTCGACGAGGTCCTCGGACAGGCCGAGCGCTTCGAAGAGCTGCGCGCCGCGGTAGGACTGGATCGTCGAGATGCCCATCTTCGAGATGACCTTCAACAGGCCCTTGTCGAGCGCCTTGATCAGGCGCATCTCCGATTCGGCGACCTTCATCTCCTCGGGCATGTGACCGAGTGCCGTCAGGTTGACCAGCGATTCGAGCGCGAGATAGGGGTGGATCGCCGCCGCGCCGTAGCCGATCAGCGCCGCCATGTGGTGAACCTCGCGCGGCTCACCGGACTCGACGATCAGGCCGACACGCAGGCGCACGCCTTCGCTGACGAGGTGCTGGTGTACGGCCGCGACGGCCAGCAGTGACGGGATCGGCGCGCGCTCGGCGTCGATCGCCCGGTCCGAAAGGATGAGGATCGTGGCGCCTTCGTCGATGCTGGCGCGCGCCTCGTCGCAGATCCGGCGAACGGCGCTTTCCATGCCCTTTGTTCCTTCGACGGCGGGCCACGTCGTGTCGATCGTGCGCGAACGGAAGCCGCTGCGGTCGAGGTTGCGCAGTTTCTCGATCTCAACGGCGTCGAGGATCGGCCTGTTGACGATCAGCTGCGTCGCGTGCTCGGGCGACTCGTCGAAGATGTTGCCGCGGCCGCCGAGCCGGGTGACGAGGCTCATCACCATCTGCTCGCGCAGCGGGTCGATCGGCGGGTTCGTGACCTGCGCGAAGAGCTGCTTGAAGTAGGAGAACAGCAGTGGCTGCCGGTCGGACAGCACCGCCAGTGCCAGGTCGTTGCCCATCGAGCCGATCGGTTCGGCGGCTGCCGCGACCATCGGCTCGAGCAGCACGCGCAGGTCCTCCTGTGTGTAGCCGAAGGCGAGCTGACGGGTGCGCAGCGCCTCGCCGGTGGCCGGTTCGGCGCGGCCGCGCTCGGGAACATGGCTGAGGTGCACGAGCTGGTTGCGCGTCCACTCCTCGTACGGGCGGCGCGTGGCGATCGATTCCTTGAGGTCGGCGTCTTCGATCACGCGGCCGGCCTCGAGGTCTACGAAGAAGAACTTTCCGGGCCGCAGACGACCCTTGCGCTCGACGTTCTCGGGCTCGATCGGCAGCACGCCGATTTCAGAGGCCATCACGGCATAGCCGTCCTTCGTGACCACCCAGCGACCCGGTCGCAGTCCGTTGCGGTCGAGCGTCGCGCCGACCGAGCGGCCGTCGCAGAAGGCCACCGCGGCCGGACCGTCCCATGGCTCCATCATGCAGGCGTGGAAGTGGTAGAAGCCCTTTACGGCAGGCGTCAGCTCTTCGCGGGTGCGGTAGGCCTCGGGGATCATCATCATCAGGGCGTGCGGCGCCGAGCGGCCGCCGAGCACGAGCAGTTCGAGCACGTTGTCGAGTGCCGCTGAGTCGGATCCGCCGGGGCGGACTACGTCACGCAGCTTGCCGATGTCGTCGCCGAAGAGCTCGCTACGAAGCTGGGCCTCGCGCGCGCGCATCCAGTTGTGGTTTCCGCGCAGCGTGTTGATCTCGCCGTTGTGGGCGAGCATGCGGAAGGGGTGGGCGAGCTCCCAGCTTGGGAAGGTGTTGGTCGAGAAGCGTGAGTGCACGACGGCGACCTGGCTCTTGACGCGCTCGTCGCGCAGGTCGGGGAAGTAGCCCGGCAGCTGTGGCGCCGAGAGCATTCCCTTGTAGACGATCGTGCGCGACGACATCGAGATGACCGGCGCGTCTTCGCCGGCCTCGTGCTCGAACACGCGGCGCGCGACGTAGAGCTTGCGCTCGAAGCCGTCCTGGTCGGCGTGGCCGTCGGCGGCGCCGATGAAGAGCTGCTTGATGTAGGGAGCGGCCGACAGGGCGATCACCCCGGCGTGGTTGCGGTCGACCGGCACATCGCGCCAACCCAGTACACGCAGCCCTTCGGCCTCGACGACCTGCTCGAGGCGGCGTTCGAGCCACTCGCGCTGGGCCAGTTCATGCGGCAGGAAGCACATCGCCACGCCGTACTCGCCGGCCGCCGGCAGCTCGACGCCGGCCACGCCGCGGAAGAACTCGTCTGGCAGTTGCAGCAGGATGCCCGCACCGTCGCCGGTGTCAGGGTCGGCGCCCTGGGCGCCGCGGTGTTCCATGTGTTCGAGCACGACCAGCGCGCGCTCGATCACCTCATGGGTCGGCTCGCTTTGCAGGCGCGCGACAAAGCCGACGCCGCAGGCGTCGTGCTCGTTCGCCGGGTCGTAGAGACCGGTGGCCGCCGGGCGGCCCTTGGCGGGCGTGGCCGGGGTGCTCGATTTTGTCTTCGGCGAGGTGCCGACAACCTTCTGCATGCTGCTGATTTGCTCCAAGTACGCCGCGATGTAGGAATCTGGCTGGGATCGTCGTCGGTCGAGCGCGCGGCGCGCGCGACCCCGAAGAGCGCAAAAGGTTACCGGCAGTTGGCCCACAGATCGCGATTGGCGCCGAGCAGCTCTCGGTCGATCGAACGAAATTCCCAGCGCACTGGTACTTTTCGCCCATGAATCTCGGTGAACTCAGGCGCGCGGTCAGGGAGCGATCGATCGACACGGTGCTGTTGGCGATCACCGACATGCAAGGGCGACTCCAGGGCAAGCGCATGGCCGCGGACCATTTCGTCAGGCACGTCGCCGAACGATCGGCCGAGGCGTGCGACTACCTGTTGGCCGTCGACGTCGAAATGAACACAGTCGACGGTTACGCGACATCGTCATGGGATACCGGATACGGCGACTTCGAGTTGCATCCCGATCTGGCCACGCTGCGGCCGGTTCCCTGGCACCAGTCCACGGTGCTCTGCATGGCCGACATCCACGCCCACGGCGGCGGGCCGGTCGAGGTTGCGCCGCGGCAGATCCTCAAGCGGCAGATCGAGCGGCTGGCCGAGCGCGGCTGGCGGGCCAACACCGCCACTGAACTCGAGTTCATCCTCTTCGAGGACACCTACGACCAAGCGTGGGACGCCGGCTATCGCGGCCTGACGCCGGCGAACCGGTACAACGTCGACTACTCGCTGCTCGGCACCGCGCGCGTCGAACCGTTGATCGGCCGCATCCGGCGAGCGATGGCGGCGTCTGGTCTGAAGGTCGAGAACTCGAAGGGCGAGTGCAACGCGGGCCAGCACGAGATCAACTTTCACTACGCCGACGCGCTGCGCACCGCAGACGAGCACTCGTTCTACAAGAACGGCGCCAAGGAGATCGCCGCGCAAGAGGGCATGGCGATCACTTTCATGGCCAAGTACGACGAGCGCGAAGGCAACTCGTGCCATGTCCACCTTTCGCTGGCCGCCGGAGATGGCGGCAACGTCTTCGCTTCGAGCCCCGAGGTCTTCGACCACTTTGTCGCGGGCCAGCTGGCCTGCCTGCGCGAGCTGACCCTGCTGCACGCGCCCAACGTCAACTCGTACAAGCGTTTCGCCGCCGGATCGTTCGCGCCGACGGCGATCGCCTGGGGTCGCGACAACCGCACCTGCGCGTTGCGTGAGGTCGGCCACGGCGGCGCGCGACGCATCGAATGCCGCCTGCCCGGCGCCGACGTGAATCCTTATCTGACCATCAGCGCTCTGATCGCGGCTGGCCTGCACGGCGTCGAGAACGAGCTGCCGCTCGAACCGGCGCTGGAAGGCAACGCCTACACCGCCGACTTGCAGCGCGTGCCCGGCACCCTGGGCGAGGCTCGCGAGTTGTTCGCCGCTAGCGAGGTCGCGCGGACGGCCTTCGGCGACGCGGTCGTCGACCACTACTCAAACAACGCTGCCGTCGAGCTCGCCGCCTTCGAGTCGGCGGTCACCGACTGGGAGCGCGTGCGGGGGTTCGAGCGCCTGTGAGCGAAATGCTCGACGTGATCGAGCCGGCGACCGAGCAGGTTCTGCGGCAGGTGCCGCGCGCCGGCGTCGACCAGGTCGACGAAGCGGTCGCGCGGGCAACGGCGGCGTTTCCGGCGTGGCGCGACGTGACGCCCGCCGCTCGCGCGGGGCTCCTGCGCTCGCTGGCCGACACGATCGAAGCTGAGCTCGAAGAGCTGGCGACGCTCGAGGCGCGCAACGCCGGCAAGCCGATCGGCGACGCGCGCGGCGAGATGGGGATGGTCGTTGAGACCTTTCGCTACTACGCCGGCGCGCCAGAGCGCCTGACCGGCGACACGATCCCCGCCGCCGGCGGCCAGGCCTTTACGGTGCGCGAGCCGCTTGGCGTGGTCGGGTTGATCACACCATGGAACTTTCCGCTGACGATCGCCGCCTGGAAGCTGGCGCCAGCGCTGGCTGCCGGCAACACGGTCGTGCTCAAGCCGGCCGAGCTGACGCCGCTGACCGCGCTCCGCTTCGCCGAGCTGGCGATCGAGGCCGGGCTGCCAGAGGGAGTCGTGAACGTCGTTGTCGGCCCTGGCTCGACCTGCGGCGCGCGACTCGTCGAGCACCCCGGCGTGGCGAAGATCGCCTTTACGGGTTCGACCGAGGTCGGTCGCTCGATCGCGGCGGCCGCAGCCGCGACGATCAAGCGCGTGACACTCGAGCTTGGTGGCAAGTCGGCCAACATCGTGTTTGCCGACGCCGACATCGAGGCCGCCGCCGCCGCCGCGCCTGGCGCGGTCTTCGGCAACGCGGGGCAGGACTGCTGCGCGCGCTCGCGCATTCTCGTGCAGGCCGAAGCGCTCGACGACTTCATGGCGGCATTCGAGCCGGCGGTCACCGGGTTGCGCGTCGGCGAGCCGCTCGACGATGCCAGCGAGATGGGGCCGCTGATCAGCGCCGCGCAGCGTGAGACCGTGGCCGGCTTCGTTCCCGACGGCGCGCCGGTTGCCTTTCGTGGCACCGCTCCGGACGGCCCTGGCTACTGGTTTGCGCCCACCGTGCTCTGTCCGGTCGAGCGCGACGACCGCGCCGTGACCGAAGAGATCTTCGGGCCGATCGCGGCGGTCATCCCGTTTCGCGACGAGGCCGAGGCGATCGCGCTGGCCAACGACACGATCTACGGCCTTTCGGGCTCGATCTGGACACGCGACGGCGCCCGCGCTCTGCGCGTGGCGCGCGCGGTCGAGACCGGCGTGCTGTCGATCAACTCGAACAGTTCGGTGCGCGTGACCACGCCGTTTGGAGGCTTCAAGCAATCTGGCTACGGCCGCGAACTCGGGCCGCACGCGCTCGACGCTTACAGCGAAACGAAAACGATCTACTACGCCACGGAGGGGAACTGAGATGGCACGTCTCGACGGAAAGGTCGCCGTGATCACCGGCGCGAAGGGCGGCATCGGCGCCGCGACGGCAGAGATCTTCGCGCGCGAGGGCGCGACGGTCGTGGGTGTCGACCTGGCGCCCGATTCACCGGGTGAGCTGGCGCTGGCCGTCGACGTAACCGATGAAGCGGCGGTCGAGGCGATGTACGCCGAAGTCGCCGAGCGGTTCGGTCGCATCGACGTGCTTTTCAACAACGCCGGCATCTCGCCAAACGACGACGCGTCGGTGCTCGACACTTCGCTCGACGCGTGGCAGCGCGTGCAGGACGTCAACCTCAAGAGCGTCTTCCTCTGCTGCAAGTACGGGATTCCGCACCTGCTGAAGGCCGGCGGCGGGTCGGTGATCAACACTGCCTCGTTCGTCGCGGTGATGGGCGCCGCGACATCGCAGATCTCCTACACGGCCTCGAAGGGCGGCGTGCTTTCTCTCTCGCGTGAGCTGGGCGTGGAGTTCGCCAAACAGGGCGTGCGCGTCAACGCGCTCTGCCCGGGGCCGGTCGACACTCCGCTGCTGCAGGAGCTGTTCGCGAAGGATCCCGAGAAGGCCGAGCGCCGGCTCGTGCACCTGCCGATGGGTCGCTTCGCGCGTGCCGAAGAGATCGCCCAGGGCGCGCTGTTTCTCGCCAGCCACGATTCGAGCTACGTGACTGCGTCGACCTTCCTGGTCGACGGCGGTCTCAGCGGCGCCTACACGACACCGCTGTGAGTGGCCGCAGGCCGCTGATCGGCGTCTGCGCCGCGCTGGAGCCCGCGCGCTGGGCCGTGTGGGACCAGCCGGCCGACCTGCTGCCGAGCATGTACGTCGACGCGGTGCAGCGCGCAGGTGGCGCCGCGGTGCTGCTGCCGGTCGATCCCGGCTGGGTTG
>JACRKX010000073.1 GCA_016219715.1 Actinomycetota bacterium | reverse complement strand
GCCCTCGGGCAGGTCGTCTCGCGCGTCGTTGAGCAGCCGCTCCGCCTTCTCGAGATCGCCCATCTCCGCGTAGAGCACCGCGTTGAACGCGGCCAGTTGCGAGCGGCCCATCTGAACGTCGAACTGCACCACGTCGGCCGTCGCCGTGTCGAGCAGCTCCTTGGCCTCCTGCAGGTCGCCGCGCAGCGTCATCGCGAACCCTCCGAACGCGCGCGCGGCCGCCGGCGCGAGCACCGAGCCGCCGCGGTGACCGGCGGCGATGATCTTGCGATAGACGTCGATCACGGCGTCGCTGTCGGCCAGTGCGAGCACGACAAGCACGCCGATGATCGGAAAGCCGGCCGGGTCGAGCTCATAGAGCTGACCGTCGGCGACGGCGTCGAGCGCGACGCGAACGCAGTCCTCGGATGGGTCGTTGCGCATCGCCATGCCGTAGGTGACGGCGCCTTCGCGCATGCGGTCCTCGACCGTGTCGCCGCCGGGCTTCCAGGCGTCGATGATCCCCGAGATGAAGTCGAGCGGCAAGACGTCGGGATCGATGTAGGCGACCGACATTCGCACAGTCTCGAGCCGGTGCCGGAGCAGCGCGTGCTCGTCGCCGAGATCGGGGAACGTGCGCTGAAGGATCTGCTCGGCCTCGATCGCGCGGTCGGCGTAACCGAAGACGCGGCCGAGGATGAAGGCCATCCAGCCACGCTGCAGCGGATCGTCGAGCGCGTCGTAGACCTGTTGCAGGTGGTCGACACACTCGATCCGGTTGGCGAGCGCCTCGGCCAGGCCAAGGTCACGCAGCACCTCGATGCGCTGCGGGCCGGGCGGCGGTTCGGCGAGCGCCCTTTCGAGATACGTGATCGCGCTGCTGGTCGCACCCTTACCGGTGGCGAACGCGGCCGCGGTGCGCAGCGTTTGCGCCACCCATTCGTCTCCCCTGGGAGGCACGTGAAGCAGCTGCGCGGCGACGCGCTCGGCCGGGGCCTTCAACGACTGCAACAGCCTGGCTGCGCGCTCGTGCATCAACTCGCGCTCGCCCGGCGGAATGTCCCGGTAGACGACCTCGCGCACCATCGGATGCACGAATCCGACGGGCGCCTCCGGCCTGAGGATCTCGACTTCGGCGCACTTGCGCACCGCCTCGGCGGCGCCGGCCTCGGTGGTGCCCGCCAGCTCGGCGACCGTCGAGAGCGGCACCGATTCGCCGAGCACCGTCAGCGCGCGCGCGACCTGGAGGCAGCACTCGTCGAGACGCGCGAGGCGCAGCAGCACGGCGCGCGAGGCGGCGCGCGGACCGATCTCTTGCACGGTTGCGACGTTGGCGGCGACCGGGCTAACTCCCGCGGCCGCCGTCTCCTTGAGCAGTTCCTCGAGCAGTAGCGGGTTGCCGTCTGTGGCCTTCTGGCAGGCGCTGGCGAACTCCGCGTCGGGGATCGCGCCGAGGCGCGCCTCGATCACCGCCGCGACCGCCTGCGGCGATAACGGACCAGGCGCGACAGACAGGCGCGCGGGGTCGCTCATCAGCTCGCGCACGGCAGTGGAGTCGGCACCGCTCTCGCCCGGTCGCAAGGTCGCCACCACGACGAGCGGCATCGACTCGAGACGCCGCGAGAGGTAAGACAGGAAGTGCAGCGACGGCATGTCGGCCCAATGCAGGTCGTCGACTGCGAGCATCGTCGGCTGTTGCTCGGAGAGGTTCGCGACTGCCCAGTAGAGGCCGTGCAGAATCGCGAAGGAGGCGCCGTCGCCGGCCACCTTGGCTTCGCCCGGTACCGCGTCGAAGACCGCGGCCGCGGCGGCTGCCGGTCCTTCGAAGACGCCGTTGCCATTGGCAGAGCGGTAGGCCTGGTCGAACAGCTGACGCACGACGCCGAATCCGAACTCGCGCTCGAACTCGTTGCCACGGGCCGAAAGCACGTTGAATCCGGCCGCGTCGCCGCGCGAACGCGCCTCCAGCAGCAGCCGCGACTTGCCGATGCCGGCAGGTCCTTCGATCAGCACTACGCGCGACTCACCGGCCTTGGCGTCGACGATCGCCGTCTCCAGCGCGGCTAGCTCGAAATCGCGCTCGTGCAACTCGCCACTGCCCGTCGGCAGCGCGAACGCAGGAACTTCGCTCATGGAGCGATGGTAATAGTCGACTGCCGGTGCGGCCGGCTACGCGGCGGCGAAAACATCCGGCAACTCGCGCCGCGAGCGGATGTCGAGCTTGCGGTACACGTTGCTCAGGTGCACCTCGACGGTCTTCGGTGTGACGAACAGGGTCTGGGCGATCTCGCGGTTGGTGTTGCCTTCGATCGCGAGCCCGGCCACACGACGCTCGCTGGGGGTCAGCGAGTCAAGCCCTTCGAACTCTTTCACGCGCGGTGAGGCACCGGTCGCGGCGATCTCGTCGCGGATGTGCGCGACGAGCCCCTCGGCGCCGCCGATCGAGGCGAGCTTTAGCGCCTGCTCGAGCGGCTCACGCGCCTCGGTCGCCTTGCGGTCGTGGCGTAGCGCGGTGCCCTTGGCCGCGAGTGCGCGGGCGTACTCGAGGCGGGCGTTCGAGGCGGCCAGCAGGGAGAGCGCGGCTTCGATGTCGTCGATCCCTTCCTTCCGTTTCATCTGGCCGCGAATCCGCAGCGCGCGACCAAGCGCACGCGGCGCGCCCCACGCGCGGGCCAGCTCTACCTCTTCGTCGACCAACGCCAGCGCTTCGTCGCCGCGGCCCAGCCGGCCGAGCGCCTGGGCCTTCAGCGAGCGCCACGGAAGCCACGCCGGATTGAGGATCTGGTCGCCGTATCGTGATGCCAGCTCATCGGCCAGCGCCACGGCCTGTTCGTTGTCGCCGCGCTCGACGGCGAGCTGCAACTTAGCCGTCAGCCACCAGCTGCGCTGGGTGCCCTCGGGCAGATACTGCTCGACCTCGTCGAGACGCTCGCGGGCGTAGTCGAAATCGCCTTTCTCGACGCCGGCCAGCGCGAGGTACGAGGCGATCTGGCTGAAGCCGACGATGATGTTGAACTGGCGCACGTCTTGCATCGCCGATTCGAGCAGTTCGATCGCCTCGGGAAGCTCGCCGTGCAGCGTCAGCGCGAACCCCTTGAAGGCGCGCGCGGCGGCCGGCGCCATCACCGACGCCCCCTTGTGTGCGGCCGCGAGCGCCTGCTCGCAGACGGGCACCGCCTGATCGCTGTCGGCCAGCGCCAGCACGATCATCGCCGCCATCATCGAGAAGCCGCCCGCATCGAGCGTGAAGAGACTGCCGTCGCCGACGGCACGCAGTGCGACTCGCTCGACATCGGAGGCTGGTTTGTTGCGCATCGTCATCCCGTAGCTAACGACGCCGTCGAGCATGCGCGACTCGATCGCATCGGTCGTCTCGTCGATGCCGTCGATCGCGTCGTCGATCAACTTGAGCGGCACGACTGCCGGGTTGGCGCAAGACGTCGACAGCCTCACTACGTGCAGGCGCCGGCGCAACGCATCGTGCTCGTCGGACAGGTCGGCGGTGGCGCGGTCGAGCAAGGCGGCCGATTCGACGGGACGGTCGGCGAAGCCGAGCACGCGAGCCAGGGCGAAGGCCAACCAGCCGCGCATCACCGGGTCGGGCGTCTGCTCGTACGCCTGGGAGAGATGCTCGACGCAAGCGGGATTGTTGGTCAGCGCCTCGGCCAGACCGAGGTCGCGCAGCACGTCGGCGCGGTCTTCGGCGGCCGGCGGCTCCTCGAGCGCGCGGGCGAGGTAGGCGACGGCGCTGCTGAGCGCGCCGCGGCGCTGCGCCTCGGCCGCCGCCGCACGCAGTGTCTGCACGATCCAGCGGTCGCCGATCGAAGGCACGTGCAACAGCTGCGCCGCAACGCGCTCGGTCGGCGCGTTCGCCTGGCTGAGCATGCGCGCGGCTCGCTCGTGCAGCAACTCGCGTTCGCCCGGCGGCACGTCGCGGTAAACGGCTTCGCGCACCAGCGGATGTACGAAGCCGATCGGCGCCTCGGGGCGCAGGATCTCAACCTGAGTGGCGCGTTTGATCGCGTCGGAGGCCAGCGTCTCGTCTACGGCGGCCAGCTCGGCGACCGCCGATAGCGGCGCGCCCTCACCCAGCACCGTCAGCACGCGCGCGACCTGAACGCATTCCCGCGGCAGGCGGGCAAGGCGCAGCAGCACCGCGCGCGATGCCGCGCGCGGACCGATCTCGCGCACCTTCTCGACGGCGCCGGCCGTCGGGGTGACGTGCTCGATGGCGAACTCCTTGAGCATCTCTTCGAGCAGCAGCGGGTTGCCGCCAGTCGCTTCGTGGCACGCGGCGGCGAAGGCTGCGTCGGGCTGAACTCCGAGACGCGCGCCGGTGATCTCGGCGACGGCGCTCTCGGTCAGGGGCGCCGGCAGCACCGAGAGCCGTCGCGGGTCGCTCATCAACTCGCGAACGATCGCCGAGTCGGCGCTGCTCTCGGCCGGCCGCAGGCTGGCGATCACGATGACCGGAAGCGTTTCGAGCCGTCGCGAGAGATAGGCCAGGAAGTGCAGCGATGGCCGGTCGGCCCACTGAAGGTCGTCCACGGCGAGCATCAACGGCTCATCCTCGGACATGCCGGCGACCAGCCAGAAGAGGCCGTTGAGCACGGCGAACATCGCGCCGTCGCCAGCGGCCGGCGCCTCGCCCGGCGCGGCGTCGAAGATCGCGCGCGCCGGTTCGGCCGAACCGCTCATGTCCAACCGGCCGGCCTGGAACTCGGGCTCGAAGATCTGGCGCACGACGCCGAACGGGAACTCGCGCTCGAACTCGTTGCCACGCGCCGTGAGCACCTTGAAGCCGGCCTGCGCGGCGCGCTTGCGCGCCTCCTGCAGCAGCCGGGTCTTGCCGATGCCGGCCGGTCCTTCGATCAGCACCACTCGCGACTCACCGGCCTTGGCGTCGACGATCGCCGTCTCAAGGGCGGCCAGCTCGACCTCGCGCTCGCGCAGCTCGCCGCTGCCCGTCGACAGCGTGAAAGCCGATGAATCCATGCCACCCATGGCCGGATTCTAGGTGGGGCCGAGACCGGCGCTCAGGCGCGTGTCGCGCGTTCCGAGCGCGGATCGGGCAACGGCGTAAGCACCCCCGCAAGACGCTCACGCAGATGCTCGAAGTTCGGCGGCAGCGTGAGGTTCTGGCCGAGCTCTTCGAGCGACTCGTCGGCAGTGAATCCTGGACCCATCGTGGCCAGCTCGAAGAGCACGCCCGACGGCTCGCGGAAGTAGATCGACTTGAACCAGAAGCGATCGATCACCGGAGTCGCGTGCGGGTTAACGGCATGTACGCGCTGCTGCCACGCGTCCTGCTCGTCGACCTCGGTGGCGAAGGCGACGTGGTGCACCGTGCCGGCACCGGCCTGGCCGGGCTCGGCCGGCGGGGCGTCGTATATGTAGTACGAGGTGCGCTTGTCGCCACCGACAACCCAGTTGGCGCCCGGCGCCGCGTTTTCGGCGGCCTGGCCGTTCAAACCAGGATCGCCGGCCTCGACCGCGCGGAAACCAAGCGTCTCGGTGAGCAGCGCGGCGCTTGCGGACGGGTCGGCGCTGTAGGCACGCACACCGTCAAAGCCCTGCAGCGCGTGCTCGGCGGGGATGTCGGGCGCCGAAGCGGAAAGTCGCGAATCGGAACCGGCGTAAACGGTCAAGACGTGGCGCAGCCCCTCGCGGTCGCTGAACGCCAGCGACCCGTCGGGCTGCGTCTCGCAGGCGACGCCCTCGGCGTCGAAGCGCGCGCGCCAGAAATCGAGCGTGGCCTCGGAGCCGACGCGCCAGCCAACGGTATGCGCCATGCCGGCGCCCGCGCGGCCGCGCGGACTGCCCGGGTATTCGAAGAAGGTCAGGTCGGCGCCGGGGCTGCCGAGGTCGTCCGCATAGAAGAGGTGGTAGACGGTCGGGTCGTCCTGGTTGACCGTCTTCTTGACCATCCGCAGGCCGAGCACGCCGACGTAGAACTCGACGTTTGCCGGAGCGTCACCAGTGATCGCAGTTATGTGGTGAATGCCTTCGAGTTGCATCGGGCGATGATTGCACGGCTCGGCATAGGATGCGCCGATGGGCTTCTACGACGCCTTCCGCGACCTTGCGCTGTCGATCGACTCGTACGAACTGATCGGCCACTCGCTCGAGGTTTCAAGCGGCTTCGAGCGGCTGACGACCGAGATCGTATTCCACGGCGACGGGTCAAGCGGCCGCGGCGAGGACGTCATCTACGACGCCGTTGACCACATCGCCGTGCAGGACGCGCCCCCCGCGCTGCCGCTGCCGTTCAAGGGAACTCTCGACGAGTTCTCGCAGCTACTCGGCGAGGCACAGCTGTTTCCGGTGCCGCCGGTGCGCCCCGAGACCAGCCCCAACTACCGCCGCTGGGGCTTCGAGAGCGCGGCGTTAGACCTCGCGTTGCGCCAGGCCGGACTCAGCTTCGATGCCGCGCTCGGAATCGAACCGCGCCCGGTGCGCTTCATCCTGTCGCTGCGCCTCGGCGATCCGCCCGACATCGCGCGCGTCAACGACTGGCTGGCCGTGGCGCCGTGGCTCGAGTTCAAGCTCGACGCCGAGAACTCGTGGCCGCGCGAGTTGATCGAGCAGCTGGCGGCCACCGGAAAGGTCGAGTCGGTCGATCTGAAAGGGCTCTACAAGGACACCGAAGTCGACAACCCTCCCGAGGCGCGGCTCTACCGCGATGTCGTCGACCTGTTCCCCGACGCCTGGATCGAAGACCCGGGCTTCACCGCCGAGACCCGCCCGATCCTGCTCGAAGCAATCGACCGCATCACCTGGGACGCGCCGATCCATTCGCTGGCCGACATCGAGGCGCTCGAGTTCGAGCCAAAGGCGCTCAACATCAAGCCCTCGCGGATCGGCCCGCTGAGCGAGCTGCTGAGGGTGATCGAACACTGCAACCGGCGCGGCATCGCCATGTACTCCGGCGGCCAATTCGAGCTGGGCGTCGGGCGCACACAGCTGCACGTGCTGGCCAGTGTGTTCTTCCCGGACTCGCCGAACGACGCCTCCCCGGTCGACTATCACGGCTTCGATCCAACCGAGAGCGCGCCGAGGAGTCCGCTGATCCCGCCGGCCGAGCGCATCGGCTTCGACTGGTAACAACGGCCGCCGGCCGGGAAGCGCTCTCTAATTCAGGGTAAAAACCGCATTTCAATGCGGTTTGACGGCAATTTCCCCCGAAATTGGTATTCAGTGAAAATACCTATTTATCGATGGGAGAATCAGTCGCTTCCTTCGGCACCGAACCTTAAACTGGAAAGTAGGTTCGAGGCCCGTGAAAGGGACTCACTCGGTCGTCCTTCCGCCTGCTGACGGCGGGACCTCCGGGATCTCAAGGGACACGAGATCAGCAATAGCTAGGAGCGCACGATGGATGTCAAGCATTTCCAGTTCGAGGGCCACCAGATCGCCTACAAGACCTACGGCAGCGGTAAGCGCGCGGTCGTCTTGGTTCACGGATTGCTTTTCAACCAGGAGATGCACGGCCCGCTTGCGCGCAAGCTCGCCGAGAACGGCAACTTCGTGATCACGATGGACATGGCCGGGCACGGCAAGAGCGACCGCCCGATCGACGCCTTCGACATGGCGCGCTATTCACATGCGGTGAACCGTCTGCTCGAGCGACTCGAGATCTCCGAAGCCGTCGTCGGCGGCACCTCGCTGGGCGCCGGGATCGGTCTTGAGTTCGCCGCTCTGCACAGCGACCGGCTGCGCGGCCTATTGCTCGACATGCCGGCGCTCGAACGCAGCATCGTCGGTGGGGCCGCCGTGTTCACACCGATCCTGCTCGGAGCTGAGTACGCCGAGCCGATCGTCGGGCTTGCTGCGCGCGCGATGCGATTGGTCCCCAGCAAGCCATTTCCCTACAGCGTGAACATGGCACTCGACCTGATGAAGCGCGAGCCGCGCGCTACGTCCGATGTGCTGAAGGGTCTCTACTTCGGCCGCCTGGCGCCGCCGCGTTCCGAACGCATGGAGATCCAGGCGCCGGCGCTCGTGATCGGTCACAAGTGGGACCCGATCCACCCGCTGGCCGACGCGCAGGAACTGGCCGAGGATCTGCCCAACGCCCGCTTCATCGAAGCCCACAGCGTCTTCGAACTGCGACTGATGCCCAAGCGACTGACGGCCGAGATCGTCGAGTTCGTCGACGACTGCTGGAAGCCACGCGTGGTCAACGACCGGCCTGCCGCGAAGGTGGCCGGCGGTGCACCGGTCAGGCGCCGGGGAGCGGCCGCGCGCGCCGCGGCAACGCGCCGGGCCGCCTCGGCCAAGCGCAACGCCTGACGCGCGACTGTTCTCGATCGGGCACTCCGCTCAGGAATCGCGTTCTTCACTCCAAAGCCTGGCCTTGGAGCTACTCCAGGGCCAGGCTTTGGAGTAGGAAACCGCTTGGGAATCGGCACCGTGAAAACGAGAGGCGGCAAGTCCGCGTGCAGCCGGCAGGCGCATCGGCGGGTCGTTTGAAGTGTTCATAGATGGTGCGCCGCGTATCAACAGCACTGCTGCTGCTCGCTGCTCCGACTCTGGCCGGCACCTGCGCCACAGCGTCAGCTGCCGCCGCTTCGCCGCGCGTGGTCGATTTCGAGCAGTCCGTATCTGCCGCCAGGCCGGCTGCGGCCGGGCTTCGGGCCGTCTCCGCCGCCGGCACACGAACGATCACGCTGCGCCCGCGCAGCGAATTCGACCTGGTCGGCTTCAAGTGGAGCGGCACGGGCGCTCCCCACATCGACGTGCGCAGCTACGGCGCGCGCGGCTGGAGCCGCTGGACGCACGTGCCCACCGAAAGCGAAGACCGGCCCGACGGCGGTCTCTTCGGCGCCGAGCGCGACACGATCAAGGCTTCGAGCCCTGTCTGGACGGGACGCTCGGCAGAGCTCCAGCTGCGCCTCGAAGGAACCCGGTACGGATCGCTCCGCGCCCACTATGTGAGGCTGTCGCGTGCCGCCGCAAGCGGCGGGGCCGGTGCGGCCTCGACCGGCGGCGTCGCCCCCGGCGATCCGAAGCCGACGACCAAGAGACCTGCCGACGGCCGCAGCGCCGACGTGCCGGCGGCGCCACCGATGGTCACGTACGAAGGTCGTTCGGGTGGCGCTGATCGGGCCGTCGTCGGCGCGCACGCCCAGGGGTACAACGGCCAGACGACCGGCATTTCGCTGGTCGGCACCTTCACCAGCGCAGCGCCGCCCGCGGCAACGATGGACTCGCTTCAGGCCGTGCTCAAGTGGAAGCTGGCGCTGGCCGGCATCACGCGCAACGAGCGCGTGCCGCTGATCTCGACCGGCGGAGCGCAGAATCGCTTCAAGAACGGGCGCACGGTCTTCGCCCGCGTGATCAGCGGCCACCGCGATCTCGGATCCACGTCATGCCCCGGCGGCAGCGCCTACGTGCGCCTAACCGGCCTTGCCAGCTATCTGGACCAGAGCCAGCGCCAGGCCGTGCGCATGTCACTTCGTCTCAAGCGGATCGCGGCTTCAGATGGCGGACAGTCGGTCGTCGTCTCGGGCCGGCTCCGGGCCGGCGGAGCTGCGATCAACGGCGGGCAAGTCGAAATCCAGGCCTTCAACCCCGGCGCCGGCTGGGAGAAGATCGCCGACGCGACCAGCAACGCCAACGGCGTCTGGCAGGCGACCGTGCGACCTGGCAGCCGTGTCTACCTGCGCGGATACTTCGCCGGTGACGGCTCGCGCCGGGTCGGCCGCTCGGTCTGGCAGTTCTCGCCGAAGCTCAAGAAGCCCGCCGCGCCGGTCGGCGCGCGGCGCTGAACACGTCGCCCCTCAAAGTTGACCTGCTCCCGCGACTCATGGGGTCGCGGGTTGGTTTTGCTCAGCGCCAGCCGCCGGTTTCGCCGCGATAGAGGCCGTCGCCGGTGACCAGCATCTTCAGCGTGCGAAACAGGATGCGCGCGTCGACACGCGCGCCGCGGTGCTCGACGTACCAGAGGTCGAGCTCGATGCGCTCGCTCCACGGCAACGCCGCGCGGCCGTTGACCTGCGCCCAGCCGGTGATGCCGGGCTTGACCGCAAGCCGGCCGAGCTGCCGTTCGTCGTACTTCTCGACCTGACTGGGAACGGTCGGCCGCGGGCCGACGATGCTCATGTCGCCCTTCAGCACGTTCACCAAGTTCGGCAGTTCGTCGATCGAAAAGCGTCGCAAGAGCGCCCCGGTCTTCAGGATGCGGGGATCGTCCTCGTCGACGGCCAATCCGGCGCCAAGCCGCTCGGCGTTCTTGACCATCGAACGCAGCTTGACCAGCTCGAACTGCACACCGTCCTTGCCGACGCGTCGCTGACGGTAGATCGGCGACCCCGGCGACTCGATCACGATCGCCAGCATCGCGACGAGCAGGAGCGGGCTGAGCAGGAGTAGCGCGAAGGCACTGACCGCGATGTCGAAGAGGCGGCGCATTTGGCGTGATTATCGCTTACGCATAATGATAGTATTTGCTATCATTTTCGGATGAAGCGATTCGACGATGCGCTTGCCCGCGAACTGACCGTCGCCGGCGCTCGCGCCGATGCGCTGCGCGATGACGCACGGCGCATCACGCTCTATGCGGTCCACCGTGCGGCAGACGCCGGGCTGTCACAGCGAGCCATCGGACACGCGATCGGCCGAAGCCAGCCCGAGGTATCGCGACTCTTGAGGATCGATCCCACCCGCTTCGAACCGCGCTCGCCGCTTGGCGAGCTTCTTATACATCACCGCGACGAAGTGATCTCCGCCGTGGCAAACGCCGGTGCGCGAAATGTCCGTGTGTTCGGCTCGGTTGCACGCGGTGAAGATGTTGCCGACAGCGACATCGATCTTCTCATCGACATCCCATCGCCGTTTTCGCTGTTTGATCTCGAACGACTTCGTCTTCAGCTAGTCGAACTCGTGGGCCACGAAGTTGACCTCGTTCCAGCGCGCGGCTTGAAGGGCGAAATCAGAAGCCGAGCGATCGGCGAGGCGGTTGCGCTGTGAGTCGTTCGGCGCATGAACGCGTCGCTATCGCTCTCGGTCATCTGGATACGTTGCGTGAGCACCTGGCCGCCGGTCCGCTGTCGGAGCAACTCGTCTTCGACGCAGTATGCATGCGACTCTCGGCCGCCATCGAAGAAGTGTCGGAAATCGATGGTCCGCTGCTCGAAAAAGCATTCGGCGACGATTGGAAGTTGATCAAGGCAACGCGCAACGCGATCGCTCACGGTTATGAGTTCGTCGACTCGGTGTTGATCGGCGACACGATCGTCACTGATCTCGCCACTTTCGAGACCGGCCTGCGCAGGCTCGATTCCGAACTCGGCGGCTAGCGCGTTCCCTCCGGCGGCGTCCAGCCGGCGGGGGTTCCATGCCGCAGGTGGTCCCACAGACCAAGGCCGATCGAAAGCGTGGTCAGTACGTAGTAGCGGACAACGAGCAGCGGCTTGAGCGGCAGCAGGCGGGCGATGACGGCGGCGACCGGTACCGCGATCTGCAAGCCGAAGAGCACGAGATAGAACGCCGAGTCGATCGCCAGCAACCCACTGGCGACGAGCGCGACCAGATGCAGCAACGGCGCTCCGTAGCGCAGCGCGCGGTGCGAGAAGATCATCCAGGAGTACGTGACGCCGTAGCCGCGTGGCGAGAGCATCCCGCAACGCAGCACGATCGGCCAGGCGAAGGTCATCATGCGGCGCTTGCGCGCGAACTCGCCTTCGATGCTCGGCACCATCGTCTCTTCGGCGTGCGCGCCGGGCGCGTAGAGCGCCCGGCTGCCGTGCTTGACAGTTGAGAACGGAAGCAGCAGGTCGTGTCCGCGGCTCGGGGCGATGCGCTTGTAGAGGTCGTTGCGCACGGCGTAGATCGCGCCGTTGCCGGCGGTGACCGAACGCAGCCGCGACTCGCGCTCGCGCAGCCACATCTCGTAGCGCCAGTAGAGACCTTCCTGGTTCGTGGCCGAGCCATCGGCTGCCGTGTTCACAAAAGTGACGTTGCCGCAGACGTAACCGACCTCGGGATCGGCCAGCACGGCAACCAGCCGGCGCAGCGCGTCAGGCGCCCACATCGTGTTCGCGTCGCTGAAGGCGAGGATCGCTCCCTTCGCCTCGACGACGGCCTCGTTCTGCGCGCGCATCTTGCCGCCGCGCGGCAGTTCGAGCACGAGGTCGGCGCCTGTCTCGCGGGCGATGCGCGCGGTGTCGTCGGGCGATCCATCGCAGGCGACGATGATCTGCAACCGCTCACGCGGGTAGTCGAGAGAGCGCGCGTTTGCGACCTTCGCGGCGATCACATCGGCCTCGCGGTAAGCGGCCACTATCAGGCTGACCGAGGGCAGTTCGTCGTCGGGCGGCACGGCCGGCGGCTCGGCCGCACCCGGCGCCAGCGCGGCGACCAGCAGCGGGTATACGAACTGACCGTAGACCAGCAGGCCGGCGGCAGTCCAGAAGGCGATCGCGAGGGCGGTCTGCATCGCGGGGGATTATCGCGGACTGCTTGGCCCGCGCCGCTCGCTCATCGGTTCACCCGGCTCATCGGTTCGCCAACCGTGAGTAGAGCTCAACCGTGCGATCCGCGATCGACCCCCACGCAAGCTCGCCGTGCGCCAGCGAACCGGCGGCGGCACTCAGGCGATCTCGGGCGGCCGGGTCGCCAAGCAGCCGGGTGATGGCTGCGGCAAGCGCGCCCGGGTCGTTCGGCGCGACGGCTTCGGCGGCGCCAAATCGGTCGGCGATCTCACCGAATCCACCGACGCGGGTGACCAGCAGAGGCTTCTCAAAGGCCAGCGCCGTGAACAGCACACCGGATTGATCGATCTGGCGATAGGGCAACGTGACCAGATCGGCGCGCTCGAAGAAGGCGCCGAGCTCGCTGTCGCTGACGAAGCGATCGACGAAGCGCACCCGTTCGGCCACACCGTGCGCGACCGCAAGGTCGCGCAACGGCTCGGTCGGCATGCGCGCCATGCCGACGACCCACAGTTCGGCGTCGGTCTCGGCGGCGGCGAAGGCCTCGATCATCAGATCGATCCCCTTGTACTCGCGCATCAACCCGAACTGCAAGACGACCGGCCGTTCGACGGCCGCCAGCTCGGGTGGCAGCGGCGTGGCGCCGGGCACGCGCGTTAGGTAGTCGAAGACGCCGTGCGGAATCACGTGTATGCGCTCCGCCGCCACGCCAAGCTGCTCCGTGAGCACCCCGCGTCCATGTTCGCTGTGCACGATCACCGCGTCGACCTTGTTGTAGAGCTCGGTGAGCGCGCCGAGCTGCCCTGGGCGCGGCTCGCGCGGAATCACGTCGTGCGCGGTCAGCACCACCGGGCCACGCGGAAGCAACCGGCGGTCGATGTCCTGGATCGGCATCCACTGGAAGTGCGTGACATCTGCTGCGGGCAACCGCCGTAGCCGAAGCATGTCGACCGGGTGTTGCAGCGCGCGCAACGGAAGCGGCCCACCAAGCCGGTAGAAGTGATCGCGCAGTTGGTAGCCGTCGGGTGCCGGCCGTTCGCCGTGGCGGAAGTGAGACGTGAGCAGCTCGACCTGCTCTCCGCGCGCCGCCAGCGCGGAGCACAGCGCGTGGTCATAGGGCGGCGTGTAGGCCGCGGGGTCGATCATCCGAATCCGCATCGCGTGAGTATCGCGCGCCGCGGGGCGGCGCGGGTACGCTGCGGCGAACCGATGGACGTCTCCTTCTGCATCGTCAACACCAACGGCGGCGAGCTGCTCGCGCGCTGCCTCGACGCGATCGAGCAGACGACGCCGGCGACGATCGAGCACGAGGTGATCGTGCTCGACAACTGCTCCGACGACGGCTCGGCCGAGCGCGCGAGGCGACCGGGCACAAAGCTGATCGAACGCACCGAACGCACCGGCAAGGCCGCCAACGACTCGCGATTGCTGCGCGAAGCGACCGGCCGTTACGCGCTTCTGCTCAACGAGGACTCCGAGCTGCTGCCGGGCGCGACCGAGGCGCTGGTCGCGGCGCTCGACGCCGACCAGAAAGCGGGCGCGGCCGGCGCTCAACTGCTTAACGCCAACGGCGTGGCGCAGCCTTGCGCGTGGCGCTTCACGAGTGTCGCCACGGCGCTGGCCGGCGTCTTCTGGCTGCACCGCGTCTTCACGGTGCAGAGCAAGGGAGATGCGATCCGTCGCGTCGACTGGGCGCAATCTGCCGCGCTGCTCGTGCGTACCGACGCGGCAGGCGCGATCGGCAACCTCGACGAGGACTTCTTCGTCTACGGCGACGAGGTCGACCTGTGCAAGCGGCTCGCCGATGCCGGTCACCACACGCTCTACGTGCCCGCCGCACGCGCCTACCACCGTGAAGGTCTCTCGCACGGCGCCTCCGCCCGCCGCCGCATCGTCGAGTTTCACCGTGGCCGGGACCTCTACATGCTCAAGCACCACGGCTCCATCGCCGCCGGGGTCACACGGCTGCTCGTCGCACTGACGTATCTCGAGCGCGCGCTAGCGGCCACGCTCACGCGCCACCATTCGGCCGGCCGCTTCCTGTTTCACGCCCGCGCCGCGTTGCTGCCAAACAGAAGCGGCGACGGCCTCCGCGAGGCCGCCGCCGCTTTCAACGATTCGCGCGCGCCGGGGTCCGGCTGACCGGTCCCCGGCGCGCTGTCCCCCCCCGCTATTTGAACTTGCGGTCGCCCGCCTTCATCGTGTGGACGTACCGCAGCACGCTGCCGTCTTCGCGCGTAATCACGAACGTGAACGACACGAGCTTGTTCTTACACTTCTTGACCTTCGCCTTCTTCGTCTTGCCCTTGCCCGTGATCGCTCCGCAGAAGATCTTGTAGGGCAGCAGCACCGCCGACTTTTGTGTGGCGATCGAAACCGTGCTCGTACCGTCGGGCAATACGTTCTTGATCTTCAGGCCGTTGCGTCCGGCCGCCTTGAAGTCGGTTACCAGTAGGCGCTTGCCGCCGGCTTTGCCGGTGACGTTCTTGAGGTTCTTCTTCAGCGCCTTCTTCTTGTTGTACTTGAGCAGCTTGCCGTTGACCTTCGTGCCCTTCGGGTAGAGCACGCTGACCGACTTGATGCCCGAGCAGCTGCTCGGCACGCTCAGCGAGATGCTGGTCTTGGACTTCTTGTTGCCCTTCTTCTTGGCGCCCTTCGTCGAGATCGACACCGCCGGGGTCTCGCAGACCCTGCGGCCGCCTTCGCAGGCGAAGATGCCGTTGACCGCGACCGGAGCGCTGACGGCCTGGCCGGAGTTGCTGCCGAACTGGCCGTTGGCGCTGCCGCAGGCGCCGTCGGCGCGGGTCGTCAGCAGACCCTTCTGGCCGCCGAAGATCTTCATGTTCATCTCGGTCCAGATCATGTCTGGCAGACCCTCGAAGGTCGATTCGATCTGGATGGAGTTGACAAAGCGGTTGC
>JACRKX010000072.1 GCA_016219715.1 Actinomycetota bacterium | reverse complement strand
GCGGAATCGCACTTTGGGGTCGCGGATTAGGGATTCACCCCAATGAACCGGCGGCGCGATGGCCGTAGTTTCGTCGTCATCGGCCAAATCCCCCGATGCCAGTGGCCGAGAACGCACGTTTAAGGAGACCGAAATGCCCCGCTTGAAGACCGTTGTAGCCCTTGCCGTCGCCGCCGTTGCGCTGGCCGTCGCCCTGCCGTCGCAGGCGTTTGCCCTCGACCCCGACAGCGCCGTCGGCGGCAACGGCTCGAAGTGGTTCTCAGGAACGCTGCTGATGCAGTCGGGGCAGAACTGCTCAATCCTTGGCGCCCCATACAGCGAGACGATGGTCTCCGCGATCGCCGGATACGGCGGTGCGCCAGGCGGCGGAGCCGTCAAGGTCGGCGACGCCTACTGGGCGAAGCTGCTGATCTCGATTCCCGGCACGCCATGTGGCACCGGGGTGTCGCTGGTCGCAACGGACCTGACGCTGCCCAAAGGAACCTCCTACGACCCCTCGCGCCCGATCCGTTGCTTCGGCCACGCACGCAGTGGCAACGTCTCAGAACTGACCGGCGGCAGCTGGACTCTGCCGACCGGCAGCAGCGGCCCGTACTGCCCGACGACGGTGGGTAGCTCGCTGACCGGCCAGGGTGGCCTCGGCGTCGGCTACCGGCCGCTGGCCAACGGTCAGATGTTCGAGATCTTCGTGCCGATCAAGAGCACCCAGGAGCTGAAGGGCGCGGCAGCCAACCCCGTCGATGAG
The DNA here is from genome assembly GCA_016219715.1 of Actinomycetota bacterium. GTDB lineage: Bacteria > Actinomycetota > Thermoleophilia > Solirubrobacterales > JACPNS01 > JACPNS01. The sequence goes on along the minus strand of JACRKX010000072.1, from coordinate 2,911 downwards.
ATCCGCTGGACGCTCAGCAGCAGCGGCACCTACGACGGCATCGGCGCCACCAAGGTGTGGACCAACGTCTTCGCCGCCGGCACTCCGACCGATCCTTACATCTACTTCCAGCGCACACCGGCGGCCGTTCCCTACTGGGACACGGCCGCGCCGGCCGGCGAGCACAACAAGGTCGAATGGTTCGCCAACCTCTACAGCGCTGGCCTGACCGGAACGCTCTGCTTCGACCTCTACGCGGGATCGAGCGCCAGCGGCGCGCCGATCGCTCACTGTGGCCAGTTGGGCGGCAACTGGAACGGCACGATCACGACTCAGTCCGACCTCTGGCAGGTCCAGGGCGGAGGACCCAACGGCGGCTTCACGCCCTACTACTACGACTTCAACCAGACCTACACGCTGCGCTGGCGCTTCACTCCGTCTAGCGGGCCGGTGGTCTACTCCGCTCCGGTCACGTTCACGACACTGCCGAGCCCCGACGCCGACGGCGACGGTGTCGCCGACGTCAATGACGCCTGTCCCAGCGTTGCCGGAACCCAGGCCGACGGCTGCCAGCCGGGCGTGGTCACCGACCCGGACGGCGACGGCGTCTTCGGTGGACTCGACCGGTGCCCGGCCGAGAACGGCACCGGCAGTCTCGACGGGTGCCCGGCCACGGGCAGCACGATCGACGGCGCGATCGGCAAGCTCGCGCCGAAGATCAAGCGCAAGGCTCTGGCCAGGGGCCTGGACGTTCCGATCACATGCCTTGTCAACTCCAACGCCACGGCCACGCTGACGATCTCCGCGGCCGCCGCCAGGAAGTTGAAGCTGAAGACGAAGAAGCGATCCAGGACGGTCGCGATCGGTGCCGCGGCGGCGAACTGCGCCGGCACCGAGGGAGGCATCCTGAAGCTCAAGCTCGGCAAGCCGGCGAAATCGAAGTTGCTGAAGTCGCGCAAGCCGCTCACGGCCACGCTGACGGTCAACTTCACGCGCGACGGATCGCCGGCGTCGACGGTGACAAGGGCGCTCGGCATCCGTTGAGGCAGCGGCGCCGCGAGTGACGGCTAGGATCGATGGCGATGGGCGAAAAGTCTTCAGAAGACTCGCATGGTGACGTCTCGGCCTACACGACCGACGGCGTCACCGTCTACTACGACAAGTCCCGCTGCATTCACTCCGGCGAGTGCGTGCGGGGCTTGCCGCAGGTCTTCGACACGAAGCAGCAGCCGTGGGTCCAGCCGGGCAACGCAGACGCCGAGGCCGTGGCCGAGGCCATCCACCGGTGTCCAAGCGGAGCGCTGCAATACGAACTCGCCGACGGTCCCGACGAACAGCCCGAAACGCCGACGCGCATCGATCCGCAGATCGATGGCCCGCTCTACGTGCGTGGCGACCTTCGCATCGCGCTCGACGAGGGGCTGTTGACCGACACCCGGGCCGCGCTCTGCCGCTGCGGTCGATCGGGTAACAAGCCGTTCTGCGACAAGACCTGCGAGCGCAGCGGCTGGAGTTCGACCTGGCACCCGCCGGCCGACGAGTAACGGCCGCGTCAGAACTTCACAAAAAACCCGCAATTTGCGTATTTTTCCGGGACGGCTTTCCGCAAATTGGGCATTTTTCCGTAGGTTTGGCTGATTGGCCAAACGCACACCGGGCACGACGCGGTCGGCTCGCGGCGAGGTCAACGACCGAGGGAAACCCCACCCGTACTCAGGAAGAGAGCGCCTATGCTGGAAATCGCAGTTGCCGTCGCGTTCATTAGCGCGGCGATCATCCTTCTCGTATTGGCCCTGTCCGCCGGCGATGGCGACGGACTTCAGCACCCCCGCCCGTCCGACGAGAACTGGCGCCACTGGTGAAACCCGTGCGGCCGGCCCCCTTCTCGCGTGGGGCCGGCCGCCGCGATACCGGTCTAGGCTGGCGCCATGACCACCGATCGTCTGCCGACATTGCGCGGCCCGCGCGTCACGCTGCGACCGGCGACGCCCAGCGACCTGCCGGCGATCCGTGCCGTACTCGACCACCCTTCGGTCGCGCCGTGGTGGCCGATGACCGACCGGCTGCATGACGAGCTCTTCGACGAGCGAACTCATTCGTTCGCGATCGACGTCGGCGACGAGATCGCCGGAGTGATCCTCTTCGAAGAAGAGACCGACCCCGATTACCGCGTCGCCTCGATCGACATCTCGCTGGGGGTGGCCTTTCAAGACCACGGTCTCGGCAGCGAGGCCGTGGCGGTGCTCGCCGCCTACCTGTTCGACGAACGCGGTCACCACCGGATCACGATCGATCCCGCCGCGGCAAACGACCGCGCGATCGGCGCCTACGAGAAGATCGGCTTCAAGCCGGTCGGAGTGATGCGCGAGTACGAACGCGACCCGGCCGGTGGCTGGCGCGACGCGCTGATCCTCGACCTGCTGAAGGACGAGCTGCGCCGGGCCGGCGGCGGAGGCTAACGCTAACGCTTAACGGCCGTGGCCGCGCGGGTCTTGAGGTTGAAGAGCGACTTCAGCGCCTTGTCGGCGAGCGTGCCGTCTTCAGGCAGCATGCCGAGCTGACGGGCGAAGTTCATCTGGTCGAACTGCACGTCGTTGCTGACGATTCCGCCGTCACGGATCACGAAGTGGTCCATGCCGCCAAGTTCGATTCGTGCCCCGGTGGGGGCAATGCCGTTGAACTTCCCGCCGTTGAAAGTGCCGGTCATCTCCCAGCGAACGAAGACGTTGTCGCCTTCGGTGCCGAGCGCCTTGATCTCGAGATGGAAGTCGTCGGGCATTGCGCCGATCGTCTCGTTGAAGTAGTCGGCGATGTCGTCGGCGCCGCGGCGCGTGCCCTGCGGAAAGTGCTCGACGGTGTTTCGCCAGAGCGGCTTGATCGCTTCGATGTCGTGGGCGTTGATGCGCCCGAAGGTCCAGCGGACGAGCTCTTC
>JACRKX010000074.1 GCA_016219715.1 Actinomycetota bacterium | reverse complement strand
TCGAGGACTTCGACCAGCGATCCGCGCGTAGACGGGTCAAAGCGGCGAAGCGCGACGGTGACGATTTCGGCCCCGCTCGCCGCCAGGGCACGTTCAAGCAAGTCGAGCGAACGAAAACCTCCGGTGCCGGCGATCAGGCGCGAGCTCAACTCGCGGTCGCCGAGGGTCCAGACCTCGTGTCCGTTCACATGCATGTCGCGTCAACCTCCCTGCGTCGCGACGAGCAACTCAACCCGCTGGCCACGCTCGATGGTCGTCGTCGTCCACTCGCCACGCGGCACGACCTCACCGTTAACGGCCACCGCCACACCCCGGCCTTCGGCCGAACCGGTTGCCAGCTCGACCAGGCGCCGTACGTCGCAGCCTTCGGGCAGCGAGAACGGATCGCCGTTGAGCGTGATCTCAGACGCCGGCATGCGCGAATCGCTCCCTGTCGGGCGCCAGCAGGTTCAGACCGGAGACTGGGATCTCGCCGGCCAGCGCCGCCCGCAGGGCCTCGGCAGTGGCAAAGGTCAGCAAGATGCCGGTGCGGTAGTGACCAGCCGCGGCGAACACCCCGGGCGCCAGCTCGCCGACGAACGGGCGGTTGTCGGGGGTTCCCGGGCGGATGCCGGCGCGTACCTCGGTAACCGCGTACTCGCGCAGCTCAGGCACGACGCGGATTCCCTCTTCGAGCAGGCGGAACGTCTCGCCGGCAATCGTCGACGCGTCGAATCCGCGCTCCTCGGCCGAAGCCCCGAGCACCACCTCGCCATCGTCGCGCCCGAACATGTAGGTACCACCGCAGTGAAGGATGTCGCGCGAAAAGGCCCCCGAGCGAAGGCGCAGGATCTGCCCGCGAACGGGCCTGACCGGAAGCCGCGAAGGCACACCGCCGATCTCGCCGCTCCAGGCCCCCGCGCAGATCACGGCGCACGATGCGCGCACGGTCCGGCCATCGTCGAGCAGCAATCGCACGCCGGCCTGCTCGATCGGCTCGACGTGCGCGACGCGACCCTCGACCAGCTCCGCCCCGGCCGCGCGTGCCGAAACGCCGAGCGCCTCGACCAGTCGCCGTGGATCGAGGTGCGCGCAATCCCCGACGCGCAACCCCGCGAGCACGCGCGGCGAGAGCCCGGGCGCCAGCTCGCGGCACGCCGGCGCGTCGAGCAGTTCGACCTCGACCCCGAGCACGTCGCGCAGCAGTTCGTACCTGCGAAGTAGTTCGGCGCGCTCATCGGCGTCGAGCGCCAGTGCGATCGTCGAGCAGCGCTCGAACATCACGCCGACGCCGGTCTCTCGTTCGAGCGATTCGACGTTCTTGGGGTAGTCCGCCAGCGCCTGACGTGCCAGCTCAAGCCACGCCGTCTCGCCGTAGTCGGCCTCGACCGCCGGCGTGAGCATTCCCGCCGACACACGCCACGCGGCATCGGCCTCGCCGGGGTCGAACACTGTGACCGCAGAGCCGTCGGCGGCAAACAAACGGGCACAGGCCAGTCCGATCGGCCCGCCACCGACGATCGCGATCCCTGTCTCGATGTCTCCCCCGCCCGGTGTCAACCCGCCGCCCTCCCGGCGCCGGTGGCGATACCGGCGTCCTCGCCGATCAACGTGTGATGACCGAGCGGGCCGTGGCCCGCACCGATCTGCTCGGCCCCGGCGGCGAGCGCTGCGGCAGTGACGCCGCGCGCGAAACGCGCCGCACGAACCACGGACTCGCCGCGCGCCAGCGCTACCGCGAGCGCCGCCGCGTGAGTACACCCCGTTCCGTGATCCGCGCCACTTATGACCGTGTCACCGCCGACCGGTTCGAGATGACCGCGCTCGTCGCAACACCAGTCGGGCGCGCCTTCCGCGCCACCGGTCACGATGGCTGCCCCGGCGCCTAGATCGCGCAACGCTACGGCCGCGGCGGGGGCATCGAGCGTGGCGTCGGCGGCGAGTATCCGCGCCTCGGCGAGGTTTGGGGTACACACCGTGGCCAGCGGCAACAGCCGCTCGACCAGCGCGTCGCGCGCGGAAGGCGGCGTGAGCGTCACTCCGCTCGACGATCTCAGCACCGGATCGACCACGGCCGGGCAGGCGAGTGCCTCGATCCGCTCGGCGACGGCGATGACGATCTCGGCCGTCGGCATCATGCCGGTCTTCACCGCGTCTACGCCGATGTCGCCTGCCACCGCGTCGATCTGCGCGCCGACGACGTCCGCGGGCAAGGCGTACACCGACTCGACGTCGGTCGTGTTCTGCGCGGTGACCGCCGTGATCGCGGTCATCCCGTGCGCGCGGAGCGCCAGGAACGTCTTCAGATCGGCCTGAACGCCGGCTCCGCCGCCGGAGTCCGACCCGGCGATCGTCAGCAATCGCAACAACGCTTCACTCCCTTCGCTGGCATTATCCAGATCAGGTTCTATGGGTTCCAGACACGCGTCCGGTCTCAGCCCGTGAAGGGCACCCCTGGAGACGCCAAAGCTACCAAAACACCGCCGGAGCGAACCGGCGGTGTTCGCCAGCCGGCGTCACAGTTGACCGGCCGGGATCGCCTTCGGCGCGCTGCGCGCGAGCCGCTTCGAAGCCGTTAGCGGATCCCAGCCAGGCCCGCCCGCCGACAGTCGCGAGCTGTCGCCCAGCACCTTCCCCGCGCGTATCTCACCGGCGAGGTCACGCCGCAGCACCGCGGCCGCCGCGTGCACGCCGCTGAGCATCGAACCCTCGATCCCCGGTCCCCACGCGGTGCTCGCGCCCGCCAGGAACAAGCCCCGAATCTCGGTGCCCGAGCGCGGCCTAGCCGGACCCGACTGGCGCGTGTTGTACTCGATCCCGTAGGCAGAGCCGCCGCTGGTGCGCGTGTAGCGCTGCTGGGTGAACGGAGTTGCCGCCTCGCGATAGACGACGTGCTGTTCGATGCCCGGCAGAACGTCTTCGACCCGCTGGATCATCGTCTCGGTCAGCCGTTCCTTGATCTCCTGGTACACGTCGGAACGGCGATAGCTCCAGTCCTGACAGTCCCAGCCAGAGACACCCCAGAGCCCGTGATCGCTCGGCACGTAGAACATCGACTCCACCGACGAACAGCCGGGCGGGGCGTAACGATCGCTCTCCGGGTCCTTCACGGTCGATGAGTGGACGAAGGCTGCGGCGCGCCGCTCGAAGTCTTCTAGCCAGGCGTCGCGGTCTCGAGCTGAGTCCGAGGCGATCAGGCCGCGATACACGTCGTCGGGCGTATCCCATGTCGGGCACGAGAAGATGTTCGTCGCCGGCATCCGCCCGCGCAGGTCAACGTCGAGCCCGATGTAGGCATTGATGAAACCCGGCGCCATGCGATAGCCGGCGACGCGCTCAGCAGTGCGCCTGCGCAGATGTTCGCGGCCGACCATCTTCAAGTAGGTGTGCTTGATGTCGGTGCCGGACACGACGACCGGTGCGCTGACTGTCTCTCCGCTCTCGAGCTGCACCCCAGCGACCGCACCGGCCTCGACGAGAATCCGCTCGACGCCCGCCTGCGTGCGCACCTCACCGCCATGACCACGGATCACGTCGACGAGGTGCGCCGCGATCATCTGACCACCACCGCGAGGGAAGTAGGCGCCTCCGCCGATGTACTCGTCGAGAAATCCCGCGTGCAGCGCCACCGGCGCGCGCGACGGCGGACACGAGTAGGAGATCCATTGAGCCGACAGCACGGCCCGCGCCCGAGGACTCAGATCGCAGGCTTCTAGCAACGCCGAGATCGGGCGCACCGCCCAACGAGCCGCTGTGCCGGAATCGGCCACGAACCTCAACAGCCCGCGCGTTGACGCCGGAGTCGAACTGTGATCGGTCGCCTGTCCGATCGCCTGCACGACGCCGACGAACTTCCTCAGAGCGCGCTCCTCGCCCGGGAATGCCTCGATCAAGTTGGCGAGGAAGTTGTCCCATCCGACCGGCACGCGCAACTCGAAGTCTGGATAGACGATGGTGTCGAATCCGGCCCGGTCCATCGGCAGGAACTCGATCCGGTCCTGCAAACCCAGGCCTCGCAGCATGGTCGGTATCTGGCCGTCAGGCCCGCAGTCGCTCAGGTAGTGCAGCCCCACCTCGAACTCCCACTCGTTCTTGCGGCGAAAGACGTGCGAGCTTCCGCCCGCGACCGCGTACTGCTCGAGCAACAGCGTGCGGCTGCCGGTCGCGGCCAGGTATGCCGCAGCCGTCAACCCGCCCATGCCGGCGCCGATCACAACTGCGTCCCACGATCCACTGGAATCCATCTCGTCTCCGATCTACGTGTCGGCCGCCACGGCCGAACTGGGCCTATGACGATCATCATAGCCATCCGCGTATGATGATCGTCATAGTTGTTCGACCACCAAGGAGCCGCTTCGATGAATCAAGCACGACGACTGTCCCTAGACACGCTGCGCCTGGAACAAGACGGGCGAGTGCTGACCGCCACATACGCCGACCCGCCGCACAATCTCGTAACGACCAAGTTCATCCGCGAGCTCGACCTGCTGACGGCAGCCGTCGACCGCGACCGCAGTGTCGGCGCGGTTGTCTTGACCGGTGGAGTCGACCGGCGATTCCTGACGCACGCCGACGTCGGCGTGATCGGTGGCATGGTCAAGCTCCCCCACCCCACGATGCCGATGCGCTTGCTCGAGCAGCCGCTACGAGCGGTCAATCTCGCGCTGCGCATCCCCGGCGCGCAACGACTGGCCGAGCGATACGGCGGCGGACTGGGCGAGGGCGTCGCCTGGGGGCACCGCTGGATGCGTTCGATCCTGCGGATGAACAGGTCGAGCGCCGTCTACGTCGCGGCGATGAACGGCCCTGCGATGGGCGGCGGATTCGAAATCGCCCTGGCCTGCGACCTGCGGATTGCGGCCGACGCCGACTACATGCGGATCGGGCAGATTGAAACGATGCTCAACGTGATTCCCGGCGGAGGCGGCACCCAACGCCTTTCACGCATGATCGGCACAGCAGCAGCGCTCGAACACATACTCGAAAGCGAGCCGCTCGGCGCGGCGCAGGCGCTCGAACTCGGTCTCGTCAACCGGCTGGTGGAGCCGGAGCGCCTGCTCGCCGAAGCCCAGACTACGGCCGCTCGTCTGGCGCGGCGTTCGCCCACGGTCGTCGGCGCGGTGAAGCGATCCGTGTACTTCGGCGCGAGCCGTACGTTTCGCCGCGGGCTGGACATGGAGGTCTCCGGTTTCACCGCCGCGGCGATGACCAAGCCGATGCGCGCGACGGTAGAGGCGCTTGACCAAGACGTCGAGCGGCTCGGCCACTCACCGTTCGTCGGCGACTTCGCGAGCTGGCGCGACGGCACCCGCGTCGATCAGGTCGGGTGACCCGCGCGGCCGCGATCCGGTCGCGCCGCGAGCTAGGCCGACTGATCGAGCATCGACTCGACGACCAGGTCGAGCTCTTTGGTCACACGGTCGAGCGGCGCGATCGACTGCTCCGCTCGCGCCAGGACGATCGCGCCCTCAACCGACGAGATGACCAGCGTCGCGACCGAACGTGCCCGGCGGCGATCGACGCCGCGCTCGGCGAAGGAATCGGTGAGCAGATCCACCCAACGCTCAAACCCGTCGCCGGCGGCTTCGCGGGCGGCCTTCATGTGGCTGCCATCCACGGCCACGGCGACCAGTGGACACCCGGCGGCGAACCCGCCGTCCTTCAACAGACCGCGCCAGGACTGGGCGAATCGCCGCACGACCGAGCGCGGCTCGCGAGTGGAGATGTCCTTGGACAGCATGCGAGCGATGTACTCGCTGCCAAAGCGCGTCGCCTCTTCGATCAACTCCGGCTTGCCCTCGGGGAAGTGGTGATAGATCGATCCACGAGGGGCGCCGGAATGCTCGATCACATCGGCGAACGACGTGCCCTCGACACCTCGCTCCCGGATCAAGAGAGCGGTGCTGCGAATCATCTGCTTGCGCGGGTCTTTCGTCGGCATGAATCCGATTATGACAGGTGTCATGGTCGGCGATCGACGGTTGTATGACGGCTGTCATAGGACTTGGTATGATGATCGTCATATCTTGGCATGGCACCCAGGCGACGACCCGATCGGCATTCCGGTCGAACCCTCGCCACGGCGGCCGGCGGATCCCTCCAACAGGAAGCAGGTATCTAATGACGGTCGCGAACGAATCCACGGTTTCCACTGCCGCAACACCCCCAGCGCACGTGCCTCTGACCGACCCGATCGAGCTGCCGTGCGGCCAGCTGATTCCCAACCGCCTGGCAAAGACCGCGCTAAGCGAATGCCTCGGCGACCCGGCCGGCGCTCCCGGCGAGAGAATCGTGAAGCTCTACGAGCAGTGGTCGCACCCCGGCGGCTGCGGCCTAATGATCACCGGCAACGTGATGATCGATCGGCGCCACTTCGGCGAGCCCGGCAACATCGCGGTAGAAGACGACAGGGACATCGCGCTTCTACAGCGATGGGTCGCCGCCGGAAAGGCGGGTGGCAACAAGCTGTGGATGCAGCTAAACCACCCAGGCCGTCAGGCTTCGACGGTGTGCAGCTGCACGGCGCACACGGTTACCTGATCTCGCAGTTCCTGTCTCCGCTGTCGAACCGGCGCACCGACGATTGGGGTGGTGACCTTGAAGACCGCATGCGATTCCTAGTCGAAACCGTGCGCGCGGTTCGCGATACGGTCGGCCCACACTTCCCGCTAGCGATCAAGCTCAACTCCGCAGACTTCCAGCGTGGCGGATTCGACGAGCACGAGTCGATGGCGGTGGTCGACCGCCTCGCACTGGAAGACGTGTACCTGGTGGAGGTGAGCGGCGGCAACTTCGGCGCGCCGGCGATGATGGGCAAGACCGTGCCCGAAAGCACCCGCCGCCGCGAGGCCTACTTCCAGAGCTACGCCGAAGAGGTCCGCAGGCGCGTGCCGGGCATGCCGCTGATGCTGACCGGCGGATTCCGCACACTCGCCGCGATGCAGTCAGCGCTCGACGATGGTGCATGCGACCTGGTCGGCGTCGGCCGCGCGATGTGCGTCGATCCAGCCACCGGCGTCGGCCTGCTCAACGGCACGGTCACGGGCGCGCCCGTCGAACCCAAGCAGCTCGGCATGCGCCGGCTGCTCGGGCGAGTGATCAACCTGCGGTCGATCGACGGCATTCTCGACCTGCAATGGCACACCGACCAGATCCACCGCATGGCCGCCGGCCTGCCGCCCAATCTCGATCGGACCTGGCGGCAAGCGCTCTTCAGCATGATCCGCCGCAACGGACTCGGTGCACTGCGCCGCAGGCGCGGCTTTTAGCGCTCAGTCCGCGGCGGCGGGGCGCAGCCGTCGCCCACACCACGACTAAAGCCCAGTCATTTGTAGTGTGGTGACCCGAGATGCCAGAGCTACCGGAAATGACCGCCTACCGCGACAAGATCGACAGCGCGTTCAGCGGAGCGACTCTTGTCGGGAGCGATTTCGCGCCGGCGGCGAAGATAGACGCGCCGTCCGAGGCGATCCAGGCAGCGATCGACGGATGCAGCCTGACCGCGGTGGACCGCAGCGGCAAGGAGCTGTTCTTGCGGTTCGACAGCGGCGATGTGCTGGCCGTGCACCTGATGCTGGCCGGGCGCTTCAACATAGAGCCGGCCGGAGACCCGCCACCGGCAGGACGCATCGCGTCTTTCGAGTTCGACAATGGCAAAGTGCTGCACATGCGCGACCGCGACGGGTGGGCCAACCTCAAGTTCAACCCCGCGCCCGTCACCGCCCCGGACGCCCTCTCGCCTGAAGTCGACGCGGCCTTCCTGAAGCAGCGCTTCGCAAAATCTCCGCGCATCAACGTAAAGAAGTTCCTGAAAGATCAGAAGCGCATTCGCGGGATCGGCAACGCCTACTCCGACGAGATCCTCTGGGCAAGCCGCATCGCCCCGCAGTCGACATGCGGCAAGATCCCCGACGAAGCCGTCGATGCACTCGCGACCGCGATTCACGAGGTGCTGACCGAAGCAGTCGGCCTGGTCGGCGCGCTCGAGGACCCCTCGGACTACAAAAAGGCACGCCTAACGGACCTGAAGGTCCACAACCACAAGCGCGACACCTCGCCGACCGGCGCGCCGATACAGACCGCGGAGGTGGCGAACAGCAAGACCTACTTCACCGATGAGCAGGTTTTGTACGAGTAAGGCGTCGAATCGTTTCGGTGCGTGAGCTATTCATGTAGATTGCGCCGATGGCACTCGACGACTTTCTCGGCGGCGCGCTGAACGATCTGTTCGTTGTCGGCGGCAACGACAAGAAATCGTTGAAGCTGATGGAGGAGGGCGAACTCGTTCCCGCCACGATCTACGCAATCAAGTGCCGTGATGTGAGCGATGGTGGCGAAACCTGGACCTGGGGGCTCGATCTGCAGACAAGCAGCGGCCCGCTGCGCGCGAGCGTGCAGCAGTCGATCCCAGGAGCCACCAATGGGTTCCTCAAACTCGGCGCGCAGGTCAAAGCCCGGCATCTGAATGGCCGAGTCGCGATCGACTGGGCCGCGACCGCAGCGAACAATCCGAGCGCCGACCTCAACCCCGACGCCGGCAACCTGCCCGGCAAGACTTTGAAGAAGCCGCTCGAGCCGGGCATCGAGGACAACCGCTTCAATTCGAAACTGCTGAAGAACGGTACGCGCGCAAAGGCGAAAGTGACTGGATTTGAGCAGTTCATGATGCTGGGGATGCCGACCCAGAACTGGAACATCAAGCTCGCCGTTGACGATGGCCCCGCGCCGCGCCAAGTACTGGTGAAGAAGGCTCTCGTTCCGTCGTACGGCGCCTATCTGCTTGCCGAGGGCGCCGAGCTCACCGTCGCAGTTGACGCGAACAAGCCAGAGCGGGTTGCGATCGACTGGGTTGCCACCTGCGAAGCACGCGAGTAGTCACCGTCGGCCACTGCTGTGTCCACTCAGCCGATCGACTTCAGACGTGAGCTGAAAGACCTTTACTCAGCCGCCCGCCGCCCGGCTTTGGTCGAGGTTCCTGAATTGAGTTTCCTGATGGTCGACGGCAAGGGCGATCCGAACACGTCGGTCGAGTACGAAGCCGCGGTCGCCGCGCTGTACGCCGTTTCGTACACGCTCAAGTTTTCGACCAAGCGGTCGCCCAGCGGGGTTGACTACAAGGTGATGCCGCTCGAAGGCCTTTGGTGGTCACACGACCTATCTGATTTCACCACCGGCAACAAATCCGATTGGGAGTGGACGATGATGATCATGCAGCCCGATTTCGTCACGCCCGAGGATTTCGAGCAGGCGCGCGACGCGGCGACCGCCAAGAAGGATCTCCCCGCGGCGCCGAAGCTGCGGCTGGAGAAGTTTCGTGAAGGCTCGGCGGCCCAGGTGATGTATGTCGGTCCCTACTCGGACGAAGGCCCGACCATCAAGGCGTTGCACGAATTCATCGAAGAGTCCGGATACGTATTGGACGGCAAGCATCACGAGATCTATCTCGGAGATCCACGCCGCACCGCGCCAGAGAAACTCAAGACGATCATCCGCCAGCCTTGTGCCGGTGCAACTGACTAGTTGAGATACGGCGCCGCGCCGAACCGTCAAGCCTCACGCTTCAGCTTTCGCCAGCCTCCAGCGCGATTGTTGGCGATGATCTGTTTGAACATCGCCGTTAGAGCGGCGGCATTGATCGTTTCACCCTCGCGGAACGCGACGGTACGAGCGGTCTTGTTGTCATGACCACCGGTGATGATCCCCTCGGGATCCGGCACGATCGCGCCGTCGTAAAGAAACACGTTCACGTGATTCTTGGCCGCCAGAAACGCGCAGATGTTTCCGTCCAGCACGAAGTACGGCTGGGTGGTCCGCTTGATGGTCTCCCGTACCTCGGGATCGGCCGCATGCACAAGCTCGCGAACCTCCCGGCAGATCTCCTGCTGCCATTCCGGAAGTGCCTCGATGAAGGCATCGACGCGCGGATCGATGACGCTCGGGGTGTTGTCGTCCGGGCTCATCGCTCGCAACATACAAAAAGGCCACGCCGGATCGAGCTAGGTCGCTCCGTCCTTGCCCGACTTCACCCACGACTCATACGTCTTCGGCACGTCCATCGCTTTTAGCTCCTCCCAGGCGAGCCTGGCTTCCTCGGGCGAGCTTCCCTTGCGGTCTGCCAGGAAGTCTGAGACAAAATTGATGTAGCGCGCGTGCCCGACTCGCAGCGGGCCATCTTTCGTCTTGTTCAGCTCAATGGCCCGCAGGACCAGATCTCCATACGTGATCGGTTTCCCGGCGGCAAGCTGCTCCTCACGCCAGCGATTCAAGAGGTAACGAGTACCCGAAGCCCGCCGGAAGCCCGGCTCGATCTTTGAGGCTTCACGCTCGATGAATTCTTTGGTCTCCTTGTTGCTCGTGTAGTGCTCAACCGGGAGATCAAGTCTCAGCCCTTTGTCGACGTCTCGGTCACCGGACTTGGTGAGGTCGCGTTGCGTGAGCGTTTTCGATTCGCCAGTGCGAATGAAATGCTTGATCGCCTTTTCGAGCTCGTCCTTGCGAAGTTTGCTCGCAGACGGAATCCCAACCTCCGCCGCGAACGTCCTGAGTTCACCGGCGTACCAGTAACCGTTTTCAAACTCGGTTTCCGTCATCGACGCCGAAAGCGTCCGTTTCTTGTTCATTTCCACCCCAACCGCCGTCTACTGGCCACAGTCGAGATTAGGAGGGCGGAGCGAGTTTTCGGTATACCGCCACGGGAATTCGAACCCCGACTTCCGGTGGCACCTTCAATTGCCGAGTGGTGCCGGTCGCGACGGCTTCCCGTCACCGACTTCCGGAGTAGCCAGCGATCGTTCAAATTCATCGGCGAGTTCAAGCAAACCCACGGCCTCCCAGGCTCGATTGCGCCGGCCTACGGTTATCTGCTTGAGCACTCCGGCCCGCTCGAGTTCGTTCAGCGAACGACTCGCCGCAGAGGCACTCGCACCGGTCATCTCGATGACATCTGATGTCCGCACGATCGGTTTTGCCGGTAGTGACGCGATCAGCCGTCGGGACGCACTTCCCTCTCTCGGATTGCCGGCCTTCTCCAGCCATTTGTTACCGAGTTCGTCGATGCGGTCTGAAATCTGCCACGCGGCGCGACAGGCCTTGATCACGGTCGACGCGAACTCGAGATACCACTCTTCAGGCCGATCGTCGCGGTATGCGGTAAGACCGGCTACGTATGCGTCGGCATGTGTCGCCAGGATCAACGACACCGGCGGCACGAACGTCGGCGCAAGCTTGCTGCGCCGGTAAAGGACGTGAATCAGACAACGTCCGACTCGACCGTTTCCGTCGGCGAACGGGTGAATCGTCTCGAACTGAGCATGCGCGATCGCCGCTTGAAGCGTCGGCGAGATATCGGAT
>JACRKX010000065.1 GCA_016219715.1 Actinomycetota bacterium | reverse complement strand
GCTTCCAGACGGGTTGGCGGTGGTAGGCGCGATGCAGCACGGCCTCTTCGATCTCCTCTTCGGGGCTCATGCCGGTGATCTTCACGAAGCCGCCGAGCGGGATCGCGCCGATCTCGTACGAGGTTTCGCCTCGCTGAAGCTTGAGAATCGCTGGCGGGAAGAAGAGCGAGAAGCGCTCCACGCGCATGCCAACGGCCTTCGCTGCGATGAAGTGGCCGAACTCGTGAAGGATCACGAGCATCGCGAAGGCCGTGAAGGCGAGCAGAAAGCTCATCGCACCGGCACCTGACCGACGAACTCGCGCGCCTTTGCGCGGGCCTCGTCGTCGACGGCGGGAATCTGTGAGAAGTGCCCGAACGGGTCTGCCGGCATGACTTCAAGCGTGCGTTCGATCACCTCCGGGATGCCAAGGAACGACAGCTCTCCGCCGAGAAACGCCTGCACCGCGACTTCGTTGGCGGCGTTCATTACGCAAGGCGCGCTGCCGCCGGCTCGCCCGGCTGCCTCGGCGAGTCGCAGGCACGGAAAGGCGTCGCGGTCGGGCGCCTCGAAAGTGAGCGCTCCGAGCTCGACCAGGTCGAGTGGCCGTAGCGGAACATCCTCGCGGGAAGGATGGTTGAGCGCGTAGCTGATCGGCACGCGCATGTCGGGGTAGCCGAGATGCGCCAGGGTCGAACCGTCGTTCAACTGGATCAGCGAGTGAATGATCGACTGCGGGTGTACGACCACGTCGATCGCGTCGTACTCAGTGCCGAACAGGTGATGCGCTTCGATCACTTCGAGCCCCTTGTTCATCAGCGTCGCGGAGTCGATCGTGATCTTGCCCCCCATCTCCCAAGTGGGGTGTTTCAATGCCTGCTCAACGCTCACTTCGCCGAGCTGGTCGCGACTCTGGCCGCGAAATGGGCCGCCCGACGCGGTCAGGACGAGCTTGTCGACCGTGCCGGGGCGCTCGGAGGCGAGCAGCTGATACAGCGCGGAATGTTCTGAGTCGACGGGAATCAAGTGCGCGCCGGTGCCTTCTGCCAGTTGCATCACGAGGTCGCCGCCGACGACGAGCGACTCCTTGTTGGCCAGGGCAAGATCGATGCCCTCGCCGAGCGCGGCGACCGTGGGACCGAGCCCGGCGCTGCCGACGATCGCGTTGAGCACGATGTCGCAGTCGGTCTCGACGACGAGTCGCATCAGCCCCTCGGCGCCGGACAGCACCTCTCCCCCCTCCCAGGACTCGCTCGCCTTGGCCGCCGCATACGGGTCGGCAAGGGCGACGCGCTCGACGCGATGGCGCTCGGCCAACTCGACGAGCCGTTCCCAGTCGGTCGCGGCCGAAAGGCCAACGCACATCAAATCGTTGTTGCGCTCGATCACGTCGAGCGCCTGGCTGCCGATCGAACCGGTGGCGCCCAGAATCAGGACCTTGCGCATGAGAATCAGGCTACCCAGCGTGGCCTAGATAGCGGCCATCGCGTACCACGCGTAGTAACCGACGACGATCGTGAACAGCACCGCGTCGGCCCGGTCCATGGCGCCGCCGTGGGCGCCGAAAGCCGTTCCGCTGTCTTTCACGCCGAAGTCGCGCTTGATGTAGCTCTCGAACAGATCTCCGACCGGGGCGGCGACGGCGACGGCCATTCCGAGCAGGATCGCGTTGGCGTCGCTGATCCAGTCCTGGTAAAGGCCCGCGAACCACACGGTCAAGGTTGCTCCGACCAGGCCGATCGCCAGGCCCTCGATCGTCTTGTTGGGCGAAAGGTGCGGAGCCATCTTGTGACGGCCGAACAGCTTGCCGCCGGCATAGGCGAAGGTGTCGCCGAGGAAGGTGCCCAGCAGAACGTTGATGATCACCATGTCGCCGTGTGGCAGCCCCTGCAACCACAGCGCGTGCGCCAGCGGAATACCGATCCAGAAGACCCCGAACAATGTGGCGGCCATTCCGAGAGTGGCGTTTTCGCGCTGTTCGACCAACAGCGCGCAGAAGAAGGCCGCCGGAAAGGCGGCGGCGATCACAGCAACCAGCTGGAACTGCTCGCCATAGGCGCCTACCAGTACGAGCGCAATCAAGGTGGCAAAGCCAGCAAGTCGGACCGGATTGACGTGGTCGGTGAGCGCGTAGAACTCGTGCAAAGCGATGCCGCCCACGACCAGCACGAAGACCGCGAGCGTTTCCCTGCCGTTGAGGATCGCGGCGAGCGCGACCAGGCCGGCAGGGATCGCGACGATCAGCCGGCCGGCGAGATTCGAGCGGGGCTTCTTGCGGCGGGGCGCGTCAGCGGGCACCGAAGCGGCGTCCTCTCTGCCCGAACAGTTCCAGGGCGTTGAGCAGGTCGGCCTCGCCGAAGTCTGGCCAGAGGACGTCTGTGAAGTGGAGCTCTGAGTAAGCGGTCTGCCACAGCAGGTAGTTCGAGAGCCGGATCTCGCCGCTGGTGCGGATGACGAGCTCGGGATCGTTCATCTCGGGCGCGTAAAGCAACTTCCTGAATTCATTTTCGCCGCCACCGTCGTATCGCGCGGCGGCATCGAGGATCTCGGCGCGCCCGCCGTAGTTGAACGCTACGTAGAGCGTCATGCGCGTTTGTTCGGCGGTCTCCCTGGCCGCCCAGTCCATCTGCCGGCTGAGTTCTTCGGAGATGCCCTCGCGCCTGCCGATGAAGCACATTCGCACGCCCTGCTCCTTGAGCTCAGGGGTCTCGCTGCGAATCAGCTCGGCGAACATCGCCATCAGGCCCTGCACCTCGTCGTCGGGGCGCGCCCAGTTCTCGGTCGAGAAGGCGAAGACCGTCAGCTCTTCGATGTCGTTACGGACGGCGTCCTTGACCGTGCGCTTGAGCGCCTGAGCGCCCTCACGGTGGCCTTCGAGCACGGGCAGACCGCGCTGCGTTGCCCAGCGCGCGTTGCCGTCCATGATGATCGCCACGTAACGGGCGCTCTGCACGCGACTAGACCTCGAGCAGGTCGGACTCTTTGTGCGCGAGAAGCGAGTCGATCTCGGCGACGTGCTTGTCGGTGAGCTTTTGCAGGTCTGTCTCGCCGCGCTTCTCGTCGTCTTCGCCGACATCGCCGCCGCCGCGCAGTTCCTTCATCTCGTGCATGACGTCGCGGCGAACGTTGCGGATCGAGACGCGGCCCTCTTCGGCGAGCTGTTTTACCTGCTTGACCATCTCGTTGCGGCGCTCTTCGGTGAGTTCGGGAATCTGGATGCGGATCACGTTGCCGTCGTTGTTGGGGGTGAGCCCGAGGTCGCTGTCGATGATCGCCTTTTCGATCTGCGGCAGCGCCGACTTGTCGTAGGGCGAGATCGTGAGCAGTCGCGCCTCGGCAGCGGCGATGTTGGCCATCTGGTTGAGCGGTGTCTGCGTGCCGTAATAGTCGACGCTGACGCGCTCGACGATCGCCGGGCTGGCGCGCCCGGTGCGCACGGTCGCGAGCTTCTCCCGGGAGTTCTCGACCGACTTGAGCATCCGCTCGTCGGCCTCCGAAAGCAGGGCCTCGATCAACTCGTAACTCACGTGCTCACCACCGTTCCAACTCGCTCGCCGTCGATGATTCGGGCGATGTTCTGTTCGTCGTTCATGTTGAAAACATAGATTGGAAGCCGGTTGTCCATGCACAGCGAGAGTGCCGTGACGTCCATCACCCGCAGGCCACGCGAGATCGCTTCATGGTGGCTGATCTGCTCGATCAGCTTCGCGTCGGGCACCTCGGCCGGGTCGGCTTCAAGTACACCGTCGACGCCGTTCTTGGCCATCAAGATGGCCTCGGCGTGAATCTCGAGCGCGCGCAGCGCGGCGGCCGTGTCGGTCGTGAAGAACGGATTGCCGGTGCCGGCGGCGAAGATCACGCAGCGTTTCTTCTCGAGGTGGCGCATCGCGCGGCGGCGAATGTAGGGTTCGGCCACCTCGGACATCGCGATCGCCGAGAGCACGCGCGTGTGCGTGCCCTGGCGTTCGAGCGCGTCTTGCAGGGCGATCGCGTTCAGAACCGTGGCGATCATTCCCATGTAGTCGGCGGTGGCGCGGTCCATACCGGCCGCCGCACCCATTACGCCACGGTAAATGTTGCCGGCTCCGACGACGATCGCGACCTCGACGTCGCGCTCGATCAGCTCGGTGACTTGACGCGCCACGGCGTCGACGCACTCGGGATCGACGCCGTAGTCCTGGTCGCCCTGCAGGGCTTCACCGGACAATTTCAGCAGTACGCGTCGGAACTTGGGTTCGGGCATGCGACCGGGGCGATCCTACCGCTTACGCGGCGGGCTACTCGCCCACCACGAAGCGCGAGAACCGCTTGATCTTCACGTTCTCGCCGACTTTGGCGGCGGTTGCGGTGAGGATCTGCGCGATCGTCTGGCCTTCGAATTTGTCCGAATTGACGTGCACCTGCTTCAGCAGCACGATCTCCTCGAGCCACTTGTTCAGCTTGCCCGCGGCGATCTTCGCGCGGATCTCCTCGGGCTTGTCGGCGGCCTGCTCCTCGAATATCTTGGTCTCGGCGTCTTTCGCCTCCTGAGGAACTTCGTCCTCGGTGACGTACTTCGGTGCCGCGGCGGCGATGTGCAGCGCGATGTCACGCGCGAACTCGGTGAAGTCGTCGTTGAGTGCGACGAAGTCCGTCTCGCAATTGACCTCGACGAGCACGCCGATGTTGCCGTTTGCGTGGATGTAGCTGGCGACGGTGCCTTCGGCGGCCTCGCGCTCACCGCGCTTGGCCGCCTGGGCCTGGCCCTTGATGCGTAGCTGTTCGACGGCCTTGTCAAAGTCGCCGCCTGCCTCTTCGAGCGCGCGCTTGCAGTCCATCATGCCTGCGCCCGTGGTCTCACGAAGCTTCTTCACATCTGCTGCTGTCGGTGCTGCCATCGGTCTAGCTCTCCTCAGTTGAAGTCGTCTCTTCAGGGGTTGCCTCGGCTGGGGCCGAGGCTGCGGGTTCCTCGGTCGCCGGAGCCGCCGGGGCCGAAGCCTCTGCGGGGGCTGCGGGTGCTTCGGCGGCTGCCTGCTTGGGAGCGTCGCGGCGCGGTCCGCCTCCGGGGCCACCACGGCCCGGGCGTCCACCGCCGCGTCCACCGCGTGCGGGCATCTCGGGGTCTTCCTTCGGCGCGTCGCCCTTCCAGGTGGCCTCGGGCACGGGCTCGGGTTCGGGTTCGCCGGCAGCCTTGGCCGCTTCGCGGCGGGCCTTCTCCTCGGCTTCCTTCTTCGCGCGCTCCTCGTCTTCCTTGCGCTTGCGCTCGGCTTCCTCGGCCTGCTTGGCCTCGAATTCGGCCTGCCACTCGCCACGGCGCTCGCCGATCACCTCGCCAAGCGCGTTGAGCACCACACGGCATGAGCGAATCGCGTCGTCATTGCCGGGGATCACGTAGTCGATCGGCTCGGGGTCGCAGTTGGTGTCGACCAGGGCGACGATCGGAATGCGAAGACGCTGCGCTTCCTTGACGCCGATCTCCTCGTTGTTGACGTCGATGATCACGACGGCGTCGGGAACGCGCGTCATTTCCTTGACGCCACCGAGGTTGGCGTTGAGCTTGACGAGCTCCTTTTCGGCCTTCATGCGCTCCTTGGTCGGAAGCAGAGCGAGCTTGCCCTCGGCCTGCAGGGCCTCGAGCTGGTGCAGGCGGCGGATGCGCTTGTTGATCGTCTGAAAGTTGGTTAGCAGTCCGCCGAGCCAACGGTTGTTGATGTAGGGCATTTTCGCGGCCTCGGCCGTCTCTTTGACGGCGTCGCGAGCCTGCTTCTTGGTGCCGACGAACAGCACGGTTCCGCCCTTACGCGCAATGTTGCCGACGAACTCACGAGAGTCTTCGAGCAGTCGCTCGGTCTGCAGCAGGTCTATGACGTAGATTCCACCGGCTTCGCCGTGGATGTAGCGCTTCATTTTCGGGTTCCAGCGGCGGGTCTGATGCCCGTAGTGCACGCCGGCCTGAAGCAGCTCCTTGATGCCAGGAGTGGCCATGTTTACTAGCTCCTTGTTCGGTTTGGAAGTGCCGCGCCCGCGGAATTGACCGGTTCAGTGCTCTCGATCGAGAGCCCGGCAGGAGTGTCCGCGCCGCCCTTGCTTGAAATGGACGGCTGGCCCGGGTAGTTGAAAGGCGAAAGCTTAGCCGCCCAGACCCCGCGCGGCTTCGAGCGCGGCCAGCAGGTCTTCGGGCAGCGGCGACTCAAATCGCAGGGGCTCTCCGGTCTCGGGGTGGTCGAACTCGAGGACGGCTGCGTGCAGGAACTGTCGCGGCAGCCTGAGATCTCCGGGGATGCCGTACGTCGGATCGCCGCTCACTGG
>JACRKX010000055.1 GCA_016219715.1 Actinomycetota bacterium | reverse complement strand
TCAGCTCATCATCCTCCACAATCGGTCGTTGCGCTGAGGATCGCGTCGCGCAGTGCGTTGAGCCCGTCGGCATTCGGGTGCGTCCGGTCGGGCAGCGTGAACCAAGGCACGCTCGAACCGGGACGGTGAGCCGCCGCCAGCACGTTCCAGTCGACGAGTCGGTACTTCGCCGGATTGGCGTTGACGATGTCCCCGATCAGCGTGTTGAAGGCGTCGGCGGCCTGCGCCAGCCGGGTGTTCTCGTAGCCTGGGTCGCGGCCCATGTCGCGCACTGTCATCACAACGCGGCAGTTGATCGCCGACGTGTCGATCATCGCGCGCGCGACGATCCAGCCAAGGCCGGTTTTCCACGCCTCGAAGTCAGTTGCCCATAGCGAACCGCCGACGTCGTTGGTGCCCAGCGCCATTACCAACACATCGGGCTTGACGTGGTCGCCGCCGCTTCGCAGCCCGGCGTTGATACCGCGCAGCTCGCCGATCATCGTCCGGTAGCTCTGCCCCGACTGCGGATCGATCCAGTACTTGCGGCCCGCACCGTTGTTGCGGCGGTTGAGCTCTGGCGCCATCTGATCGGAGATGCTGTCGCCGACGTGAGCGACACGTTTGGCCGCGCCGCCCGATCCGGCCGAGTAGCCGCCGATGTAGACGTCGCATGAGTCTGCTTCGCGGTTGAGCGGATCTCCGGTGTTGCGAAACGAGACCCGCGGGTTTAGGAACGCATAGACGGGCTGGGCGAGGATTGCCGATCGCTGGTCGACCGAAGCCCACCACCGGTTGTAGCCGTCCATGTCGAGCGCCAAAGTGACAGCGGGGCTGGCATAGGTACCTGCCGGCGGCGTCATGAACAGTGAGTTGAACGTTTCCGGCGACCACCATTCGAGCTTGCTGACCAGACCCCAGTAATCGCCGAAGTTGCTCCATGCCGCGCCGCTCGACGTGCGCGTCTGCATGTCGGTGACCTGCACGATGGCATTGTCGCTGTTGTAGGTGTAGCTCACGCGGAAACCACGGCCGTCGGGCTGCTCGCAGGTTCCGGCATGCGACGTCACCGTGGCGGCGGCAGGCGATGCGACCACCGAGGCGGCAGCGAGCAGCATTGACAGAAGAACGCATACGTGCAGCCTGCGCGGAGTGATCGAAGACATACTTTTCCTCCCAGATGAGCTCGGTCTGCCGACGGACGCCGACGCGGCGCGATCGTACCGCGCTAATCGGAACTCGGTATCCGAGAATGCCCCAGCGGCGACTCGATCAGCCGCCGTGCCGCCGGCGCAGCTCGGCAACCAGCAGCTTCACGTGCATCGCCGAGAGCAGGTCTCGCATCGGCGCGTGACCACGCTCGATCAGGTCGGCGGCGTCATCGGCGGCCATCCGGCCCGGCAGGCGCTCGGTGATCACGTCGACCTCGTCGCGCGCGAGCGCCTCGAGGTGGCGCATGTAGATCAGCGCGTCGTAGACCGTGAAGCCGAGCGCCTCGCCGTAGCCGCTCTCGCGGAAGGCGGCGATCGCCTGAAGGAAGGCCGCGTCGGCAGCGCCGTAACGCTTGCCTCCCCTGCCCTCGACCGGTTCGAGCGCGCCGATCTTCTCGAAGCCGTCGAGCACCTCTTCGGGCAGGCCGAACTTCTTGACCGCCTGTTTGCGGGTGATGCTCTTGCCTTCGACCAGCTGCTGCGAACGGGCCAGCAGCGTGTCTTCGAGCTTCAAGCGCGCTTCGACGAGATCCGGCTCGTCTCTTAACGCGTGCTTGATCACCTTCAGGGGCATGTAGTGGTCTTCCTGAAGCCGCTTGATCAACTTGATCCGCTCGACGTAGTCCGGCGAGTACCAAGCCATGTTGCGACTGGTCTTGACCGGCTTGGGCAGCAGTCCCTCGCGCAGATAGTGCTTGATCGTGGCGCTGGGCACGCCGCTGGCCTCGGCCAGTTCGCCCATCCGCAAGAGCTTGTCGCCCTCCTTGTGCTTAGGCGAAGCCACGGCCTACTCTCCCGCCACCGCGCCGCTCTCGCGCAGGTCGGCGATCGCCGCTTCGTCGTAACCGAGGTCCGCAAGCACCGACGCCGTGTGCTGGCCGAAAGCCGGCGCCGGTTCGGCCCGTTTGGGCCGCGCGCCATCGAACTTGAACGGCGCGGCCAGCTGGCGCACCGGGCCGATGCCGGGCTGGTTCACTTCGACCAGCATCTCTCGGTCGCGCGCGAGGTCACTTTCGAGCGCTTCCTCGATCTCGAGCACCGGCTCGATGCAGCAGTCGTGCTCGGCGTTGAATGCCGCCCACTCGTCGCGCGTGCGGCTCCTAAAGACTTCGGCGACGGCGCTCCAGGCGTCGCCGCCGGGAGACTCGAACTGTTTCTCGATCAAGTCGGGGCGTCCGGCGCCCTCGCAGAAAGCGCGCCAGAACTTCGGCTCGAGCGCGCCACAGCTGACCCAGCCGTCGGCGGCCTCGTACGGCATGTAACAGAGCCAGCAGCCGGCAAGTTCGACGCCGCCACGCCGCAGCGGCTGCTCGCCGGCGAGCGTACGCCCCGCGGGCATCGCCAGCCAGCTCATCGCGCCGTCGGTCATCGATATGTCGATCTCGCTGCCCTCGCCGGTGGTCGTGCGACGGTGCAGCGCGGCGAGGATCGCGATCGCGGCCATCTGCGCGCCGCCGCCGATGTCGGCGACCTGTCCCGCGTTCTGCACGGGCGGCCCGTCAGAGGCGCCGGTCAGCGCCAGCATGCCGCCCAGCGCGAGGTAGTTCATGTCGTGGCCGGCGCGATCGCGATAGGGGCCGTCTTGCCCGTAGCCGGTGATCGAGCAGTACACGAGGTCGGGTTTGACGGCCTTCATGGCCGCGTAGCCGACGCCCAGCTTGTCGAGCACGCCTGGCCGGAAGCTCTCGAGCACGATGTCGTGCCCGCCCACGAGCTTGAGCAGCACTTCGCGCGCTCGCTCGTCTTTCAGGTTCAGGCGGACCGAGCGTTTATTGCGGTTGAGGGCGTTGAACTGCGCACTGGCGACGCCGCGCTGCTTGTCGTCCTCGTCGCCGAGATACGGCGGCGCCCAGCGGACGTAATCGCCCAGGCCCGTGTCTTCGACCTTCAGCACGTCGGCGCCGAGGTCCGCCAGCAGCAGACTGCAAAACGGGCCCGGCAGCAGACGCGAGAGGTCGAGCACCTTCACGCCGGCAAGCGGCTGGGTGGCCGATGGGTCAGGCATCCGCGCCCTCGCCGGCGGTCGCGGCCGCCGGCGCCGGTGGCCGCGGCGCACGCGGCACGCCAAGCAGCTCGCGCGCCTCGGCGATGCTCGCGACTTTGCGTCCGCTCCGCTCGACGAAGCCGCATCCAGCCGCGACGAGGTCTCCGTTGCTGGCGGCCATCTCGCCGCTTGGCAGGTAGAAGTTGTCCTCGAAACCGACGCGGATGTTGCCGCCTTCTTCAAGCGCGCGCGGGATCAGCTCCCACTGCTCGCGCGACACCCCGACCAGGCCCCAGTTGTTGACGCCGTCGTACTCGGGCACCTGCTTGGCCATGTGCGCGAGGTTGTCTGGCGTCGCCGGCGCACCGCCGAGCACGCCCATCACGCAGCTGACCTGCAGCGGTTGCTCGAGAATGCCCATGTCGATCAGCGGTGTCAACGAACCGATGTGTCCGAGCTCGAAGCACTCGTGCTCGGGCCGGATGCCGTACTCGTTCATCGCCCGCAGGAACTCGATGATCGTGTCGAAGCTGTTTTCGAAGACGAAGCT
This sequence comes from Actinomycetota bacterium, assembly GCA_016219715.1. Taxonomy (GTDB): domain Bacteria; phylum Actinomycetota; class Thermoleophilia; order Solirubrobacterales; family JACPNS01; genus JACPNS01. The sequence goes on along the minus strand of JACRKX010000055.1, from coordinate 22,513 downwards.
GAAGACGAACTCCTTGCGGCGCTTCGAGTACTTCGCGTAGTTCATCGAGCCCATGTTCAGGGCGGCTACGTCTGGGCGCAGCTCCCGCAGATAGACGAGCCGTTCCTCGACGCTCATGCCGATCGCGCCGGTCGAGTAGTTGATGATCACGTCGCCGCACTCGGCCTTGATTGCGTCGGTGATGTTGCGGTAGTCCTCGACGGCGAAGCTCGGCGTGCCGTCGGGCCTGCGGGCGTGGATGTGGATCATCGACGCGCCCTCGTCGACCGCGCGCCGCGCCTCGGCGGCGTACTCCTCGGGCGTGTAGGGAATGCCGGGGCACTGCTCCTTGCTGGCCACGACGCCACTGATCGAGTTCGTGATGATCACCGGCTTGTCGAATCCGCTCATATCTCGCCTTTCAGGTCAAGTGCATTGCCAAGCCAGAAACCACTCCAAAGCCTGGCCCTGGAGCGACTCCAAGGCCAGGCTTTGGAGTTGAAAACCGCATTGCCAAGCGGCGTCATACCGGCATCACGCCGTGCTTTTTGCGCGGCCGGTCGACGTGCTTGTTCTGGGCCATCTCGAGCGCCCGGACGATCGTGTGGCGCGTCTCGCGCGGGTCGATCACGTCGTCGATCATCGCGTTGCCGGCCGCCAGGTAGACGTCGATCAGCTTGCGGAAGTTGTCGACCAGTTCGGCGCGCTTGGCCTCGGGGTCGTCGGCCGCCTCGATCACACCGCGCATGATGATGTTCACGGCGCCCTCGGCCCCCATCACGCTGACTTCGGCCGTCGGCCAGGCGACGATCGTGTCGGGCTCGTAACCACTGCCGTTCATCACGTAGTAGCCGGCGCCGTAACACTTGCGCACGAGCACGGTGACCTTCGGCACGGTCGCCCGCGATGTGGCGTAGAGCATCTTCGCGCCGTGGCGGATGATGCCCTCCTGCTCGACCTTGCTGCCGACCATGAAGCCGGGCACGTCCTGCAGGTAGACGAGCGGGATGTTGTACGCGTCGCAGAGGTTGATGAAGCGCGCGGCCTTGTCGGCGGAGTCGTTGTCGAGAATGCCGCCGAGATGCTTGGGCTGACTGGCGACGATGCCGGCCGGCCGGCCGCCGAAGCGCGCGAAGCATGTGATGATCGACTTCGCCCACTTGCCCTTCATGTCGAAGTACACGCCGTCGTCGACGATCAGTTCGATCAGGTCGTACATGTCGTAGGGCTGGCGACTGCTCTCGGGCAGGATCGTCAGCAGCTCCTCGGGCTTGCGGTCGACGGGGTCCTCGGTCGCCTTGATCGGCGGCTTCTCGTCGCAGTGGCTCGGCATGTAGGACAGGTAGTCCTTGATCGCCTGGATGCACTCCTCGTCGTCCTTGCACTCCATGTCGGCCACACCTGACTTGCGGCTATGTACCTTGCTGCCGCCGAGATCCTCGTTGCTGATCTCCTCGCCGGTGACGGCCTTGACCAGCGGCGATCCAGCCAGCGCCATCGAGCCCTGACCCTTGACGATCGGCAGGAAGTCGGCGAGCGCCGGCACGTAGGCCGTGCCGGCCGCACACGGACCCATGACGGCGGCGATCTGCGGCACGACGCCGCTCATCGTCACCTGTTCGCGGAAGAGATGGCCGCTGCCGGCGAACAGCGAGCCGACTGCCTCCTGGATTCGTGCGCCAGCGCTGTCGAGCAGCCAGATCATCGGCATACGCTTGTTCAGCGCCATCGAGCGCAGGCGGGCGAGCTTGACCTCGCCGCTGTAGCCCATGCTGCCGGCGAGCACGGTGAAGTCGTAGGCGGCCACGCAGACCGGGCGGCCGTCGACCTTTCCATAGCCCGTGACCACGCCATCGGCGGGCGCGTCGACGCCCTCCATCGACTTCTGACTGAAGTGTGGGCGGGCGTGCAGGCCCATCTCGACCCAGGAGCCCTCGTCGAGCAGCAGCGTCAGACGCTCGCGCGCGGTCAGCTTGCCGCGCTCGTGCTGCTTGGCGATCTTCTCTTCGCCGCCGCCCATCATGTTGTGCGCGCGCTTCTCGTTGAGTTCGTCGATCAGCTTGAGCATTGCGCTCTGCATCGCTTCCTGCGGGGTGGTGTTCTCTGTGCTCATCGGCCCTTCCAGACTGGATCGCGTTTTTCGAAGAAGGCCATCGCGCCCTCGAGGGCGTCCTCGGTGCCCAGCGTGACGGTCAGCTGTGTGTGCAGATACTCGAGAGCCGCGAAGTACGGCAGGTCCTGTTGGTTGACCATCGAGTCGTGGCCGAGGCGCATGACGACAGGCGCCTTTGCGGCGAGTTTCGAGGACCATTCGTTCACGGCGTCGTCGAGCCGATCGGCCGGAACGGCCTTGTTGATCAATCCACACTCGACTGCCTCTGCGGCGGTCAGGCGGTCGCCGAGCAAGAGCAGCTCGTTGGCCTTCTTGCGCGGCACGTTGCGGTAGATGATCGCCATGATCATGAACGGGAAGAGGCCGATGTTGATCTCGGGCGTGCTGAACTTGGCGTCCTCGCTAGCGATCACCAGGTCGCAGGCCAGCGCCACGCCCAGTCCACCGGCGATGACGTGCCCGTTCGCGCGGCAGATCGACGGCTTGCCCAGCTCGGCGATCGCCCGGAACAGCTGCACGAAGCGCAGGCTGCCGTAGTGCTTGTGGGCCAGCGGCACGTCGGCGGCGAAGCCGCTGATGTCGCCGCCGGCGCTGAAGACCTTGCCGGCGCCGGTCAGCACCACACAGCGCACGTCGTCGTCGACGGCAGCCGCCTCGAAGGCGTGCACGAGCTCGTCGAGCATCGGATAGCTGAGCGCGTTGCGCTTGTCGGGCTGGTTGAGGGTGATCGTCGCGACGCCGTCGTCGACGTCGTAGAGGATGTTTTCGTAGCTCACGTTCAGGGCTCCCCGCCCGCCACGCGGGCGCGGCGGAAAAGTTGAAAGTAGGAAGTGCGACTTCCTACTCTAGCGGGGCCGTCCGGACCCTGATTTCGTGGCGCTACGGACGCGGGTCGCCAGAGCTGAACTCCGGCCTGTCGCCGCGCTTGAGCGCCTCGACGGCTTGCAGGAAGTCGGGGTGCGACTGTGCGACGGCCATGACCGAGGAAACGTGGTCGTAGTGGGTGGCCCGCGTCATCTGCTCGGAGCCATAGACGGCGCGCTTGATGAGCCGCTGCGCCAGCTGCGGGCCGGCCGCAAGCCTGCTCGCCATCTCATACGTTTCGCCGGCGAGCCGGTCACGCGGTACCGAGCGGTTGACCAGTCCCCACTCCGCGGCCTCTGCTCCCGTCAGCACGCGACCGGTCAGCAGCAACTCGAGGGCACGCGCCGGTCCAACTAGTCGCGGCAGCAGCCATGCTCCGCCGTCGCCGGGCACCAGTCCGAGGTTCACATAGGCCTCGCCCAGCTTCGCGTCGTCCGCCGCGACGCGCAGGTCGCAGAGCAGCGCCATGTCTAGCCCGGCGCCCATCGCGGCACCGTTGACCATCGCGATCACCGGCTGCTCGACCACGCGCAGCGCGCGCTCGACGCGATGAACGTGATCGCGCAGGAACTGCTTGCGGCCCAGCGGGCCGGCCTCCTCGCCGAGCGTCTCCAGGTCGCCACCCGCGCAGAACGCCTTGCCTGCTCCGGTTACGACGATCGCGTGGACGTCTCGATCGGCGGCCAACTCGCGCAGCGCCACTGCCCAGGCATCGACTAGCTCGCGGTCGAACGCGTTGAGCTTGTCGGGCCTGTTCAGCGTCAGTGTCGCGACGTGGGTGTCGCGGTCGACGTCGGTGAGAATCGGCGCGGACATCGCGACGCGACTCTATCGCCGCTGGTAGCGTTGCCGCGGTCGGCCGCCGGGGGGCGGCGCATTGATCTAGGACTACCTGGGAGGTTCCGATGGCAGGCACGATGGTTGAGTTTCCGGCGAACGGCGGCACCGCGCAGGGCTACCTCGCCACACCCGACGACGCTGGCAATGGCCGCGCGTTGATCGTGCTGCAGGAGTGGTGGGGCCTGGTGCCCGAGATCAAGGCCGTCTGCGACGACTTCGCCGCGGCGGGCTACACGGCTCTCGCGCCTGATCTCTACGGCGGCGAAACCACCGATCAGCCCGGCGAGGCCGAACAGAAGATGATGGCCATGAACATCGACCAGACCGCCAAAGAACTCAGCGGCGCGATCGACTTCGTGGCCGATAAGGCCGGCGCGCAGAAGGTCGGCACTGTGGGGTTCTGCCTCGGAGGTGGCCTGTCGGTGTTCGCGGCCAGCCTCAACGACAAGGTCGGCGCATGCGTCAGTTACTACTACGTGATGCCGCACAAGAAGCCGGATTTCTCGGCGATCGGGGCACCGGTGTTGATGCACTGGGGTGGCGAAGACGCGTGGAACGACGAGGCCAAGGTAAACGAGCTGCTCGATGAGATGCGATCGGCCGGCGTCGAGGTTTCAAGCGAGACCTACCCGGGCTGCGGTCACGCCTTCTTCAATCGCGCCGACCGGCTTGGCACTTACGACGAAGCCGCAGCCGCGCAGTCGCTACAACGCACGCTCGCGTTCTACGACGCCAACCTCGGCTGAGCCCGGCCGGATTCAGCCGGTCGCGACGGCCGAGAGCGAAGCGCTGCCCAGCGGAATCGACATCAGGTTGTTCGATGCGCAGGACAGCAAGCTGACCGTGTGACTCGATGAGGGGTCGACGGCCGTCTGCGTGATGTTCGTCGCGAGATTGGCGAACTCGAAGTTGTTGGTCGTGAAGGTGCCGCGGATGGTGCCCGCGACAACCGAGCCGTCGAGCTCGATGGCGACCATCGTCGTGCGGTCGTTGTTGGTGTTCGCGTCGGCCATCGCACTGCCGGTGATCACGAGGTTGTAGTTCGAGGTGATGCCGCCGGGATTGGCCGGCACCGTCAATGTCGCTCCGGTAACCACGTCGGTAGCGGCGCATGCCGGCGGGGTGCCGGCCTGCGTGGTCGGTGTGTATGCGGCCGTGCTGACCGCTCCGTCTGACCAGACCGGACCGGTGGCGCCAGTGGCGCCCGTCGCGCCGGTAGCTCCGTCGGCGCCATTCGCGCCATTGGCTCCTGCGGCGCCAGTCGCGCCCGTGGCGCCGGTCGCGCCGGTGGCTCCAGTGGCGCCGGTCGGCCCCATGGTGCCTTGAATTCCTTGTGCGCCATCGGCGCCGTTGGCTCCATTGGCGCCGGCCGCGCCCGTGGACCCTGTGGCGCCCGTGGCACCGGTCGGTCCCATCGCGCCCTGCGCGCCTACCGCGCCGGTTGCGCCCGTTGCGCCCGTAGCTCCGTCGGCGCCGTTTGCGCCATTGGCTCCCGCGGCGCCAGTCGCACCGTCGGCCCCTGCGGCACCCGTGGAGCCCGTTGCCCCATCGGCTCCGTTCGTGCCGTTCGTGCCGTTGGTTCCGTTGGTTCCCGCTGCGCCGGTTGCGCCAGTCGCACCGGTCGCACCCGTGGCGCCAGTCGGTCCCATGGCGCCCTGCGCGCCCACAGCCCCGGTGGCATCCAGCGGCGCCAGTCGCACCGTCGGCCCCTGCGGCGCCGGTGGCGCCAGTCGCACCCGTGGCTCCGTCGGCTCCGTTTGCGCCGTTCGTGCCGTTGGTGCCGTTGGTTCCGTTGGCTCCGTTGGTTCCCGCTGCGCCGGTGGCGCCAGTAGCGCCATCGGCTCCATCAATTCCATCCACGCCATCTGCGCCCGCCGCGCCGGTGGCTCCTGTCGCGCCAGTAGCGCCGGTGGCACCCGTCGGGCCCATCGCACCCTGCGCTCCTACAGCTCCGGTAGCTCCGTCGGCGCCATTCGCGCCGTTAGCTCCAGCGGCGCCAGTCGCACCGTCGGCCCCTGCGGCGCCGGTGGCGCCAGTCGCACCCGTGGCTCCGTCGGCTCCGTTTGCGCCGTTCGTGCCGTTGGTTCCGTTGGTTCCGTTGGCTCCGTTGGTTCCCGCTGCGCCGGTAGCACCGTCGGCCCCGTTAGCGCCATCGGCGCCATCCACACCATCAGCACCGGTAGCACCCGTGGCACCGGTCGCACCCGTCGGTCCCATCGCACCTTGAATTCCCTGAAGTCCTTGTGAGCCGGCCGCTCCCTGCTGGCCGGCGGGGCCGGCCACCCCAGTGCACGAGAGCTGCATCGCCTCTTTGGCGATCTTCTCCGCGGCGCTTGCGGTGGCGACCTTCGCCTTGGCCTTCTTCTTTTTCTTCCCCTTGGCCGTCTTCAGCGCGGCGCGGGCCTTGAGCGTCGCTGCCGCCTTCGAGGTGTAAAGATTCGCCGTGTCGACGCAACCGGCGGCCTGCGAGGCCGACGGAACGAGCAACATCGCCGCCAGCGCAACGGCGAAGAATGAAACGATCCGAGCGCGAGCGCCGACCGCACGAGTGGTCGCGAACAAGAAAACGTCTGCCAGGTGAAGTCTGCCCATGGTGTCCATCCCGCACGGCCCGATCGGCCGCAGTCCCTTCGATTCCCGGCTCGTCCCTGAGTCGAGAAGCGTCCTGTCCGCCCGCGAATTCCGTTTGTCCCGTTCGCGTACGGACCTTCCCTATCTTTCGGCCGCTGCCGCTGCGCGGTTTAGCGCGGCGCCAGCTGCTGTAACACGAACCTAGGCCCGGTGCCACGAAACGGGAAACGTCGAACTGGACAAATGTTCTATCCCGCGACGCCGAACACGCACTATTCGTTTCGAATGGTCCGCGAAACGACCGATCAAGCTGGAATCCTTAACATTCCGCGGCTCGAAAAGAGTGGCGCGGGAGGATTTCAAGGAGAGCAGAAGATGAAGCCCGCCGCCAGATTCACTCGGCAGAACATCAGCCGCACGAAGCACTTCGCGCTGGCCGCCGCGGTCGCGATCGGCCTGCTGGCGTCCGGCTGCGGCGGAGGCGACGAGCAAGCGACCTTCGCCACCCCCACCTACCCGTTCTCCTTCAGCTATCCAGATGGCTGGAAGGTGACGCGCAACGCCGCCTTCAATTACGGCGCCGGCGCCGGCCTGCGCTCTGTGTCGGTCTCACTGAAAGACCCCTACGACCAAGTCACGGTCACGCAGTACAAGCTGAAGAAGACGCTTCCCAAAGGCGTCAACGGCAACCGTCGCGAAGTCGACAAGATCGTCGCCCAGCTGACCAGCGAGGCGAAGGGCACGGCCAGCGACGGCGAGGTGGTCAGCCACGGCGGAATCCCCGGATACATGTACGTGGTCGAGTACAACGCCCCCGACGGCAGGCTGCTGCGAAACCAACTCGTGTTCCTGTTCAAGGGCCGCGACGAGTTCCAGATCAACTGCCAGTCGACCGACGAGCGCCGCGCGGAGCTCGAAAAGGGCTGCGACATGGTGCTCGACACGATCGAGTTCAAGTAGCGGGCAACCGCCGTGCCGGCTCAGCGGATCGAGATCCAGCCGCCGTCGCCCTGCTTGACCTTCACGTCGGTAACCGTCGCCACCCCGGGCACTCCGCCGGGAGTCCGTATCGAGACCGGCGTCAGCGCTTCGTTCGCCGGCAGGTCGACCGTGACCGACCCAGGCTTTCCGGGCTGCACGGTGCCCTTGCCGCGGGGACCCATGCGTACATACATCGTGCTGCGCACTTCGGCGAACTCGACGCGCAGCTTGCCGGGCCGGTCGAGGAACGTGCGCACGTTCATCGTGCCGTTCATCTCGCCGGAGATGACGTTGCGGCCGTCGACGATCGAAAGGATCCTCGGCGGCGGCGTGCCGACCATCAGCGAGATGTTGGGAGTGTCGTCTGACGGATGCACCCGCTTGACCTCGTCCTTCAGGTGCATCGAGACCGTGTCGTTGCGCAGGTAGTAGGCACTTGGCACCTTGTCGCAACCGGTGCCGAGGATCGCGCCCGTCTCGTCGAAGTCGAACGTGCAGCGCGGCGAGTACATCACCGGCGTCTGGAACGGAACGTCGTCGGTCTCGAAGGCGCGCACGATGCGGTCGTTCCAGAACTCGGCCGTGAAGTACATCTCCGGGGAGTCGGTAGAGGTGACGATCATGCCGACGTCCTGGTCGGTGTTGCGGTCGACGAAGTTGGCGGGCTTGGCGACTCCGGCGAAGGCATCGCCGGAAAAGAGCCGCGCGTAGTACCACGTCTGCGCCTGCCCGCCGACCAGAATCGCGAGCGACACCGCCACCGCGAGGCCGCCGAGGATTCGAGCGATCGTTGATCGCTCTAGTCGTGAGATCGTGTAGAGCGCGCCGAGAATCGCGGTAACACCGGCCAGCCGCATGCCGATGTTCGCGATCGCCTCCTGATGAGCGTCGAGATACCACCCGACAAGCGTCAGCGAGAACGAGTCGTACGAGAACGGGATCAGCACCGAGTCGGTCTGAAAGCCGGTCATGATCACGACCGCGATCGCCGACGACGCCAATGCCGCGGGCAGTGACACCCGCTTCCAGGCGACCAGCAGGCCGGTGAAGTAGAGCGGACCGAGATAGAACATGTAGCGCTCGTAGAAGATGTGGCGCGAGCGCCAGTCGTACGGGTTGATCGATGAGAACCACGTGATCTGCGCGACGAGCGCGAGCGTCGCGATCAAAGAGACGGCCAGCAGTGCGCCGACCAGCGGATCGCGGCGGTTTTCGCGGTGGAACCACATCGCCACCGTCGCGATCACCGGGATGACGGCGCCGAGCATGTAGACGTCCGCCAGCAGCGCCTTGGCCCAGTAGACGATGTCAGACCAATCCGGCGAGACGCCTTCGAAGATGCCCTGGTAGAGGCCTACCACCCCGCGCCCGATCACGACCAGGGCGATGATCGCGAGCAGATGTGTGGCGACAAGCAGGCCGATCGGCTCGCGCTGAACGCGGAAGTACTCGCGCCGGTCGGGCTTGGCGAGCATCAGTCCGGCCAGCACGAGCGCGGCCAGGTAGACCGGGGCGAACACCGCGAACTGCGCACGCGTGAACAGCGCCACGCCGATCATCACAAGCGCCAGAGCCCAGTTGCGCCGGCGTGGTCGAGCGATCGAGAGCACGATCGCCGCGAGCGCGGCAGTCGCCGCGGGATAGGCGAGGCTCTCGGTGCCGATGATCCCGGCGTAGTTCATCGCCGGCGCCGCGACCGCGAAGATCGCCGCCAGCACCGCCGGGGCGAACCGCATGTACATACGCGCGAGCAGGAACGCCGGGAAGATCACGCCGGTGATGAAAAGCGAGTCGAGCAGGTGCACGAGCGTGTAGCTCGCCGCGACTGAGCCGCCGAGCCAGAAGGCCGGAGCGAGCATCACCGGATAGAGGAAGTAGTAGAGCCCGATGCCCTCCCCACGCCAGGTCAGGCCGTCGCCGCCGGCGAAGCTCTCGGCGACGCTCCAGAAGAGAAACTCGTCCTGGAACCGGCGCGGCGACTCGTGGCCGGTCGCCAGCCAGAAGATCGCCAGGGATATGAGCATCCAGAGGCCGGTGATCACCCACAGCTCGAGGGCGTGCAGTTTGATCCACGCGCGCGAGTCGACGCGCAGCGCCGCGACGCGCACTTTCAGCCAATCGCCGGCCGAGGCCGGCGCTGGGCGGCCTGTCTGCTCCCCTGCTTCCACAATCGCGAGACTATTGGCGATCCGGGACGAAACCGCTGGATGCCCGCTGGTCCGGTAACCGCCAGCCATCGCAGACCGCCCGCCGTGAAAGTAGGAAGTGGAACTTCCTACTATTCACTTTGACGACACCCGCCCGAACCGAGGAGCACCAACCTTGTCTACCGCCGACGCAATCAAGCCCGACTTCGGGTCCAAGACCCGCCACTTCATATTCACCGAAGAGCACGAGCAGCTTCGCGAGACGATCGAGCAGTTCTGCGACAAGGAACTCGCCCCCCACGCCGAGGAGTGGGAAGAGACGACGTTCCCCGACAGCGTCTTCAAGCGCATGGGCGAACTGGGCTTCCTTGGCCTGACAATGCCCGAGGAGTACGGCGGACAGGGCGGTGACTACTTCACCAGTGTCGTGCGCGCCGAGGCGATGGCTCACAGCATGAGCGGCGGCCTGAACATGGGTGTCGCGGTGCAGACCGACATGACGATGCCGCCGATCCTCAAGTTCGGCAGCGAGGAGGTCAAGCAGAAGTACCTCGTGCCGGCGATCAAGGGTGAGAAGATCCTCTGTCTCGGAATCACCGAGCCCGACGCCGGCTCCGACGTGGCCGCGATCAAGACGCGTGCCGTACGCGACGGCGACGAGTACGTGGTCAACGGCTCGAAGGTCTTCATCACCAACGGCATCCGTGCCGACGCGATCCTGCTGGTCACGAAGACCGACGACTCGACCGGATACGACGGGTTCAGCCTGTTCATGGTCGACACCGACACGCCGGGCTTCGCGGTCTCGCGCAAGCTCGAGAAGCTCGGCATGAACGCCAGTGACACGGCCGAGCTGTCGTTCACCGACATGCGCGTACCGGCCGGCAACATGCTCGGCGAGGAGGGCAAGGGCTTCTACAACATCATGTGGGAGTTGCAGGGCGAACGCCTGGTCGCCGCCTGCGGCGCGGTCGCCGGCGCACAGCGCGCGATGGAGCGCACGATGGACTACGCCCGCGAGCGCGAGGCCTTCGGCCGCCCGATCGGCAAGTTCCAGAGCATCCGCCACAAGTTCGCCGCGATGAGTACGAAGATCGAAGCCGCGCGCCAGTTCAACTACTACGTCGCCTGGCTCGTCGACAACGGCCACTACCCCGTACGCGAGATCTCGCAGGCCAAGCTGTTCGCCACGCAGGTCGCCTGCGAGGCCGTCGACGAGTGCCTGCAGATCCACGGCGGCTGGGGCTACATGAAGGAGTACGGCATCGAGCGCGTCTGGCGCGACATGCGGCTCAACCGCATCGGCGCCGGCACCGACGAGGTGATGCTCGACGTGATCGGACGCTCGTACGGCTTCTAAGCCGACAGCACCACCAGACAGACCGCACGACCGTGCGGTGGCCGATAAGCTCCCGCGCGCAATTTTGCAACCGCCTATCTGAAAGTGACAAGACCAAACCATGAGTGAACTTGTGATCCCGAAGGTCCTCGAGGGCAAGTCGGCGATCGTCACCGGCTCGGCCCGCGGCATCGGCCGCGCCACGGCTGAGATGCTGGCCGCGGCCGGCGCGAACGTGCTGATCAACGACCTCGACGGCGACGTCGCCGAGCAGACCTCCAGCGAGATCGACGGCAACACGATCTCGTTCGGCGGCGACCTGACCGCCGCCGGCACCGCCGACGCGCTGGTCAAGAAGGCAGTCGACGAGTTCGGCCAACTCGACATCCTGATCAACAACGCCGGCTACACCTGGGACGGCCCCGTGCACAAGATCACGGACGACCAGTGGGATGCGATGATCGCCATCCACCTGACCGCGCCGTTCCAGATGATCCGCGCGGCCGCCCCGTACTTCCGCGAGCCGGCCAAGGCCGAGCGCGCCGAAGGCAAGGAGGTCTTCCGCAAGATCATCAACACGTCGTCGACCTCTGGCATGTTCGGCAACGCCGGCCAGGCCAACTACAGCGCCGGCAAGCTCGGCGTCGTCGGTCTGACGAAGACGATCGCCAAGGAGTGGGGCCAGTTCAAGGTCAACGTCAACGCCGTGGCCTTCGGCTTCGTCGAGACGCGCCTGACGGCCGCCAAGGAGAACGCCGAGACGATCGAGAAGGACGGCGAGCAGATCCAGCTGGGCATCCCCGAGCAGATGCGCCAGATGGCCGCGATGCTGATCCCGTTGGGCCGCGCCGCTACACCGGAGGAGGCCGCCGCGCCGGTCTTCTTCCTGGCGAGCCCGTACAGCAACTACGTGCACGGCCAGGTGCTCAACGTCACCGGCGGCATGTTCGGCGGTATGGCGTTCTAAGACGCGCCACCGCGCCAGCCGTATCCAAAGACCCGTCGTACCGAGAAAACCCGGCCCTTCGCGGCCGGGTTTTCTCGTTCCCGGACGGCGGCCCGATCGATCCCCGCACCAACCCTCTCAACCGAGTCCCCCCGGGGGCTCCTCGAGGCACTCTGACTACCGAGCGGCCCCCAGGGGGCGCTCCTCGATGCACTCTGACATTCGACATCAGTTTGGATGTTGAGCGTTTCGCAATGAAGCCGTATGGCACCCGGCGTTGTTACGGGTGCGGAGAGTTTCGTAACCAGCAACATCCGTTTGGATGTTGAATGTCGGAGTCGCCCGGAAACGTCCTCGCCACGGGCGCATCCGCCGCGACGCGTACTTTCTGCCTGGATGGGTGAGATCTACACGCAGCCCCTCGCGGGTCCGCTGCCCGGAGGGTCGGCGGGCGCGTCGGTCACCCTGCGGCCGCTGCGCTGTGGCGAGATCCAGGCGCCACCGGGGCTCCTGCACCGTCAAGACGGACTGCCTGGCAAAGCGCGCGGCCTGGGCATAGGCGTTGCCAAGGATCAGCGCATCTGGCTGCCGATCCCTGTCTATCTCGTCGAGCACCCCACGGCCGGACACGTACTGATCGACACCGGCGCACCCGCGGCAGCGGCCCACGATCTGAAATCGGCCTTCGGGCGGCTCGGCGCGGCGATCTTCAACGTGCGGATGAACTCCGAAGACTCGGTTGCCGCTCAGCTGCGCGAACTCGGTGTCGAGCCACGCGAGATCAAGACCGTCGTGATGACCCACCTGCACCTCGACCACGCCGGCTCGATCGGCGAGTTCCCGCACTCGGTCTTCGTCGTCGCGAAGCGCGAATGGGAGACCGCGCACGCGCCGCGCGGCTTCGTGCGCGGCTACATCCGCAAGCAGTACGAGCACGCCTTCGACTACCGCCTGCTCGACTACGAGGCCGACGCGATCAACTCATTCGCCGCCTTCGGCCGGGCGTTCGACCTGTTCGGCGACGGCAGCGTCACGCTGGTCAGCACACCCGGTCACAGCGCCGGGCACCAGTCGATCGTGCTGCGATTGTCGGGCCGCGAGGCGCTGATCTGCGGCGACGCCGCCTACACCCGGCGCACGCTGACGGACGGCTCACCGCCACTGCTGCTCGACGACGAACACAACTTCAGGCGCTCGCTGCGCGAGATCCGCAGCTATATGCAGATCACGCCGAGCGCGCTGGTGATCCCTGGCCACGACGCCGAGGTGTGGTCGCAGCTCGAGCCGCGCTACGCGTGAGCGGCCAGGCGCCCTAGTCGACCGACTCGTCAGGCGGACGCATGTTGCCCGGCAGCTCGCCGGTGCGCTCACGCTCGCGGCGACGCCACTGCGGTTCGTACTCGGCGTCGAGCTCGTACCACATGTCGGTCACGCGCGAGAAGATCGCCCGTGCGGCCTCGATCTGCTGGTCGCGGGAGGGGTCTTCGGTCTTGTCGAAGACGATCGGGTGGCCGTAGCGCACGATCACCTTTGGCATTCCGTGGCGCCGGTAGTCGCGCATGAACTGCGATCCGTAGATCGCGACGGGCACGACCGGAGCCCCGGAAGTGAGTGCCAGGATGCCCGGCCCGCGCTTCGCGACCTTCGGGTAGTAGGTGCGCGAACGCCCGCCCTCGGCATAGAGCTGCACCATCCCGCCGCGCGCGAGGATGCCGCGCGCGGTGTCGAAGGCCGCCTCGTCGCTCTTGCCGCGCATCACCGGAAAGACGCCGCCGTGCGAGAAGACGAAGTCCATCGGCGGCTTGAAGAGCTGGCTCTTGGCCATGAACTGGATCTTCCGGCGGGTCGGAAAACCCGTGTAGAAGTGATCGATGAAGCTGAAGTGGTTGGGCACCGAGATCACGGGGCCGCTGGTCGGCACGAAATGCGAATCGATCGACTTGACGCGGTTGAGCGGCAGGTAGATGCCTGTCATCGCCATCCTGACGAGGTCGTACATCGCGCTCGGCCGGTGCTCGCGAACCCGCCGGTGGTACTTCTGCATCGCGCCCGCCTCGCGCGCGTCGATGTAGACCTGAGGCTTCATGTTCATCGTCAGTCACCGTCCTCGCCCGCCGTGGGCGTGCCGCGCCGCCTGGTGGCCTCCACCGTGGCGGTCCATTGCTCGAGCAGCGCAGTGCGGCGTGATTCTGGCATTCGCGGCTCGTATCTCGTGTCTTCGCGCCACAGCGAGCCGATCTGCTCGGCGCTCCACTGACCTGTCGTGAGACCCGCCAGCAACGCCGCGCCGTAGGCGGTCGTCTCGGTCACCTCGGGCACCACGACGGGCACGCCGAGCACGTCGGCCTGAAACTGCATCAGCCAGCGGTTGGCGACGGCGCCACCGTCGGCGTGCAGCTCGGCCAGCCGCAGGCCGGCAGCCCCCTGCATCGCCGAGACGGCGTCAGCGGTTTGGTAGGCGATCGCCTCGAGCGCGGCTCGGGCCAGGTGGGCTCGCGTGGTGCCGCGCGTGAGGCCCATGATCGCCCCGCGCGCGTGCGGGTCCCAGTGCGGAGAGCCGAGTCCGGTCAGCGCCGGCACGAAGTAGACGCCGTCGTTGCCATCGAGCGAAGCGGCTAGTTGCTCGGTCTCGCCGGCCGCGCCGACGACGCCGAGGCCGTCGCGCAGCCACTGCACCGCCGCGCCGGCGATGAAGACGCTTGCCTCCAGCGCGTAGCCAACGCGCTCGCCATCGCCCCAGGCGACGGTGGTCAGCAACCCTTCGGCCGGCGACGGCATCTGCTCGCCGACGTTCATCAAGACAAAGCTGCCGGTGCCATACGTGTTCTTCGCCAGCCCGGGCCGGGTGCAGGCCTGGCCGAACAGTGCCGCCTGCTGGTCGCCGGCGATACCGGCCACGGGCACGCTGGCGCCGCCGAAGATCGAAGGCTCTGTCGCGCCGAACTCGTGCTGGGAAGGCAGCGCTTCCGGCAGCGAGACCGGGTCGACCCCGAACAGCTCGCAGAGCTGCTCGTCCCAGGCGAGTTTGCCGATGTCGAACAGCATCGTGCGCGCGGCGTTGGTGTAATCGGTCGCGTGACGACCGGTCAGCTTGAAGACGAGCCACGAGTCGATCGTGCCGAAGCAGACCTCGCCGGCGGGCCGCTGGGAGAGGCCCGGCGTGTTCGCCAGCAGCCACTCGATCTTGCTGGCCGAGAAGTACGGGTCGATCGTCAATCCGGTGCGCTCGCGCACGAGCGGCTCGCGCCCTTCGGAAATCAGTTGCTCACAGCGCGCGGTGGTTCGCCGGTCCTGCCAGACGATCGCGCGGGCCAGCGGCTTGCCCGTTGCCCGCTCCCAGGCGACGACGGTCTCTCGCTGATTGGTGATGCCGATGCCGCGCAGGTCCGGACCGCGCGCGCCCGCGGCTTCCAGCGCCTCGTGGGCCACCGCCACGGTGACCTCCCAGATCTCGTCGGCGTCGTGCTCGACCCATCCAGGGCGCGGGAAGTGCTGCGTGAACTCGCGACCGCGCTTGGCGACGACCCTGCCCTCGGCATCGATCAACAGGGCGGTGCTGCCGGTCGTGCCCTGGTCAAGAGCGAGAATCATCGCGACGCCCGTGAGTTGGCGCCGCCGGCGCGCGGTCGCGCGGTCGCGCGGTAAACGCGCACGAAGTCACGTAGCTGCCGGCCGCGGTGGATGAAACCGGCCAGCGACTTGCCGGTGGCGCGATGCGCGAGATCGAGCTCGACCTCTTCGACTCGCAGCCCGGCGCGCACGGCGTCGACCGTCATGCCGATCTCCATGCCGAACCCATCGCGAAATGGCGTGACCGCCGCCAGCGCCTCGTATGTGAGCGCGCGCTGACCGCTGATCGGAGCGGTCGTGTCGAGCCCGCTGCGCCGCACGATCGCCCAATGCGCAAAGCCCAGTGCCAGACCAAAGCCGCCACCGACGCGCCTCGCGAAGGACGCCACCGCCACGTCGGCCCTGTCGGCGGCAACGGTCGCGGCGAGCGGAGCCAGACGGGCGGCGCTACGAGCGAGATCGGCGTCGGCCAGCAGCACGACTGACGCGCCATCGGGTGGTCCGTCGGCGAGCGCCCGGGCTGCGCCAAGCGAAGCCGCCTGGCCCTTCCCCTGATGGCGGCCCGCGCCCACCACTACGGCCCCGGCGGCTTCGGCCGCGGCGGCGGTGCCGTCGTCTGAGCCGTCGTCACATACGACCACCGTGGCGTTGCCGAAAACGCCGCTCAGCGCCGTTACGGTCTCGCCGATGCGGTCGGCCTCGTCGCGCGCGGCGACGATCACGTGACCCACGGCCGCGGCGCCGGGCGGGGCGGCTTCGAGCCCGGCCCGGTCGTCGGATTCTGTCGCGAATTCCGTCATTGAAGCCGATATGGTGCCATGCAGCAGCGACGCAAGAAGCGCGTGGCTGCCACGCACTATCTGCAAGCAAGCGCAAAGCGCCTTCCGCATCCCACCGCAATGAGCGAAATCGAAGCCCACATCACCGGCACCGTCTGGAAGATCGAGGTCAAGCCCGGAGACGAGGTTTCCGAGGGCGACACCGTCGTAATCCTCGAGTCGATGAAGATGGAGATGCCGGTCGAAGCAGAAGACGACGGAGTCGTCAGGGAAGTGCTGTGCAGCGAAGGACAGGCCGTCGCCGAGGGCGATGCCTTGATCGTTCTCGAGTAGCGGACGCCGCGCCATGGCTGACCGCGACGACACCGCCGAAGAGCGGCAGCTTGCTGGCGGCAAGCTGATCTACGACGCGCCCGCCGAGCACGTCGTCCGGCTGCGCATCCACAACCCTGGCAAGCGCGGAGCTCTCGACCATGAGATCCTCGACGCGATCGCCCACGAGGTGCCGCGAATCAAGGCCCGCTGCCTGATCGTCACCGGCACCGGCGGCGTGTTCAGCGCCGGCTACGACATCGGCGGCCTGCCCGAGGATCGCTTCGCCGAGGAGGCCGAGAAGCTCGTCGCCCACCCGTTTACCGAGGCGATCGCGGCCATCGAGCAGTTTCCCTACCCCACCATCGCCGCGCTCAACGGCCACACGATCGGCGGCGGACTCGAACTGGCGCTCGCCTGCGACCTGCGGGTCGGCGCGGCGACCGCCAAGTTCGGCATGCCGCCCGGCAAGCTCGGCCTCGTCTACAGCCACGCCGGGCTAGACAAGTTCATCCAGGTGATCGGCCCGGCGCGCACCGCCGAACTCTTCTTCACGGCGATCAACATCGACGCCGAAAAGGCTCTCGTGTGGGGCCTGATCAACGACGCGCGCGACGACGACGAGCAGGTCGGCGAGGCCGCGCTAGAACTGGCCTCCACGATCGCCGCCAACGCGCCGCTCAGCCTGACCGGCAACAAACTCGTGATCCGCACGCTGCTGACCCATTCGCCGATCGATCCCGACATCGAGGCAAAGCTCGTAGAGCTACGCCGCAACTGTTTTCTAAGCGACGATTTCCGCGAGGGAGTGCGCGCATTCGGCGAAAAGCGGCCGCCACGTTGGACTGGCCGCTAGGCGCCACCGCCTAGTGCCGTTCGGGCACCGGCTCCAACAGCATCGAACGGCCGTTCAAACTACCGCTTACGTCCGGTGTGAATCGTAAATTTCCCGTTAATCTGACGTGCCGTGGGGACGGGCCATGACTGATATCGAACAGCACCTTGCCGACCTAGAAGACCGCGGTCTATACCGCCGCATGCGGCTGATCTCCGGCCCGCAGGGCGCCCGCGTCTTGCTAGACGGCAAGCCCGTCCTGGTGATGTGCTCGAACAACTACCTCGGCCTCGCCGATCACCCGCGCGTGCGTGAGGCTGCGGCCGAAGCGGCACGCCGCTGGGGCGTCGGTTCAAGCGGTTCTCGCCTGATCAGCGGCAACATGACGGTCCACCGCCGCCTCGAGAAGCGGCTCGCCGAGTTCAAGGGCACCGAGGCCGCGCTGCTGTTCGGCAGCGGTTACCTGGCCAACACCGGCGTGATCCCCGCGCTAACGCGGCCCGGCGACGTCGTCTTCAGCGACGAGTACAACCACGCCTCGATCGTCGACGGCTGCCGCCTCTCGAAGGCCGAGGTCTTCGTCTACGACCACGCCGACCTCGAGCACCTCGCCTGGGGCCTGCGCCAGGCGCGCGGCTCCGGCAGCCTGATCGTCACAGACAGCCTCTTCAGCATGGACGGCGACGTCGCGCCGCTCGAAGGCATCATCGAACTCGCCCGTGACCACGACGCGCGCGTAATGGTCGACGAGGCACACGCCGTCGGCTGCGTCGGCCCGGGCGGACGCGGCGCCGTCGCGGCGGCCGGCCTGACCGGCGAGGTCGACGTGATCGTCGGCACGCTCGGCAAGGCGCTCGGCTCGTATGGCGCCTACGTCGCCTGCGACACACAGGTCGCCCGCTTCCTCGTCAACGAGTCGCGCCCGTTCATCTTCAGCACGGCGCCGGCGCCGCCGGTCGCGGCAGCCGCCCTCGAAGCGCTCGAGATCCTGATCGCCGAGCCGCGCCGCGTGCAGCGCCTGCGCCAGAACGGCGAACTCTTCCGCCGCGAGCTCGTCAAGCACGGTTTCGAGGTCGACCCGGCCGGCCGTCAGATCGTGCCACTGATCACCGGCGACGCGAAGTCGGCGATGACCATGACCGAGAAGGCGCTCGAGCGCGGGGTGTTCGCCCAAGGCATCCGCCCGCCCACGGTACCCGAGAATCTCTGCCGGCTCCGCGTGTCGGTGATGGCCTCGCACAAGCCCGACGAGCTTCGGGCGGCCGCGCGCGTGCTGGCCCAGGCCGCGGCCGATGCCGGCTTCAACGACTCGACGGGCATGCCCGGCGAGTTCGCCGCCCCGCCGCGCTTCATCGACGACGATGAAGACCGGCTCGCCAGCGTCGCCTGAGCCGGTCGCGCCGCGCGGCTTGTTCGTCACCGGTACCGGTACCGGCGTCGGCAAGACGGTGGTCGCCGCGTCGATCCTCGCCGCGTTAACAGCGGCCGGCCACCACGTGGCCGCGTTCAAGCCGGCCGTCAGCGGCCTCGGCGAGCCTGACGCTCGCTGGCCGGCCGACCACGTGCTGCTCGGTGCAGCAACGGGCTGGCAGACGCCCGAGCGCGTCGCCCCGTACACGTTCGAGCCCGCCGTCTCGCCGCACCTCGCGGCCGAGATGGAGGGCGTAAGCATCGAGCCGGCGATCCTCGAAGGCTCATTCACACGGCTCGCGAGTGAGTGCGAAGCCGTCGTGCTCGAAGGCGTCGGTGGATTGCTGGTGCCACTGACGCTCAATCCCGAACTGACCGTGCTCGACCTTGCCAAGCACTGGTCGCTGCCCGCGGTCGTCACCACCCACCCCAACCTCGGCACGATCAGCGACACGCGACTGACCGTCGACCGCCTCCACGCCGAAGGGGTCGAAGTGCTCGGCGTCGTGATCTCCGGCTGGCCGGCAGAGCCCTCGCCAGTGCAGATCTCCAACCATCAGACGCTGACGGCGCTCTGCGACGTTCCGGTCTACACGCTGCCGGTCGCCACCCCGGGGGCACTGGCCGACGCGGCGGCGGCGGCCGGCCTGCCAGCCGAAGCCTGGACCGGACTTAGCTCAGGCCTCGCCGCATCGACCTAGAATCCGCGGCATGAGCGATCTCGCCGAGCTCGACCGGCGCTACCTCTGGCATCCGTTCACCCAGCAACGGGGCTGGCACGACGAAGACGCGCCGATCATCTCGCACGCGTCGGACTTCAGCCTGTTCGACGTAGACGACCGTGAGTACATCGACGGCGTCAGCTCGCTGTGGTGCAACGTGCACGGCCACCGCCACCCGGCGATCGACGGCGCGATACGCGAACAACTCGACCGCGTGGCCCACAGCACGATGCTCGGCCTCACCCACGAACCGGCGATCCGGCTTGCCGAGCGGCTCGTCGCAATCGCCCCCGAAGGCCTTTCGCGCGTCTTCTACAGCGACAGCGGCTCGACGGCCACCGAGATCGCCGTGAAGCTCGCCTACCAGTACCAGCAACAGTCGGGCAACGCTCGGCGCACACGCTTCGTGAGCCTGCGGGAGGCCTATCACGGCGACACGATCGGCTCGGTCTCGGTCGGTGGCATCGATCTGTTCCATGCCACCTACCGGCCGCTGCTGTTCGACACGCTCAAGGCCGAGCCGGGCGACATCGCCGACATGCGGCGCATCTTCGAGCGGCAAGGCGAAGAGATCGCCGCCGTGATCGTCGAGCCGCTCGTACAGGGCGCGGCGGGAATGATCGTGCACCCGCCGGGCTACCTGCGCGCCGTGCGCGAGCTTTGCGACGAGTTCGGCGCGCTGCTGATCTGCGACGAGGTCGCCACCGGCTTCGGACGCACCGGGCGCATGTTCGCTTGCGAGCACGAGGGCGTCACTCCCGACATGATGTGCCTGGCGAAAGGCATCACCGGCGGCTACCTGCCACTGGCGGCCACCCTCACGAGCGAGCAGATCTACGAGAGCTTCCTCGGCGATCACGACGAGTTCAAGACCTTCTTCCACGGCCACACCTACACCGGCAACCCGCTGGCCTGCGCCGCGGCGATCGCCTCGCTCGACGTCTTCGAGACCGAAGAAACGATGGCCAACGTCGCCGCACTCGACGAGCTGCTCGGCGAGCTGCTGGCGCCAGTCGCCGAGCTGCCGCGAGTGCGCGAGATCCGCCGCCGCGGGCTGATGGTCGGCATCGAGCTCGATGGATTCGAGGTGCCCGAGCGCGGCGGCCACCAGGTCACGCTGGCCGCACGCGAGCGCGGCGCGATCATCCGCCCGCTCGGCGACACCGTCGTGCTGATGCCCGCCCCGGCGATGGACACCGGCACGCTTCGCCGGCTGGTCGAAATCACTTCCGATTCGATCGTCGCGGTAACTCAATCGGCCCAGGTAGGCGCCTGATGGCGGCCGACGCGCGTCACGCGGCGTCGGTGCTCGTGCTGCGCGACGGGCCGGACGGCATCGAAGTGCTGTTCGTGCGCCGTTCCGATGAGCTGAAGTTCATGGGCGGAGCGTGGGTCTTCCCCGGAGGCGCGCTGCACAGCGCAGACGGCGACGCGCAAGACGACTCCGCGCACCGTCGCTGCGCCGTGCGCGAAACACAAGAGGAGGCCGGATTGGAGCTCGGCGACCCGACCCTCCTTGTGCCGTTTTCCCGCTGGATCACCCCCGAGCCGGCGCCGATCCGCTTCGACACGCGCTTCTACCTGGCGCGCGCGCCGCAGAACGCAACGGCGACGCCCGATCGCAGAGAAGTCGACCACGCCGAGTGGTGGACCTGCGCCAAGGCGCTCGAGCTCTACGTCGACGACGAGGTGCAGATCCACTTCCCGACGATCAAGCAGATCGAGCCACTCGCGGGCTTTGCGACAGTGCAGGATGCGCTCGCGGCCGCCGCGCAACTCGAGATCAAGCCGGTGCTTCCCCGCATCGTCGCCGGGGACGACGGCTTCGACATTCTGCTGCCGGGCGATCCCGGCTACGACGACGCGGCCTAGGCGGCCGTTGCGAGCACCAGGGCGAAGCGGTTCTCCTCGTCGGAGTACCAGCCGGTCTGCCGCAGACCGGCGGCCGCCAGCTCGCGCTCGAAGCCGTTGCGCCGGAACTTACGGCTGATCTCGGTGCGGATATCGTCGCCGGCCGAAAAGTCGAGCCGCAGATCGAGCGCGCCGACCCGCACCTGCTGGTCGCGCAGCGCGCGCAGACGCATCTCGATCCATGAGTTGCGCTCGTCGAAGAAGGCGACGTGCTCGAAGCCGTCTAGGTCGAAGTCGCCGGCAAGGTTCTCGTTGATGACGTTGAGGATGTTCTTGTTGAACTGCTCGGTGACACCGGCGTCGTCGTCGTAGGCGGCTTCGAGCACCGCGGTGTCCTTGACGAGGTCGATGCCCACCAGCAGGGCGTCGCCGGGGGCGAGCAGCCGGCCGAGGCGGCGCAGGAAGAACTGCATGTGATCGGGGGTGAAGTTGCCGATCGTGCCGCCGAGAAACGCAAACAGCCGGCCCTCGTCGGCCGGCAGGCCGCCGAGGTGCTTCTCGAAGTCGCCGATCACCCCGTGCACACGCAGGCCGGGATAGCGCTCGATCAAACGCACCGAGGCCTGGCGCACTGCCGATTCGGAGACGTCGATCGGCACGTAGACGGCTTCGCCGCGGGCGGCCAGCAGCGGCGCGAGCAGCAGCTCGGTCTTCTCGGACGAACCCGACCCAAGCTCGACGAGAGCGCGAGCGCCGGCCGCGGCGACGATCTCGGCCCCCCGTTCGCGCAGAATCGCGCGCTCGACGCGTGTCGGGTAGTACTCGGGCAACTCGGTGATGCGATCGAAAAGCTCCGACCCGCGGGCGTCGTAGAAGTACTTCGGCTGCAACTGCGGTGGATCGGCGCTCAGGCCACGATGAACGTCTTGCGCGAAATCCGTGATCCAGTCGCCGCCGCGGAAGACGTCGAGCCGCAAGTCGGGAACGACGGGCTCAAAGGCGAGCAACGAGAGATCGGCGAGTTCGTCGGCGAACTCTCCAGCAAAACCTGGATCGAGGTCCGGGGAGCGGTCCATCGCGCGACCCTACAGAATTTCTCGACGAAACGACTCACTCCTGCCACTGCGGCGTGGCACGGACAGGCCCTGGGCTAGGCGTCGCGCGCCAGCCTGAACCCGGCGAAGATCTGGCGCCGCTCGGGCAGGTCCCAGTTGCGGAAGCGGTTGTCGACGCTGCGCGGGCGCGTGGCCCAGG
>JACRKX010000064.1 GCA_016219715.1 Actinomycetota bacterium | reverse complement strand
CGCCCAGGAGCGCCACACCTTCGGCAAGCCGATCGCCCAGCACCAGGCGATCCAGTTCAAGCTCGCCGACATGGGCACCAAGCTCGAGGCCGCGCGCCTGATGGTGCTGCGCGCCGCCCGCCTGAAGGACGCCGGCGTCCGCAGCGAAGTCGAGGCCGGCATGGCCAAGCTCTTCGCCAGCGAGGTCGGCAAGGAGGTCGTCGAGGACGCCTTCCGCATCCACGGCGGCTACGGCTACTCCAAGGAGTACGAGATCGAGCGCCTCTACCGCGACGCACCGCTGCTGCTGATTGGCGAGGGCACCAGCGAGATCCAGCGCATGGTGATCGGCCGCAAGCTGATCGAAAAGCACAAGATTTAGGCCCCGATGAGTCAGATCGACACCAGACACCAGCTCGAAGAGGCCGGCCGCCGTTTCATCGAAGCGGTGCCGGCGCTCGCCACGCTCGCACTGGTCGTGAAGGTAGATCTGCAGGCCAAGGGCGATCACCAGATGTACAAGCTGACGTTTCCCGGCCCCTCGGTCGAGAAAGACGACGGCTCCCCGGCGATGATCGACATGCTGATCATGCGCCAAGACTTCAACACGCTGCTCGATCCGCGGTTCGGTCTGAAGGAGTGGACCGAGGCGTTCGAGCAGGGCAAGATCAAGGCCAGCGGCGGCGGCATGCTGCAGCTGGTCCAACGCGTCATCGAAAAGCAACAAAGGAGAAAAGGTGGCTGAGACCGCTGAAGCAGTAGGAACAACCTTCGACCTGGCAAGCCGTGAAGCGTCGGGCTCGGTCCCGTTCGGCCGCTACTTCGAGGAGTTCGAGCTGGGCGCCACGTACAAGCACGTGCCTGGCAAGACGATCACCGAGGCCGACGACCACCTGTTCTGCCTGATCACCATGAACCACCACCCGCTGCACCTCGACGACCGCTACGCGGCCGAGAGCCAGCAGGGTCGCAACGTCGTGGTCGGCAGCCTGGTCTACTCGATCGCGCTTGGCATGAGCGTGCGCGACGTGTCGGGCAAGGCGATCGCCAACCTCGCCACCGAGGGCCTCAAGCACACCAAGCCGGTGTTCCACGGCGACACGCTCTACACCGAGAGCGAAGTGCTCGAGAAGACCCCCAGCGAGACCAAGTCCGATCGTGGTGTGGTCAAGGTGCGTACGAACGTCTTCAACCAGCACAACGAGATCGTCACGACCTTCGAGCGCAAGGTGCTGGTGCCAAAGAAGGACGTCGGCTAGACCGGCGTCCAGGCGGGAAACGCCCGCTCTCAAGCGGGCTCACCTTAGTTTTGCGGACCGTGCAACCGGCCCGCATCGAACGTCCGTTGAGGTTTTGGCCGTTGAGCCAGTCGTCCGATTGAGGTAGGCTGGCCGCGGCCGATACCTGACCTATGAAGGCAGGTCAAGCGAGCAACGTCGACACGGGCATTTCGCCGCGTGTGCGCTGGATGGTTGTCGGAAACATCTGGCTGGTGCTCGGCCTCGTTCAGCTCGCGTCGTACGTCTTCAGGCTCACCCCTGAGCCGCTACCGCCACTCTTGGTCGCCTTGACCGGAGTCTTGCCGTTGGTACTCAGCGGTATTTGGTTTGTCTGCGCTCGAGCCGAGGTTGAGGACATCCGTTGGTTTCACGCTCCGCTCGCGTTGGGTCTGGTGTTACTGGTGACCGGCAGTGTGATCGACCCGAATGACCACAGCGCCGATGTCGCGTATCCGATGTTGCCGATGATCGTCGGGCTGGTGATGTTCCCATTCCGCCACGCTTGGCCGTATGTGATCGGAGCGGTGCTCGGCTCGTGTGCGTTCGTGATCTACGGAGACGATCCGACGCCCTGGCCACGTGCGATCGTCACGGCGGTCGTGGTGCTCTCGACGGCGGGTCTGCTGACGTTGGGCCAGCAGCAGCTTCGCAATGCGCTGAGGCGCAATCAGGAACTTTCCGAAATCGATGCACTGACGGGCGTGGCTAACGTCAGGCGGCTCAGGCTGCGGCTGGCGACCGAGATCGCCCGGGCGCGCGGCGACGCTGACTTTGCGCTGCTCGCACTCGACCTCGACGACTTCAAAGCGGTCAACGACACGCTGGGTCACTCGACCGGCGATCGCGTGCTGGTAGAGGTCGCCCGCGCGATCGAAGCGAACCTTCGGCCGGGCGAGATGGTCGCGCGGCGCGGGGGTGACGAGTTCACCGTGATCCTGTTCCCCCGCGACCAGCAATCCGCAGAGCGGGCGCGCGACGCGATCGTGGCGGCGATCAGGGAGACGCGATCCGATCTGTGCCCGTCGATCGAGCCTGGAGCGAGCATCGGTCTGGTGTGGCACAAGCACGGCGAGTCGCTTGGCACGCTGCTCGAACGCGCCGACGGCGCCCTGCACGACGAAAAGACCGACTCGCACCTGCGGCGCGGCGGCGCGCGAAGTGGCGGGCACCTGGCCATCGCCGAAGAGGACGCGACGCCCGGAGAGCAATTGCTCTCGGGCGCGAGTGAGAATGTCGTTCGCCCGTGGCGCGAGATGCACGCTCGCGCGTCCTGGCGGATGATCGCCGGCGTCTACGCGGCGTTTGCCGCGATCGTGCCGCTTCTCGGGCTGGCCGACCCGTCGAGCGAGATCCTCAACGCGCCGGTCTACGCAACGTGCCTGGCGTCTGGCATTCTGAGCGCACTTTGCCTTATACCGACTGAATATGGCGGCCACCGCCTGCGCCGCGCTGCGCTTGCCGGTGCGATCGCGGTCGCGGCGATCCTGGTGATCTTCTCAGGGAACGTTCGCAATGCCACGATCGACCTGCTCGTGCTGCCCTCGATGCTCGCCTTCTACGTGGCGGGTCGTCGTGGTGGCGCTGTCTTTGCGCTGGTCGGGATGGGGACCTTCACTTACTTCATGTCAACGATCGACTACGACCTGACGATGATTCGCACGGTTCAAACCGCCGTGGTCGTCGTGCTCGTCGGCCATCTGGTGCCGCACGCGATGAAGCAGACCCGCGCGGCGTCAAATGAGAACGAACGTCTCGCCGGCGTCGATCCACTCACCGGTCTCGCCAACGTTCGCCGCATGAACCAGCGTCTGAGCGACGAGCTCGACCGTGCGCGATCGCTCGGCGGGTACGTCACCGTCTTCATGATCGACCTCGACGAATTCAAGCTCGTCAACGACACATTCAGCCATCAGGTCGGCGACGAGACCCTGGTCGCGGTCGCCAACGCGATCGACCGCTCGGTGCGCGACGGCGATCTGGTGGCACGCCGCGGCGGCGACGAGTTCCTGGCGATCGTCCCGCACGACGGCGAGGTCGAACCTGACGAGGTAGCGGCCCGCATCGAATACGAGGTCTGCGCCGCACGGCAGTCGATCTGCCCCGAGCTCAACCCCGACGTAAGCGTTGGCTGGGTCACCGGCCGGCCCGGCGACACAGCGCCGGAGCTGATCGGACGGGCCGACACGAGCGAGAAGATCGTCAAGCAGCGTCACCGCAACGGTGGGCCACCGCTGCGCATCGTGGCCTAGCGGCCTTCGACGAACTTCTTGAAGTCTTCGCCGTTCTGCTCGGCGAGTTCCGTCAGCGGGCCCTTCAGTACCGGGCCGAGGGCCTTCTGCATCAGATTCAGGCGAACGTCGACGACCACATGCCATTCGGTGGTGTCGTCGTCGACGGCCGAGAAGGTATTGCTGATCGTGAACGGCAGCTGCATGCCTTCGTAACGCGACTGCGAGAACTCGCCCTCACGGCGGTCGAGCAGCGTCACGGTTAGTTCAAGATCACCGCTCGAGCGTCGGATCGTCTGCTTCGAGACCGAGCCGATCTCGTCGGGCTCGCCAGAGATCTGCTCGTAGCTCTCCAGGCGGTCCTGCCACTTCACCAGCAGGCCCGGGTCGTCGAACGCCGCCCAGACCTCGTCGGCCGGCTTTTCGATGACTGTCACGTGCTCGATTTCCATGGCGTCTCCGTTTCGGGGGTCAGTGGGGGCCGTGCGGGCTCGAGGCCGGCGGGCGTGACTCTTCGGCAAGCGAGGCGATCGTCAGGTTGCCACGGCTGGCCTCTTCGAGCACTTCGGCGGCCTCGTTGGCGTTACGGGCGTAGAGCTCGACGAGCATGTGGATCACGATCTGGCCATCCTCGTGCTTGTGGAACCGAACGTGCGCGAAGAACTCGCGCACGCCGGCGTCGCCGAGGGCAGCGTGAGTGAGCGACTCGGCGGCCTCGGGACCGGCACAGACCTCGACTGACTCTTCGGGGACCGAGACGATCGCAGAGGCGACCCATGGCGTGCCGGTGACCATGCGCTCCCAGCGGTCCGGTACCGGCGCGATGCGTCCGTCGACGAGTGTCAGGTGCGGCTGGTCGTGCAGGCAGTCGACGCACTGGATGACTGCTTCGTGCAGTTCGTCGATCGTCTCGGAGCGTTCGGCGGTGTCGGGATCGATCTTGTAGATGCCCTCGACGTGCAATTGCACCTCGAGGTTGCGCGACCAGCAGCGGTAGCAGCGCAGCCAGGCTCCGGTCTCGTCGGGATGGCCGAATGCTTCCATCGCGCTAGATCTTAGGCCGGGCCGCGTACGTGGTGACGAATCGGGTCAGATCGACGTCACTGACTATTGGCTGTACAAGTCTTCCGGTTCGGCCGATAACGGATTCGACGGAAACGAAAGGGAGTCCGTTCCTCGATGAATCTCAAAGCAATCTCCAGTGACGACAGCCCGGCGCAAAATGAGCGTCCAGTCGACGTCCCCGGCCTCGATCCCGGCATCCGTCCGTACGTCGAAACGTTGCGAGTCGCGGGAATCGAGACGTTCGAGTCCTGTGAAGGTGGTCCCGGCCATGCTCTGCCTGAGCCGACGATCAGGTTTCACGGAGAGCGAAGCGAAGGCTTCCGTGCCCTCGCAGTAGCTCTTCAACGGCGCCTTCCCGTCAAGGATCTTCGACGCGTGTGGAACGTCGAAGACGGTGAGCCGGTCGGGCCGTCGTGGGAACTCACCTTCTACCGGGACTAGATTCCCCGGTCGTTGAGTTCGGCGCACTTTGAGCAGAGGCGCTTTCCGCCTGTGCCCGGCTGCAGGTTCTCCGTTTCGATGTTGTTGCCCTCCGAGCACTCGTCGTTGTTGTGGTAGACCTCAATGCCAGGCTCGTCGGAGAACCACGGGTCAGTTGTCGACATGCCGTATTCCCTCCTTTCGTGATCGATTGGCTGAATACGGCGCGCGAACGCGCAGCACTAGGTTTACACCAAAAGGGCGATCCCTGTATTGGGCGAGCTTGCCGGGAGTGCCGCGGAACCGATCGGGGCCGATTGAGGTTTTGACCGGCGTTCTGCGCCGATGTCGATCGGCCGACTCCCGATTGCCGTGCAATACGGTATGAAGCGATCGTTAAACGCGCGGTCCCAGGTATCAGGGATCGACCCCGTCGTGTCGAACAATCATTCGCAAGCAATGGTTGAAAGGAAAGAATTGATGAAGCAGTTCGGAAGTGCAGTTAAGTTGTCCGCGATCCTGTGCGTGTCGCTTCTGGCGCTGTTTGCGCTCGCCGGATGTGGCGACGACAAAGACGCGTCCGGCGGCGACACCAAGACTTTCCAGCAGGACGAGACGGTCGGTGAGGCCGGCAAGGTGAAGGTCGACTCTGAAGACCAGTTCAGTGCTGAGCAGCAGGAGGTCATCGACCGCATCGGCGAGTTCGCCGACGCCACCGAGGCCAAGGACTACGAGAAGATCTGCGAGGACTTCTTCACCGAGGAGGCCCAGAAGCTCGGCGGCGACTGCGAGGCCACGCTGAAGAAGACCGGCTCCACGATCAAGGACTTCGAGATCACCGTAACCGCGGTCGAGATGGGCGCCGACGGCAAGACGGCCACGGCCACCGCGACCACGGTCACCAACGGCCAGGCCGGCGGATCGCAGTCGATCACGCTCGCCAAGGACAAGAAGGGCGAGTGGCGCGTAACGATCCTCGGCAACTAGCGCCGCGGCGACAGATCACTTGTAAGCGAGCCCGGCCGTTATTCGGCCGGGCTTTCTTTTTGCCGTTATCCGGCGATCAATAGCCGGCGGCGTCTTGCAGCAGCTCGACGAGTCGTGGCAGGCCCGGCGTGGGCGACGGCTCGGCGAGCAGTCGCTGAGCGGCCCTGCGACCGCCGACGGCGCGCAACCCGCGCTCGCCGTGCTCGTGTACGAAGGCGTCGAGTGCCGCGGCGCGGCGAGCCTCCGCGCGGCTGGCGGGGAGGTCGAGCGAGGCGTGATGCGATTCGACGGTATCGATCAGTTCGTCGACACCGGTCGAGGGTGGCAGCGAGCTGACCAGCAGCACGGGCGTATGCGAGCCGAGCGTCTTGACGGTGCCCATCAGCTCGCGGGCGGCGCGCGTAGCCGGCGCGCCGAGGTCGGACTTCGTCACGACGAGCAGGTCGGGGATCTCCATCACGCCGCTCTTGATGAACTGCAGCACGTCGCCGCTGGCCGGCTGAACGATCACCACGACGCTGTCGGCGAGCTCGGCGATGTCGGTCTCGGACTGGCCGACGCCGACGGTTTCGACGATCACCACGTCGAAGGCCGCAGCCATCGCCAAGGCCGCCTCGCGCGTGGCCGGCGCCAGGCCGCCGAGACGTGTGGCGGTGGCGGTCGAGCGGATCAAGACGTCGGTGTCTCCGGGTTCGACGCGAATCCGTGCGCGGTCGCCCAACAGCGAGCCGCCCGAACGCTTGCTCGACGGGTCGATCGCGAGCACCGCAACCGACTTGCCGCGCTCGCGCCACTTTGCGACCAGTTCGGAGAGCAGCGTCGACTTGCCCGCGCCTGGCGGGCCGGTCACGCCGACGATCATTCCCGGCGCGTCACCGCCGAGTTTCTCTGGCGCAACCTCGGCCAGCAGCGCCGCCACGTCGGCAGCGTGCCGCTCGCCGGTCTGCTCGATCACGTTTAGCGCCGCCGGTGCCGCAGTGCGGTCACGCGCCGCGAGGCGGCGGCCGAGTTCGGCGGGGTCTGGCGGATTGGCGTTCACCGGCGTGGCGCCGGCCGTGGCCCTACGCCACGGCGGTCGCGCCGGCCTTGGCGGCGACCAGGTCGATGATGTCGCCCATGATGCGGTTGAGTTCGAAGTCCTTCGGCGTGTAGACGCGCGCCACTCCGGCTTCGATCAGCTTCGGAGCGTCGGCCTCGGGGATGATTCCGCCGCAGACCACCGGCACGTCCACGCCGGCTTCGCGCAGCGCCTCGATCACGTTCGGGATCAGCTCCATGTGTGAGCCTGAGAGGATTGAGAGACCGACCACGTGGACGCCTTCCTGGACGGCGCTGTTGGCGATCTGAGCCGGCGTCAGGCGGATGCCGTCGTAGACCACGTCCATGCCGCAGTCGCGCGCACGCACCGAGATCTGCTCGCTGCCGTTGCTGTGGCCGTCGAGGCCGGGCTTGCCGATCAGGATCTTGATGCGGCGGCCGAGCTGGTCGCTGACCTGCTCGACGCGTTCGCGCAGTCCGGCCAGCACGACATCGTCGACCGTGACGGCGGCGTCGCCGATTCCGGTCGGCGCGCGGTACTCGCCGAACACGTCGCGCAGTGTGGCCGACCACTCACCGGTCGTGGCTCCGGCCTTCGCGGCGGCGATGCTCAGCGGCATCAGGTTGATCGAGTCGTCGCGCGCGGCGTCGGCCAGCGCGGCGAGCGCCTCGTCGACGGCGGCCTGATCGCGCTCGGAGCGCCACTTGCGGACCTCGTCGATCAGCTCGCGTTCGACCTCTGGGTCGATCGTCATGATTCCGCCCTCGGCGTCTGCCGTCAGCGGCGATTCCTCGGTCGAGGCGAACTTGTTCTGTCCGACGACGATCTGCTCGCCGCTCTCGATCCGGCCGAGGCGGCGGCTGTTGCTCTCGACCAGTGCGGCCTTCATGTAGGGGACTGCGTTGACGGCTCCGCCGTGCTCTTCGACGACGGCCATCTCGGCCTTGGCGCCCTGCACCAGCTCGTCGACGAGGCCGTCCATCACCTTCGAGCCTTCGAAGATGTCGGGGTAGTCGAGCAGGTCGGTCTCGAAGGCCAGCACCTGCTGGATGCGCAGGGCCCACTGCTGGTCCCACGGGCGCGGCAGGCCCAGGGCCTCGTTCCAGGCGGGCAGCTGCAGCGCGCGGGCGCGCGCGTCGCGGCCGATCGTGACGGCGAGCGCCTCGAGCACGATGCGCTGAAGGTTGTTCTCGGGCTGGCTCTCGGTGAGGCCGAGCGAGTTGACCTGTACGCCGTAACGGAAGCGGCGCATCTTCTCGTCGGTCACTCCGTAGCGGTCGCGGCCTAGTTCGTCCCAGATGCGGCCCATCGCGCGCAGTTTGGCGTGCTCTTCGATGAAGCGGATGCCGGCATTGACGAAGAAGCTGATACGGCCGAAGACCTTGTGGAACTCGTCTTCGGGGACCTCGCCGCGGTCGCGTACGGCGTCGAGCACGGCGATCGCGTTGCTCATGGCATAGGCGATCTCTTGAACGGGAGTGGCGCCGGCTTCCTGCAGGTGGTAGCTACAGATGTTGATCGGGTTCCACTTCGGCACGTTGTTGTAGGTGCCGCGCGAGAGGTACTCCTTGAGGATGTCGTTCTGCGTGGTGCCCGAAAGCTCCGCTTGATCGACGCCGTTCTCGTCGCCGGTCGCGATGTACAGCGAAAGCAGCCACATCGCCGTGGCGTTGATCGTCATCGAGGTGTTCATCTCGCCCAGCGGAATGCCGTCGAGCAGCGTGTGCATGTCGCCCTTGTGGGCCACCGACACGCCGACCTTGCCGACCTCGCCGCGCGCTAGCTCGTGATCGGCGTCGTAGCCGGTCTGGGTGGGCAGGTCGAAGGCGATCGATAGGCCGGTCTGACCCTTCGCGAGGTTGGTGCGGTAAAGCTCGTTGGACTTCTTTGCGTTGGAGTGGCCCGAGTAGGTGCGCATCACCCACGGGCGATCGCGCTCTGCGAGTCGGTGGGGCAGGCGGTGGTCGCCGGAAGTATTAGTCATGCGTCTAATTGTATGGCGACCGCGCGGGACCGGCCATCTGCGGCGGCGGTTGCTCTAAGTTCCCAGGGCCTCGCTAATGGGCGGATCGCGTAACGCCAACACACACGCGGCCCGCTCCTGACAGTTAGGAGGCGTTGTGACCGCGCACAAGGTGACAACGGGACCGCTGAAGGTCTTGTCGGCAATCTCAATCCTCGCGCTCGCCCTGATGGCCGGGCTGGCGTTCGATCTACTGGTTCGAAACCGCGTCCCCGGTGTGGGATTCGTGCTCTTCTTCATGCTCGGTTGCTTGTCGGTGCCGGTCGTTCGCCGGCCGGCGCGCCCTGAGACCTACGCGCTGCTGGCGGGCGCCTTTTCGCTCGCGGCATGGACGATGATCCGCGACGCGGACTTCCTGGTGGCGTTCGACATCGGCGCCGCGGTGGTTCTTGCGTCTCTCGCGGTGTCGGCGGAGGTCTACGACCTGCGCGTCTGGATGTGGCGTGTCCGCGACCACTTCAGCTCGTGGTTCAGCCAGCTGGGGTCGATGTTCGGCGGAGCGGCGACCGCGCTGCGCGCGCTGTTGAATGATCGTGATCGTGTAAGGATCGATCGCGCCGTGCCCTATCTGCGCGGTGTGGCGATCGCAATTCCGGTGTTCCTCGTCTTCGCACTGCTGCTCTCGGCCGCCGATGCGGTGTTCAGCGATTTCCTCGGCGGCGCGGTACCCGATTGGGATTTCGAGCTGGGCGCGACGGTTGAGCACCTGATCTGGATCGTCATCGCGGCATGGGCGGCGGCTGGGCTGCTGACGTTCGTGGTGCAGCCCGACCGGCGGCGAGCCGGAGAGGGCAGCCCCGCGGGACGCGAGGCACCCGCGGGAGCGCCGCGAAAGCGACCGCAGGAATCCGGGGTCGACACCGATTCCGGCTCGTCCCGCCAGCGCGTCGGGTACGTCGAAGCGATGATCGTCCTGAGTTCGGTCACGTCACTGATCGCGCTGTTCGTCGTATTCCAGTTCGCATATCTGTTCGGCGGCGAAGCGCAGATCGACTTGCCGGGCATGACCTACGCCGAGTATGCGCGCGAAGGGTTCTTCCAATTGCTCGCCGTCGCGGCGTTGGTCGTCGCCTTGGTCTGGACAGCGATCGTGGTGGCCGGCGAAGAAGAGTCGCCGAGGCGGAACAGCGCATTTCGCATCGCCTGTACGCTGATGATCGTTCTGACAGCGGTGGTGCTCGTCTCCGCTCTCAAACGGCTCGGACTGTACGAGGACGCATACGGCCTGACCCGCCTGCGCCTGCTGTCGCAGGTGTTCATCTTCTGGCTGGCGGGTGTGCTCGCCCTCTTGCTTGCCCAGGTGTATTGGACGCTGCGGCACATCTTCGTCGCGGGCATTGTGGTGACGGCGTTTCTATCTTGGACGGCGGTGAACGCGCTGAATCCCGACGCGCGCATCGCCCGGCGCAACCTCGACATGGCGGCCGCGCAGGCGCGCGGGGCGTCTGCGAGCGAACGAGAAGAGGCCATCACCACCCAACTGGAATACATCGTCGGCCTTGGCGCCGACGCGATTCCGGAGGTTGCCGGTCGCATCGAGTTCGGTTCGGTCGATCCCGGAGGTGCGGCTGACGAGGTCGGGTACTGGTTCTGCTCCGAACTCGATCGCGGCCAGTCTTGGCGGGAATGGAATCTCGGCCGCGAGCGCGCCCGGGATTCCGTAGCGGCATTGAAAGTGGGGGACGGCTGCACCGCTGACCGGACCGGACAGTAAAGTTCGCGCCCTGCCGATGCTCAAGAGCTGCTTCACATCCGTCTGGCTCGCTGCCGCCGTGGTCGCGCTGCTGATCGCCAACAACTTCATCTTCGACCTGCCAGACGAGCCTGAGCCGGCAGCGGGCAAGTTCTTCGACGCGGGCGGGGGAGTGCGCGTTCACTACACCGAGACTCCCGGCGAGAAGCCCACGATCGTATTCGTGCACGGCCTGCCCGGCACCGCCGCAGACTTCGACAACGTCGCCAGGCGTCTGGCCGGTCGGCACA
This sequence comes from Actinomycetota bacterium, assembly GCA_016219715.1. Classification (GTDB taxonomy): domain Bacteria; phylum Actinomycetota; class Thermoleophilia; order Solirubrobacterales; family JACPNS01; genus JACPNS01. Next base: position 31,787 of record JACRKX010000064.1, on the reverse strand, counting down.
TCATCCAGATCGACCGGCCTGGCTACGGCTACTCGACCGGCGGAACGCAGGACATGTTCGCCCAGGCCGAGACCGTCCACGACCTGCTCGCTTCGCGCAACGTGAAGGGTGCCACGGTCGTCGGCCACTCTTACGGCGGCCCGCTCGCGATCGCGCTCGCGCACGAGCATCCGCGTGACGTGGCCCGAATCGCCACGCTCGCCGGGGCCGGAGGCGGCATGCAGATCGACGAGATGAACAAGGTCAACGCTGAGTTGATTCGCATTACGCACCTGCCGGTGATCGAGCAGGTCAACGAGCTGTTCTTCAGCAACATGGTCCTGCGCGGGCTCGCGAGCGTCCAGGTCAAGGAGGCTTTCAATCCAGAGGACGTCGTGCCGGCCTACAAAGAGCGCACGCTGACCTTCACCCTCAAAGACAGCGATCTCGAAGCGTTGCGTGAAAACACGCTTGACTTCGACGACGACGTAGCTCGGGTAGACGATTTCATGGACGAGGTTCGCCAGCCGGCACTCGTCATGCAGGGGCGCGGCGACAAGCTCGTCGCCCCGCAGTACGCCACGGCGATCGCGCGGGCGCTGCCGCGCGCGAAGCTTGTCGAGCTAGACGGAGGTCACATGTTTCTGATCTCGCAGCCGACGCGCGTGGCAAAGGAGATCAAGGCGCTCGAGCGCCGCTAGCGGCCAAGTCTCGCGCGCCCGGCCACATCACGTGCCTAGAGTTGCGACGTGACCAGTGCGCTCTACATCGTGGCCGGCCTGGTGCTCGCGCTGGTGGTCGTCAACCTCGTCGCCGGAAGGCTTCCGCGCAAGGGGCCAAGGCCGGGCAAGTCGATCGGCGTCGCCGGACGCGAGCTGCACTACATCGAGCGTCCTGGCGATGGGATCCCCGTCGTGCTGATCCACGGCATGCCAGGCACTGCGCTCGACTTCACCCACGTGCTCGACGAACTGCCCGGCACGCGCTGCCTCGCATTCGATCGCCCCGGCTACGGCTGGTCGACGGGCGGTCCGGTGCCGTTTCGCGAGCAGGTCGAAGCCGTACACGCCGCACTAGGCGAGCTGGGCGTGGCGCGCGCGGTCTTCGTCGGTCACTCCTATGGCGGCACGTTCTGCCTGAGCATGGCGATCGATCATCCCGAATCCGTCGCCGCGCTCGTGCTGGTGGCCCCCGCCGCGGGCGGCAGCCGTGTCAGCGAGGCCACAGAGCGTCAGTCGCGGTTGATCCGGCGACTTCAGCGGCCGGGCGTGCGCCAAGTCGCGGATCTGCTGTTTCTTCGCGCGGCCCGGCGGATCGCCGCCCAGGCCGGCGCGAGTCGCACGTATCCACCGGGCGAGCGCCACGACGCCGCGCGCCGGCGGGCGGTAGCGGTGCTTGCGCGTCATGAGAGCATCGGCGCGTTGATGAGCGACCGGCTTGAGTTCAACGCTGTCGCGCGGGGGATGCGTGACTCGATCGATTCGATCGCCGCTCCGGCGATCATCATCCACGGAGATAACGACCGCACCGTGCCGCTGCGCAATGGCCGGCGGCTGCACGAGGCGCTCGACGAGTCTGAGCTGCACGAGGTCGAAGGCGGTCACACCCTGCTCGACACCCATCCGGATAGTGTTGCGGCGGCAGTCAGGAGATTTCTGGGCGAGGCCGGAAGCGGCGCTCGCGGAGAAGGGGAGACCGGATGATCGAGGCGATCGACACACGTTTCAAGGGCATCGAGCACGCGATCGTCTGCCATCGCGCCGGTGAAGTTTTGATCGATCCTGGGCCGGCCTCGTCGATCGGTCACGTGATCGAGACGCTGGGCGACATCGTGCCGTCGCACATCTTGCTCACCCACGTGCACCTCGACCATGCCGGCGGCACCGGCAAGCTCGTCGAGCACTACCCGCAGGCCCAGGTCTACATCCACGAGGTCGGCCTGCCGCACATCGTCGATCCCGCGCGCCTGCTGGCCAGCGCCGAGCGAACCTTCGGCGAGCTGCTGGCCCAGTTCGGCGAGACGATCGGCGTACCGGCCGCCAACGTGAACGCGATCGCCGATGGCGACATCATCGAGGGATTCGAGGCGATCTCCAGCCCCGGTCACAGTGGCCATCACATGTGCTTCTTCCACGAGCAGTCAAAGACGATGCTGACCGGCGACCTCGCCGGCCAGTCGGTTGCCCCCGACCACCTAACGCTGCTCAGTACGCCGCCGCCAGAGATCGATGTCGAGCTGTGGATCGAGTCGATCGACCGCTGTGCCGAGCGCTACCCATCGACGCTGGCGATGACCCACGGCGGTCGCATCACCGACGTCGCCGGTCAGTTCGAGCGCGCCAAACGCGAGCTGCGCCGCGGCAGCGAATACGCACGTGAGCACAGCCAGGATGAGTTCGTCGCCCAGATCGAGCGCGAGCTCGAAACCGTCGCCCCCGAGGTCGCCGAGGCGCTCTACGTGGCGCTGCCGCCGCTCGACCAGCTCTACCTTGGCTACGAGCGCTACTGGAACAAGCGCGCCTAGGCTGGAAATCGCAAACTCGCGGCGGTCGGCGTAAAATATCCGCCATGGATTTCGCAGGTGGAAGCGAGACGATCGAACGCCCGGCAACCAGCGGTCCCGGCACCGGCTGGGATCGCCCGTGGCACGTAATCGTGCGAAACGACGATCACAACACCTTCGACGGCGTGGCGCACATGCTCTCGCGCACGATCCCCGGCGTCACGCTCGACGACGGCTACCGCTTCGCCGACAAGATCCACAACCACGGCAGCGCCACTGTCTGGTCAGGCATGCTCGAGCCGGCCGAGCTCTACTGGGAGCAGCTGGCCGACTTCGGCCTGACTATGGCCCCGCTAGCGCAGAGCTAGGGCCCAGGCGCTAGAACTCACGGTCAGCCGCACCGGTTTCGGTGCGGGCTGTGGTGCTCATCGGGTTGCCGGCTAGGTCCGTGACCGTCGCCGACGGCGTCCAAGTCATGCTCACGTTGGCGGTCGCGGTGGCCACGAAGCCGCCGGCGCGAGTTCCGAGCGTGATGGTGACGGAATTGCCGCTCATCACCATCGGCGAGGTCGTAAAGCGGCGGTTTCCGGTCACGTACTGGGTGCCGATCGTCGTGCTGCCAAATGGAAGCTGGGCCGTGTTGGCGGCATCGAAGATGGTCATCGTGTCGGTGCCCGCCTGGTTTAGCCGCACCGTTACGTTCGTGCTCGCGCCGTTCCAGCCGGCGAGGATCGAAGTCGGCTGGATCGGCTCGGAGAACGTGTAGGTGACGGTGTCGCCGGTTGTCGGGCGGTACAGCGTTCCGGTGCCGTTCGCGGTCTGGATGTCGATCGCCGTAGGCGCTGTGTTGTCGATCCGTCGCGTCGCCACTATGGCGGTCGCCTGGTTGCCGGCCACGTCAGTGGCGGTGGCGCGGAAGTCGTAGTCGCCGTCGGCGACGAGCGTGGTGTCCAGCGAGCACGAGTAGGGCGAGGTCGTGTCGGTGCACACGGTCGTCCACGTCGAGCCGGCCGACGGCTTCTGCTCGATCAGCACCGAGGCCATGCCCGAGCCTGTGTCGGTCGCCGTGGCGTCGAGCGCGATCGTTTGACGAACGTATGCGCCGGGGTCGGTGATCGTCACGGCGGGGGCCGTGTTGTCCACGCGGACGCCCGCGACTACTGCCGACAACGTCTCGTTGCCGGCGCCGTCGGTGGCGCGGACGCGCAGGTCGTAGAGGTCGTCGGCCACGCCAGTGGTGTCGGCCGCGCACGAGTACGGCGCCGTCGTGTCGCTGCACGCCGCCGTCCAGGTGGAACCGGCGCTCAGCTTGTACTCGAACGTCACGCTGGCGACGCCGGAAATCGTGTCGGTCGCCGATCCCGACAGAGTGACCGTGCCGCGCACGTTCGTGCCGGGCGAGGTCATCGTCACGGCGGTCGGCGCGGTGCCGTCGGCGGTCGCCGCGGTGGTCTCGGCGCTGCTGACGCTCTCGATCTGCTGGGACGCGCTGCCGATCACGACTGCGCGGATCTCGTAGAGGTACGTGGTGCCGCTGGCCGTCGTCGTGTCGTTGAAGCTCGTCGCGGCAAGAGGGGTAGCGCCGTTGAGCGGCGCCGAGTAGTTGTAGCTTCCTGCCGACGTGCGGCGGTAGAGGTTGTATCCGGCCGCGCCGCCGACCGCGCTCCAGGTCACGTCGATGGTCGCGCCCGGAGCGAGCGCCGCCGCTGCGCCAGTCGGCGCCGCGGGTGCTACGTCGATGGCCAGGCTCTGAGGGCTCTCAGCGCCCGTCCAGCTGTTGAGGATGGGAGTGACGCTGTAGCGCCAGTCGCCAGGTGGGGTGGAAGTTTCGTCGCAGCTGAGCGTTGCGCCGGCGCCGCTTGCAGGCGTGCCGCAGGCGCCACCGGGCGTGACCGCCGCGCCGCCGCCTGCCGGGTAGCGCCGCACCTCGTACTCGCCGCCGATCGCGCCGGCGTACTGCCCGAGCACGCTGACCTGATCGAAGCTGACGGTGACTGTGTCGCCGGCGACCGACAGCGACGGCTGCACGCCGCCGGGAATCGTCGTGGTGCCGGCCGAAGATGAGCCGGCTCCGCCGGCCTGCCAGTAAGCCGTGGCCCGCGGCGCCGAAACGCCAAATGCGACCAGCATGGCCGCGAGCGCGATCGCCGCACGAAGCGTGCTTGGGCGAGCGTGGCGTGCGGTCGCGGCGATCATTTGCGCTTCTTCCGCTTGCCGGGCTTCCTGTTTGTCGCCTTGCCCGTGAACTTCAAGTTCAGCGTCGCGCCCTTGCAGGCGTCCTGGTTGACGTCGGGCAGGTTGCGCATCGCGATCGCCGGCAAGCCCTTGGACTTCGCCGTCGGCAGCACGCGCCATGCGGTCAGTCCCTTGCGCCGCTTGCCGCTCTTCTTGGCCTTCCGACCCTTGCGAGCGGCCTTCAACTTGTGCGGAAAGAGCTTCTTTGGCAGCTGCACGATCTCGAAGTCGCGTTCGGCCGAGCAGCCGGCCGCCGCATGCTCGGCGTCGACGCTGATGCTCATGCGCAGCGCCTTGATCCAGATAGCGGTGTACTTGCTGTTGGCCACCGAGACCCGCACCGGGGAGGTCGTCCCTGGGCGCAGCGGTGTAACGAGTTCGCCTTTGACGATGAACGCCTTCGTTGCCCGCCGTGACTTCGCGGCTTCGCCGCGGGTGGCGGCCTGCACAACCAATGCACCGATCGCGAGCGCGCAGGCAATGGCCGCGACCGAGAGTGCCGATCGCCGCGTCAGACGTCTGATTCGCTGTGCGACCACGGACCTTGCTCCGTTTGTCGGGAGCGGTCGCGTCCGGCGGACGACCGGGACCTCAGCCTGGCCCGGTCATCCGCCGGTCGTGTGTCCCCGACAGGAGGCTTTCGCCTCTTTACGACACGCTGAACGCCAGGTTGACCGTGGCGCCCTTGCAGTCGTCCTGGTTGGAGCCAGGCTTGTTGTTGAATTGGATCGTCGCGCCCGAGAACGAGCCGACACCGTTGCCGGCCGGAACCTGCGCGCCGACGCTCATCGTCGTGTTCGACAGCGTGTAGTCGGTCGCGTCGCAGCTCGGACCGGCGCCGCCGGTGACCGACGCGATGCTCACGGTGACGGAGCTCACGTAGATCGGCCCGCTGTTCGGGTTGTCGAAGTCGCCGGAAATGGACTGCGGGCTGTCGCCCGGGTACATCGCCGTGAGCGAACCGGTCTGGTTGGCCGTCAGCGCGCTCGTGCCCGCCTGCGTGCTGGCCGATCCGGTGCCCGAGCCTCCCGCCGTCCAGTACGCGTACGCACCTGCGGTGATGGCAAGAGCCAGAATGATGCCGAGGGAGATTCCCCGACGTCGAGTCAGCTTGAACATCATGTCCTCCTGGGGGGTGTTGTCTGCCAGCGCCCGTTTGTCCCTAAGGGCGCAACTCAAGCTGTATCGGAGGATGGTCGACCGTGCGTTAGCCGCTGGACGACTGTCCGTTGACAGAATTACGCTCGTCGTTTTTCAGGCGGCTGCGCTGTCGGCTGAAAGCGCGTCGGAATCGAACGCGGTGGTGACTTCGAGAATCGTGTTCGCCACGAGTTCGGGGTCGTCGCTCATCGGCACGTGGCCGAGTCCGTGCAGTGTCACCCAGTCGGCGTCGGGTAGCAGCCTGCGCCAGCCGGTCGAGTATCGCGAGTAGGGCAGGATGCGGTCCTTCGTGCCCCAGGCTATGCGGATCGGTCCTTCGGCACCGGGCAGTTCGGTGGGTGTGCTGGTTTCGCCGGCGAAGCGCAGCAGCAGGTCGCGCGCGGGCGTCTCCCTGGCCGCGTGCAGCCATTGCTTGGCGTAGTAGCCGGGCAGGCGTTCGGGGTAAGCGAGGGCCTCTGCCAGCGCGAGCTTGCGCCCGCGCGGACGTGCGGCCAGTTCGAGCGCCAGCGGGTAGGTGAGCGCCAGGCTGATCTGCATGCGCCTGAACAGCAACTGCGCACGGCGTGTTTCGGCGCTGTGCGCCTGCCATCCACCGGCCGGCGCGATCGCGACCGTGGAGAGCGCTCGGCCCCGTCCGGCGAGCAGCAGCGACATCCATCCGCCGAGCGAGTTGCCGGCAATGTGCGCCTTCGGCAGGCCCAGTTCGTCGAGCTGCTCCTCGACCATCGAGATCATCGTGTCGACGAGGTTGTCGCCGGGATCGTCGATCGGGCGTCCGCCGTAGTGGCCGGGGATCGTAAGCACGTGTACCTCGTGGTGCTCGCGCAGGTAGGGCAATAGCGGCTCCCACATGACGGGAGTGCCGGTGAAGCCGTGCAGCAGCACGAGGGGCGACATGGAGTCACCGGTCTCGTTCGCTCGTTCGCTGAGGTCGTAATCCGCCATGGCCCGAATCGCTCATGGCCATCGTATCCGCCGCGACTTGACAGGGTCCGGTCCACACTGTAAGATTTGGCACGGCTCAACTTCTGATTGGGTTACTCTAGAAATCGTCCCACGACTACGCCAGCCGTACGACCCCACAAAATTGCCGGAACTCACAGAGAACCAAACAGAGAACGATGCTGACGGCCTAGGGCCACGCGGCTCTCGCCTGACCCGTCGCCAGGCGCTGCTTGGCGCCGGCGCGGCTGCTGCGGCGGTTCCGGCGGCGAAGCTGCTTGGCGTCGACATGGCGGCCGCGAGCGGCTCCCACTCCGCGCATAGTGCTCACGGGTCCAGCCGCCCGCACGATTCGCTGACAGAGGCCGCTCACGCCGTACATGGCAGCGGCGCGCCCGTCGTCGCACCCGCCGACGCGCTAGACGACCTGCTGTACCCGCCGGCGCCCAGGCCGCACAGGCCCGGGCGCAAGCGCAGCTTCACCATGGTCGCGCAACATCGCGAGATCGAGATCGTCAAGGGCGTCAAGTTCGACGCATGGACCTACAACGGCACAGTTCCCGGCCCCATCTTGCGCGTCACCGAAGACGACCTGCTCTCGGTGCGCTTCGTGAACTCGACCGAGCATCCGCACAGCATCCACTTCCACGGCATCCATCCGGCAGACATGGACGGTGTGCTCGAGCCGGTCGATCCCGGTCAGGAGTTTCTATACGAGTTCCGCGCGCGCCCCGCTGGAGTGCATCCTTACCACTGCCACGTGCCACCGCTGCGCGAACACATCCAGCGCGGGCTCTACGGCGCGCTGATCGTCGATCCCAAGGAGCCGCGCAAGCCCGCGCAGGAGCTGGTGATGGTGATGAACGGCTTCGACACAGACAAAGACGGCGAGAACAACTTCTACACGGTCAACGGAATCGCGTTCTTCTACGCCAAGTACCCGATCAAGGTCAAGCGGTCTCAGACCGTGCGCATCTACCTGATCAACATGACCGAGTTCGACGCCGTCAACTCGTTCCACTTGCACGCCGACTTCTTTCGCTACCAGGAGAACGGCCACCCCCAGAACCCCTGGCGCCACACCGACAACGTCGCTCAGATCCAGGCCGAGCGCGGCGTGATCGAGATCGACTTCGCCGAGCCGGGGATGCACATGTTCCACGCCCACCAGACCGAGTTCATCGAGCTCGGCTGGACCGGTTTCTTCGACGTCCAGGACGCCTGACCGTGGAGTCCACCACACTCGCACGCGAGCCCCGTCCCGATCCCGGAGCGCCGGCCGGCAAGCGCCGTCGCCTCGGTGGCCGGTTCTGGGCGCTCCTGCCACTCGTTTTGCTGACGTTGATCCTCGGCGTGTTCTCGGCAGTCGACGCCAAGGTCTTTGGGCTGATCGGCGATAACCCTCCGGCGCCAGACGAACTCAGCTTCGGCGCCGTTCAGTTCAAAGACGATGGCATCTTCGTGCGGGTCACCAATCCCCAGACGGAGCCGCTGACGATCGCCTCGGTCACCGTCGACGGAGCAATCGCTCTCTTCGAGGTCGACGGTTCGCCCACGATGGACCGACTCGATCGCCGGACGATCGAAATCCCGTTTGCCTGGAACGCCGGCGAGCCCTATGAGATCGGCGTCACCAGCTCGACGGGCGTCGAGAGCGTCACGTCGGTCGCGGCCGCCGTTCCGTTCGAGGGCATCCACCCCTCAGGGATCCTGGGATTCGCCCTGATCGGCTTGCTGGTCGGGGTGATCCCGGTGGCGCTCGGTTTGATGTGGTTGCCCGGGTTGCGCACGCTCAGTCAAACCGCGCTCGTTGGTTTCATGGCGCTGACGGCCGGCTTGCTTACGTTCCTGGCTCTCGATGCCCTGTTCGAGGCGTTCGAGCAGCAGGCGTTGCTGCCCGGAGCGCTCGGCGGCACCGGCTTGATCCTGCTTGGCGTGGCGATTTCGTTCATCGGCGTCGCGGCCTTCTCAGACTGGCTGCGCGGCCGCGAGCGAGGCTCGGCCGGATCCGCCACGTCACCCGTGGCGCAGCTGTCGGCCGTGCCCAGCGGCACGGCGCTGGCGACGGCGATCGCCGTCGGCATCGGGCTGCACAATCTCGGAGAGGGGCTCGCGATCGGTACGTCGTTCGCGCTCGGCGAGCTCGCGCTCGGTTCGCTGCTGATCGTCGGCTTCACGGTTCACAACATCACCGAGGGTCTCGGCATCGCCGTTCCGCTGGCTGATGCCACGCCGACCAAGACCACGCTTGGAAGGCTCGCCGCGCTTGCCCTGATCGCCGGACTTCCGGCCGTGGCCGGCGCCTGGATCGGCGGCTTCGTCTACTCGAACCTGCTGGCCACGCTGTTCTTCGCGATTGCGGCCGGTGCCGCCGCGCAGGTCGTCTACGAAGTCAGCCGGCTGATCGGCGCTCGCTCGCCGGGAGGCTGGACCTCACCGGTCGTCGGAGGTGGCTTCCTGGCCGGCATCGCGATCATGTACGTGACGAGCCTGATCGCCGGCTGAACCGGCGATCAGGGACACATCGAAGGGCTTGACAGCGCGGCCCGGGCAGGCCGTGCTCAGACGTCGGCGCTGGCGGCGACTGCCGCCTCGCCACCCGGCGCCTCTACGTGGCCGTGCGCGTGAACTTCCTGCCAGGTGTAGAGCAGCGGCACGACGTAGTGGCCCATCAGCGACGCGCGACCCTCGCAGAGCGCCTCTGAATTCCAGTAGCGGTCCCAGTCGGCCTTGTTCTCGAAGAAGGCGTACTGCTTGACGATCAGCTCGTCGTCTGCCTGGCGCGTCAGCAGGTAGCCCTTTGCTCCGTAGTTGATGGCCAGAGCGGCATACGGAGCCCACTTGTCGACGAACTCATCGCTGCGAAACGGAGTCAGGCTCCAGATGACTTCGACGGCCTTGCCAGATACTTCGCTCATCGTCAACCTCCGACTTCCGCGCGAATCGCACCGGGACCGTCGGCCGTCTTGCCCTGGCCTTCTTCGGTCGCGCCCACGAGGATCGCGATTTTTCCTAGATGTTTGTTGTCGCGCAGCATCTGGTGCGCGTCGGGGACCTTGTCGAATCCCATTGTCTGCCACAGCACCGGACGGATCAGGCTCTGCTCGATCAGCTCGTTGGCTTTGGTCGCCTCCCAGGCGTTGGCGAAGTGGCTGCCGAGGATCTCCTTCTGGCGCATCCACAGGTAGCGCACGTCGAAGTCGAGCTGGTAGCCGCTGGTGGCGCCGCAGATCACGACCTTGCCAAACGGCTTGACCGCGAGCACGCTGGTCGGGAATGTGGCCTTGCCGACGTGCTCGAAGACGATGTCGGGCTCGCCACCGAGGATCTCGGCGACGTCCTTGCTGAAGCGGCGGCTCTCCTTGAAGCGGGCTTTCTCTTCTTCGGGGGTCTCGCCGCCCTTGCGCTGCAGCGCGTAGTCGCCGCGGTTGATGTAGTCGACGGCGCCGAGACGCTTGACCAGCTCGCCCTTTTCGTCGGAGCTGACGACACCGACGCTCTGACCGCCGGCCATCGCCACGAGCTGCGTGGCGAACACGCCCAGGCCGCCGGCGGCGCCCCAGATCAAGACACGGTGACCGGCCTGCAGCTTGCAGCGGTCCATCAGCATGCGGTACGCGGTGAAGTAGGTCAGTCCGTAGCTGGCGGCCTCTTCCCAGGTGAGGTTGGCGGGCTTGGGCAGGATCTGCTGGGCCTGCACCTTCGCGAACTGCGCGAAGCTGCCCCAGCTGGTCTCGTAGCCCCAGATCTGCTGCGACGGGGCGGCCAGCGGGTCGAGGCCGTGCACCTCGACGTCTTCGTAGCTGGCCTGGTTGCAGTGCACGACGACTTCGTCGCCGGGCTTCCAGCGGGTGACGCCCTCGCCGACCTTCCAGACGATGCCCGACGCGTCGGACCCGCCGATGTGGTGGTCTTCGGGGTGGTAGCGGAAGACCGAGATCGGCTCGCCGAGCGCCGCCCAGACGTTGTTGAAGTTGACGCCCGCGGCCATCACCTTGATCACGACCTCGAACGGGCCGGGCTCGGGGCACTCCATCTCCTCGAGCTTGATTGCCGCTTCGGGCTCGCCGAGCCGGTCCTCGCGAATGACCCAGGCGAGCATCGTGCTCGGCAGCTCGCCGGGCTGAAGGTTGTCGTCGGTCAGCCGCGTGAGGTCGGCTTCGTTCAATTCCAGTACTGGCAAGAGAGGATCTCCAAACGCTTTTCGGCCGGGCGCCTGCGCGGCGGCGATGCCCGGGATTGCACTGCGGAAACGGCGGAATCGTATCGCTCTGCCGCGCCCTTGCGGCCCTGTCGCGCGACACGCGCCTGATGCGCGGGTAACCTCTGGCCGGTGATCGGGATCAAGGACACGACCGCGCGCCGGGTTTTGCGCGCCGCCTTGCTCGTCGCGACGGCGATTCTCGCGCTCGTGGCGACCGGTTGTAGCAACGACAGCTACGACAACAAGCCCAAGACGCCCGCCGTCCTGACCGTCAGCGTCTTCATCGGCGAAGACCGCATGGCCTACTCGCCACGCAACTTCGGCGCCGGCCCGGTGCAGTTCGTGCTGGTCAATCAGACCGGCGCCGAGCAGCACGTCACGATCTCCACCGACCGCTACGAGCGCAGCTTCCCGCTCGCGCGCCAGCAGACGATCAAGCAGAAGATGACGGTCGAGCCGGGCTTCCTTTCGATCGAGGCCGACAACACGGCCGCCGAGCCGCTCGAGATCGAGGTCGGCCCCGAGCGCGAAAGCGCCCAGCAGGATCTAAACCAGCCCTAACGGCGCACGAAAAAGACCCGCGCGAACGGCGGGTCCTATTCGGTGAATTGTGTCGGCCGCGGTTAGGCGCCGGTGGAGTCGCTGTTGATGCTCGAGCCGATCTCGGCACGGCGCGACTCGATCTGGCCCAACTTGCGCTGCAGCCGCTCCCACGAGCGGTCCTCTGCCTCGACGTAGGCCTCTCCTGTGAGGCCCTCGAGGCTCTTCGAGTAGATGCGCCAAGCCTTGGCTTCCGACTCCTCGAGGCGGGCAAGCTCGGAACCGACGGGCTGCTGACTGATGGTTGCCATATCCGTTCTCCAATCTCGAGCTTCTTGCCGCCCAATCCGCGACGGCTGGTTACCGGTCCTTGAAGGTTAACGCCCGTCAGGACGGACGCGCCACCCCAATTCTCTTTCACCTGTAACAACAGTTTCGACCGCCGAGTCGATTCGGTTGAGCAATCGGCGGACGTTTCTGTGGTTTTCAGCTGCCGCCTGGCTCGGTGACCCGGGCGGAAACGCCGCCGGCGTCGACGGTGTCTCCCGGCTGGGCCTCTCGCCGCAGCACCGCCAGCGCGATCGCGCCACGTCGCGGCGAGATCGTGACGCTTCCCACACGGCCGAGCTCGCGACCGTCGCCTGCGGTGACCATGGTGCCTGCCTCGACCGGCGAGTCGAGCGCGAGGCCGCGCAGCGTGCGGTTCGGACTGCCCTTGTAGTGGAGGCGAGCAACGGTCTCCTGGCCGACGTAACAGCCCTTCGTGAAGCTGACGGCACGCTCGTTGATACTGGCCTCCTCGGGGATCGTCTCCTCGGTCATCTCGTGACCGAAGGCCGGGATCCCGGCCTCGATGCGCGCAAGCTCGAGTGCGTCGAGGCCCGCGGCCACCGCTCCGGCGTCGATCGCTCGTCGCTCGGCGTCGGCGATCGCCTGGGGCGGGCCGAGCAGGTCGACACCGAGCAGCGTCGCGATGGCGAGCAACTCGCCCGACGCGGCATTGTCGTTCTCGTGCTCTCCCGGGCTCGCGGCGACCGCGGCGGCCAGCTCCCTGGAGTGCGGACCGGCCAGCGAGAGCAGCGCGTGCGTGTTGCTGAGGTCGGCCGTCTCGAAGCGGTATCCGATGCGGAAGGTGTCGATCGTCTTGCGGACCGGCGCCAGCCACTCGGTGGCCGTCAACACGAGCAGCGCGGTCTCGGTGCGAAGCACCCGCATGTCGGCTCGCATCTTGCCCTTCGGCGAGAGCAACGCGGCGTAGGCACCCTGACCGGGCAGCAGCGACTCGATGTCGTTGGTCACCTGGCCCTGCAGAAACTCGGCCGCGTCGTCGCCGGCGAGTTCGAGCAGGCCCGGCTGGGGTGCGCGAACGACGATTGCGCCCTCGGCCAGTGCCGTGGCCGCTCGGGGATCGATCGTCTCGGCGAGCGAGGTCATCGTCTTCGAGCCTACCCGTCTCGCCGCGCCGGGCGACCAGAGATAATGAGCCGATGCACGACCACGCACACGGCCACGACCACGCCCACGGCCACACGCACTCGCTCGACCTCTCGCGAGCGGGCAACATGCGCCGGATGACGATCGCGCTGGCGGCCAACGTCGCGATGGTCGTGCTGGGTGTCGTCGGGGCGGTTCTCACCGGGTCGCTGGCGCTGCTCGCCGACGCCGGTCACGTGCTCTCCGATGTGCTCTCGATCGTGCTCGGCCTGGCGGCCGCTCGCATCGCGCTGCGTCCGGTGACCACGCGCGGCACGTTTGGCATGGGCCGCATCGAGATCTTCGCCGCGCTCGTCAACGGTCTTGCGCTGGTCGCGGTGTCGGTGTACATCGCCTACGAGGCGATCGGCCGGTTCAGGGATCCCGTCGACGTCGATGGAGTGGGCGTGATCGCCTTCGGCGCGCTCGGTCTGGCCGGCAACGTGATCGCTACGGCGGTGCTTGCCGGTGGCGACCGCCAGGACATCAACCTGGAAGGCGTGCTGCGCCATTCTTTTGCCGATGCGCTCGGGTCGTTGGGAGTGGTGGCGGCTGGAGCCGGCATCGTGCTGACCGGCTGGCAGGCGCTCGACCCGATCGTCGGAATCGTGCTGGCGGTCGTGATCCTGGCATCGTCGTGGCGGCTGATCATCGAACCCGTCGAGGTGCTGCTCGAACGTGCGCCGGCCGGGCTAGACGTCGCCGAGATCGGCGACGCGATCGCTCGGATGCCCGGCGTGCGCGAGGTGCACGATCTTCACGTCTGGTCGATCACCTCGGGCTTTCCGGCGCTCGCCGCGCACGTCACCGTGAAGGCGACCCACGACCCCGAGCAGGTGCGCCGCGCCGTAGCGGCGATGCTCGGCGAGCGCTTCGGCCTCGAGCACACGACGCTTCAGGCGACCTGCGAAGAGCTTCTGCAGATCGAGCCGGCCCCCGGGCGGGTCGTATCCGACAAGCGTGGGGCCGAAGGGTAGGATCTGCGCGATGGCCCTGGCCGAAGAGTTTCAGCAGATCGCCGACGAACTGCCCGAAGACTGGACGAACCTCGAGTTCGACCTGCGGCTGACCGACGAAGCCGACTACGTCGAGGCGGCCACGCTGCTGACTCAGTGCAATGCCCAGCCGTACAGCAAGCACGACTGGCACTGGCGCGTGCTGGTGGCCAACCACTTCGGCCACGGCGCGGCGCCGCAGGCCGTGCACGCCACGTTAGGCCTGCTCGACGCCAACGCGATCGGCGGCGAGATCGCCGTGCGCCAGGTGCGCTGCGGCCGCGCCGAGGTCACGCAGATGTGGGGCCGGCCCGAGGCCGTTCGCCGCGAGTTCCGCGCCCGCCGCGCGCAGTAACGGACCGGACGAAGGCATGGGCGCCACGGTCGTACTGCTGACCGACGATTTGATGTTCGGCTCGAAGGTCGAGTCGATGATCCACGCGGCCGGTGCCGAGCCCGTGCTGACGGCTGAGCCAGAGAAGGCGCTATCCGCGCTGAACGCCGCGAGCGCTCCAGCGCTGCTGGTCGTCGACTTGGTCACCGATGCCTTCGATCAGATGCCGTTGCCGGGCCGCGCCGCGCATCCCGCGATCGGCTACTACGCGCACACCGACGACGACACCCGTCGCACCGCGCTCGCGGCGGGCTACGCCCAGGTGGTGCCACGCTCGCGCATGATGCGCGAAGGCGTCGCGCTGATCGCCGCCCAGCTCGCCGCGCCAACCGGCTGAAAATCGCGCCGCACAATCGATCGCAGCCGGCAGGGTAGAGTGGCCGCCTGCTGAAAAGCGGTAACCGTAAGTCTGTGGTCGTCGTGGAGAGCGCGGCCAAACAGCACGATTTGCCCGAGAGGAGCGCAGTTATGAACGACCGCATCAACTCCAGAGCGCTGATCGCCGAGTTCATCGGCACATTCGCGCTCGTCTTCGCGATCATCATCGCTGTCGCGATGTACGCGTTGCAGCCGGACGCGCCGCGCGGGCTCGCATATCCGTTCATCGCGCTCGCTCACGGCCTGGTGTTGTTCATCCTGATCCAGACACTCGGAGCGGTCTCGGGTGCGCATTTCAACCCCGCCGTAACGCTTGGCCTGCTCTCGATTCGTCGTATCGCGCCCGGAACGGCCGGCGCGTACATAGTCATGCAGGCACTCGGCTCGCTGGCGGCGGCCGGGCTCACCGCGCTGATCCTCACCGCTCAGGCAGAGGCGGTCGGCTTTGCGGCTCCGGCGATCGACGCGAGTATCAGCTTGGGCTCGGGAATGGTCTTTGAGGCGCTGGCGACGTTCGCTCTCGTCTGGGTGGTGGTCGCCACGGCCGTGAACGAAAAGGCGCAGGCGGCCTGGGCGCCGCTGGCAATCGCCGGCTCGCTGATGCTGGGCGTGCTGCTGATCGCGCCGCTCACCGGTGCGGGCATCAATCCCGCACGCGCATTCGGGCCGGCCCTGGTCGACTCGCTCAGCGGCGGTGACTGGGGCAGTCTCGGCGAATGGTTGCTGGCGTACGTCGTCGCGCCGGTCGTCGGCGGAGTGCTTGCGGCCACGCTCTGCGCCGGTCTCTATCTGCGGCCGGCGCGGCCGGCCGAAGCCGCGTCGCCGCCTCCCGAGTAGGGCGCGCGCGGCCGGTTCGGCACGCGCCCCGCGATTCCGGCACAATGGATTCAAGTGGCGTCGAACGCCGCCGCTTTTCGGGAAGGAGTTGCGATGAGTTTCAACCGAGTGCTCGTGATCGCCAACGAGACGGTCGCCGGACGCAAACTGATCGACACGATCAAGGAGACGGCCGCCGACGGGGCCGAGGTGAAGGTCGTCTGCCCGGCGCTGAGCTCGCGGCTGAAGTTCATGCTCTCAGACGTCGATGGGCCGCGCGCCGCCGCGCAGGAGCGGCTGGATCGCTCGCTGGCGATGCTGGAAGAAGCCGGAGTGAGGGCGAGTGGCGAGATCGGCGATGGCAATCCGTTGCGCGCCTTCAGGGACCAGTCGGCGATCTTCGAGCCCGACGCGGTGGTCGTTTCAACCCACCCTGAAGGCCGGTCGAACTGGCTCGAGAACGGCGTCGTCGAGAAGATTCGCGCCGAGACCGATCTGCCGGTCTCGCACGTGGTCGTCGACATCGCGGCCGAAGCGGCCGAGCAGAAGCTGAAGTCGGCCTGACGCCGCGCGCCGCCGCATCCGGCCGGACCGCCTAGTTCCGGGATAGTGTTGCGCGCATGCGGCGGGTCACCTTTTCGCGCAACTTCACGATCTCGCTCTCGCGCACCTGCCGGTGTTACTGCAAGTACTGCGCCTTTGCCACCCACCAGGCACACCTGCGCGGCCCCGACGAAGTAAAACGGCTGCTCGACGAGGCAAGCCGCAAGCGCGCCAAGGAGTTGCTCGTGCTGACTGGCGAGGCGCCCGACGAGCACCCGCGCGTGAAGGCGGCGCTGGCCGAGTTGGGGCACGACGATTTCGTCGACTACGTCGTCTGGGTCTGTGAGCAGGCGCTTGAGCGCGGCATGCTGCCGCACACGAACATAGGCGTGATGTCTCGTGACGAGATGGCGCGCCTGCGTGAGGTCACCGCTTCGCAGGGACTGATGCTCGAAAGCGCCAGCGAGCGCCTGATGGAAACAGTGCACGCAGGGTCGCCGACCAAGCACCCGAGCGAGCGGCTCGCCACGCTGCGCCTGGCGGGCGAGCTGAAGGTCCCATTTACGACCGGCCTGCTGTTCGGGATCGGCGAGACGCCAGAGGAGCGGCTCGAAGGCCTGCGCGCGATCGCTGGCCTGCACTCCGAGTACGGGCACATCCAGGAGGTGATCCTGCAGAACTTCGTTCCCCATCCGCGCTATCACGGGGAGGACGTCGGCGATATCGCCGATCGGGCCGCCGATGAGCTGTGGCGCACCGGCCTCGCGCCTGACGGCGAGCGCGCCGACGCCGCGGCGCTGCCGGCGTGGGCCACACCCGTCTCGATCGGCGACATGGCCGAGCTCGTCAGCGCCGCGCGCGAGCTGATGCCCGGCGTCGGAATCCAGATTCCGCCCAACCTCGCAGACTGGTGGCCGCAGCTGGTCGCAGCCGGCGCAACCGACCTCGGCGGCCTCTCGGCCAACGGCGACCACATCTCGCCGGAGCTGCCGTTCCCGTCTCCCAAACAGGTCCGGGAACGGCTCGCCCAGGACGGCGTCGCGCTGGCCGAGCGTCTCTGTGTCTACCCGCAGTACCTCAACGACGAGTGGGTCGCGCCGGCCGTGCTCGACACAGTTACCGCGCGTTACTGGAGCTTCATCCCGCGCGGCGAGCGTTCGCGTGCCGCGCGACCTGACGGGCCCGCTGAGGTCGCGTTCGTCGAGGAGGCGATCGCCAAGGGGCGTGAAGGGGAGTGGCTGACGCCCGGCGAGACGGCGGCACTGTTTGCCGAGCAGCGCCCCGAGCTGATCGAGCGGATCCGCACCGCCGCCGACGCGCTGCGCTTCGAACTAGCCGGTGACGACGTCAGCTTCGTCGTCAACCGCAACATCAACTTCACCAACATCTGCACAGTCGGCTGTGCCTTCTGTGGTTTCGGGCAGAGCCGTCGCTCGGCCGACGCCTATGAAGTCGACGAGGGTCACTTCCGCGCGAAGGTCGCCGAGGCAGTGGCCTTCGGCGCGGGCGAGCTGTGCATGCAGGGCGGCATCCACCCCGACTACGGGCTCGAAGACTACGGTCGCTGGCTGCGTGTCGCCAAAGAGGTTGCGCCCGACATCCACCTTCACGCCTACTCGCCGATGGAGATCGCTCACATGGCCGACGCCTCGGGGCGCCCGCTCGCCGAGATCTTCGAGTACCTCGTGGAGTGCGGTCTTGGATCCACGCCGGGCACGGCCGCCGAAGTGCTCGACGACGGCGTGCGCGAGCGGATTTCGCCGAACAAACTGCCCGTCGCGCGCTGGGTCGAGATCGTCGAGGCGGCGCACGCCGCCGGCGTGCCGACGACTTCGACCGTGATGTTCGGCCACATCGAGGAGCCGTGGGAGCTGGCCGAACACATGCGCGTGATTCGCGAGCTGCAGGAGCGGTCGCTGGCGGCCGGCGGTGCGGCGATCACCGAGTTCGTGCCGCTGTCGTTCATCCCGTTTCAGACACTGCTTGGCCGTACGCATGGCATCGCCGAGATCAGCCGCGAGGAAAACCTCAAGCACACCGCGGTCTTTCGCCTGGCGCTGGGCCGTTCGGTTCCAAACCTGCAGGCGAGCTGGGTGAAGATGGGGCTAGACGCGGCCACCGAAGCCCTCAGATGGGGCGTCAACGATCTCGGCGGAACGCTGATGGAGGAGTCGATCTCGCGCATGGCCGGATCCACTCACGGCGACCGGCTCGATCCGGCCGACTTGATCGGCGCCGCGCACGCTGCGGGTCGCCGCGCCGTGCAGCGCGACACGACATATTCGCGAAAGCTGGCCGTATACGAGCCTGGCGACACGGCGCCGGGCGCCGTTACCGCTTCGGCTGCCTAACCGCGTGTGACGTGCCGTCGGATGGCTGCGCGTCTGGCTCGGCCGGCTCGTTCCGCTTCGCCGCGGGGCTGGCGACTGCCTTTTCCGGCATGCGTGCGGCACGTTTGATCGGCGCGGGCTTGCGTGGCGCACCCTTGGCGCCCCCGGTGATCTTGCTGACGAGGTCGGCTCCGCCCGGTCCGCGACCGGCGCGGCGGCGCTTGTGCCAGTACATCGACTGATCGGCGAGCTCCATCGCGCGTAGCGGCGATGGAGCCTCGGCGAGCGACTGGTGGCCCGACGAGAAGTCGACCGAGGCCTCCTGGTCGAGCAGTAGCTCCTCGAGGCGCGCATGTGCGCGGTGGCAGTAGATGTCGGCCTCGTCCGGCGACGTGCAGCCGACGAGAATCGTCGCGAACTCGTCGCCGCCGATGCGACCGATGATGTCGGTCTCGCGGCCGGCGTCAGACAGCGCCTGAGCGCAGAGGCGCAGCATCTCATCGCCGGCCGCGTGGCCGAAGCGGTCGTTCACCGCCTTGAATTCGTCCAGATCGACGAGCACGAGGTATGACTCAACGGTTCCCCGCCGGCTCAGCTTCCATTCACGGGCCAGCGCGCGCTCGAAGCCGCGGCGGTTCGAGACGCCGGTCAGGGCATCGGTGAAGGCGTCTACGCGCAGACGGCGGTTGTGGCGGGCGAGGTCTTCGTTGCGCTGCTGAAGTTCCTGATGCAGCAGCTCGCGGTCGAGTTCGTTGATGATCACGCGGCCGAGCACGGTGAGCAGCTCGATGTCGTTGCGCACGAAGCGCTCGGCGACGTTGGCGATCGCGCAGAGGGTGCCGAAGTGCGACCCGTCGTTGAGTTCGAGCGGAATGCCGATGAAGCTGCTGATCTCGCGCACGGCGGGGTTGGAGAGGATCGCCGGCGCGGGGTCGACGGGCCCGTGGTCTATCACCGCACCCGCCATCAGCGGCATCGTTTGGCCGTTATCGATGCCGTAGAGCGGCTCTCCGCGAAAGTCGACGATGCGCAGCAGCTGGGCTTCCTCGTCGTGGTAGGCGACGAAGACCGCGCAGTCGGGTAGTTGCTTCTCGAGCAGATCCAGCACTGCCGCGGTCGCATCGGTGAAGTCGAAGAAACTGCGGGCAGCCGATTGTGGCGTTGATTCGTGCATCCGTTGCGGCTAATTCTCTATGTCGGGGGGAGCGCCGGGGGAAACCGGCGGGGGCAGCGAGTAGACCGCGACGTGCCGAGCGGCGCGATCATTCGTGAATTTGAATACTTAGCTTTCTAACTTATCAATGTGGCGATTGCCTGGCGGATTGGGGGCTGAGGTAACCGAGTCGCGGTCCGAGAAATATGCCAGAACTCGTCTAATCCGTGATGGCAATCGATCGTAATTACATAATAGTTGTGGGATTTCCTAATGTCAAACATGATCTTTCTAACCCATATTAGGTAGATTCGTTCCGGCGTGTTGGATTCCTTGGCCAGCCAGCTAGACGTTCATACGAACAGGTCTCGCTCGACCTCTCTGCGCAGCGGCGCAGCGCCTGGGCCATCGTCGCGCGTTACCAGCTCGGCGCGGCCGCGAATCACCACAACCGGCTCGCCCGAGCTCTTCGTGCGGGCGAGATTCGACGCCGCGGCCATCTCGTCTGCGTAGGGCGAGACCGACGCGACCAGCTCGCGCCCGTGCGCGTCGCGCGTGCCGCGCAGGTCGAGCAGCGGCACCAACCCGGCGCAGCCGATCGCCACATCCTGCTGGCCGACGCGCCATGCTCGGCCGAAGCTGTCGGTCACGATTACGGCCACGCTCACGCCGAGGCGCGCCTGCAATCCGGCGCGCAGCACGCGAGCCGAACGGTCGGCGTCGTCGGGCAGCATCAGGAGCGTTTCGTCGCCGGGCACGTTTGAGCGGTCGATGCCGGCGTTCGCGCAGACGAAGCCGTGCCTGGTACGCACGATCAGCACCCCGGGCGCGGCCCGCACGACGCCGGCGCTCTCGTCGAGTACGGCCTGGACCAGCCGCGGGTCCTTCTCGGTCACTGTGGCAAGCTCGAGCGCTCGTTCGCCCGGCGTGATCGCCGACAGCTCGACGCTGCGCCCCTCGGCCTTGGAGACGACTTTCTGCGCGACGGCGATCACGTCGCCATCTGCCGGAGGCGCGAGCGGATTGGCCAGGTCGGTGAGAGCGGTGGCAATCAGCGCGGCCAGGTCGTCGCCGGGAGAGACCTCGGGGATGCCGGGAACCGCTGCCAGCGTCAGCGAAGCGCTCATCGCGCGTATCCGCCGGGCAGGATCCGCCGGTCGGTCAGCAACTCGGCGACCGCCTGTTCGGTGTTGACCGCGTCGTGTGCGCCCTCGCCGAGTCGCTCGGCAAGCTCGAATAGGTCTTCGGCGGTGTCGAGGTCGAGTGCGAGCGTCGGCACGTCCACGGCCGCCGCGCGACGTCCGGCCTCGCCGGCCAGGCGCAGGTGGCGCTCGCGGCTGTTCGGGCCGAACGCCGGTGCGATCGCGTCGGGCGGGCAGAGCAGCAGCGCGTTGGTGCCTGTGCCCATCCGGTCGGGCACGACGGCGACCTCGAGTCGTTCGGCCGACGCTCGTTCGATCAGGGCGTCGATCTCGTCAGGGTCGATCAGCGGGCAGTCGCCGGGAATCATCAGCACCGTGTCATACCCGCGCTGGAGCGCCCAGCGCACCCCGATCGCCGCCGCGTCGCTGTGGCCCGACCGCTCGTCTTCGAGCAGGGCGGCCGCGCTTTCGCCGGCGATTTCCGCGATGTCCGGCTCGGCGCTGACGACGACGAACTCGCTGACTCGCGCGCAGCGCGGCAGCGCGGCGAGCACGTCTGTTGCCATCGCGCGGGCGATCACCCGGCGTGCGGCCGGGTCGAGCCCGGTCGCCAACCGTTCCTTGGCGTCGTCGAACGGCTTGAGTGGCAGGATCGCGCAGACGCGTTCGTGGCTCATGCGATCTCCGCTGCACCGCCCCGCAGTTGCTGGGCCAGCCCGACGATCTCGCCGGCCAGCCGCAGGCCGCTCTCGGCGTCGTCGATTCGCACGTCGGCGATCAGCGTAGGCCGTGCCGCTGCCGGCTCGTCGGCGATCCAGTGGTCCACCAGATCACCGTAATACTCGGCTACGCCGGCCGTGCCCGGGGCGACTTCCTGTGCGGCCATGAACTTCGCCGTCGGTCCTTTCAGCACCCTTCCGCCGACGTACGGGCTCACAGCGAGCACGGGCGCGGGCGCCTCGCGCAGTGCTTCGCGCATCCCGGGCAGGGCGAGGATCGGGCCGATGCTGATGACGGGATTGGACGGGCCGATCACGATCGCATCTGCCTCGGCGATCGCGGCCAGCGCCTCCGGCGTCGGCCGGGCGCTCTCGATGCCGTCGAAGCTCACTCCCTCGATCGCCGGCTCGCTGCGGTCCTGGATCAGGTACTGCTGAAGGCCGCGCCGGCCGGCCGCGGTGTGCACAACCGTGCGCACTCGGTAGTCGCTCATCGGCAGCACGCGGGCCGGTCCGATCGGGTAGCCACTCGTGGCAAGTGCATGGGCCTCGGTCAGCCTTGTGCCTCGGGCGAGCGCTTCGCCGCGCGCGCGGCAGACCGCCAGGTCGTCGTCGCCGAGTTCGAACCAGATTTCCTCGCCAGCGGCTCGACGGCGATCCATCTCGTCATGGCCCTCTCCTTCGATGCCGAATCCCGCCTCGTTGAGCACGCCGGCCAGCCTGAAGCTGATCAGGTCGGGATCGGGGCTGACGTGGACTCCGTAGATCTCGATGTCGTCGCCGGTGTTGGCGATCACCCGCAGCTCGCCCTCGCCGTGTTCGGCGATCCAGTCACGCAGCCCGACGGCCAGCTTTGCACCGCCGGTGCCGCCAGCGAGCAGCGCGATCACCATTCGCGGTCGGGGAGGTGCGTAAAGCGGACGCCGGCGTGCGTCTTGTAGCGGATGTTCACCCCGATCAGCAGCGCCGTGATCTGCTCGGCAACGCGTGCCTGTTCGAGCGGGCCGCCGTCGACCGCGCGCAGGCCCGGGATCAGTTCGATGACTCGCGCGACCTTCGCCTTGGCGGCCTTGTCGTCGCTCATCACGAGCGTGTCGTCGGCGAAGTCCTGGTCGAGGTCGGCCAGCGTGACGGCGCTGACCGTGTGCAACGCCGAGACGACGATCACGCCCTCGGGTGCCATCTCTGCGGCCTGTTGGGCAGCCGAGCCCTGCCACACGCCAATCGTGCGGGTGGCCTTGCCGCTGATCGCGGCCGCCAGCGGCACGGTTGCGTCGACGAGGATCTGACCGGGTTCGAGCACGCCGCGCAGGTTGTTCAGGTTCTCTGACTGGGCGCGGAAGGGCACGGTCAGGAAGACGATCTCGCAGCCCGCCGCCGCATCTTCGTTGAGATGGCCGCTTACGGGAGCGTTGTCGTCGCCGAGCTTGGCGTGGATCTTCGCCGCCGCTTCGGCGGCCGACTCGATCTTGCGCGATCCGATGCGCACCGCGACGCCGGCCTTCGCCAGCCGGGCGGCGAGTGCTGAGCCCAGCGCGCCGGTGCCGCCAACGACCGCTACTGGGGTGGTGGATGCAACATTCGATTTCACCGTCGACGAGCACTTCACGACGAACGTCGGCGACAGCGTCACCACCGGCGTGCTTGCTACGCCGCGGATGATCGGCGTGATGGAGTACACGTCGATGCAGGCCGTCTGGGACGAGCTTCCCGAGGGTGCGACCTGCGTGGGCTACGAGGTCTGCGTCAAGCACGTTGCCTCGGCGCCGGCCGGCTCGCGCTGCACGGCGTTCGCCGAGCTAACCGAGGTGCGCGACGGTCGCAAGCTCCGCTTCGACGTGCGCGTCGAGCACGACGGCCGCACGATCGGCTTGGGCACGCACGAGCGCCGCGTGATCGGCGCCGCCAAGTTCGACGACTTCAACGCGGCGACCGCCGCCGGCGAGCGCGCCGGCAGCTCCGCGGCCGCACCCGAGCCGGCCGAGTGAGCATGCAGCTTCCCGAGCACGTCAAGATCCGCGAGGTCGGACCGCGCGACGGCTTCCAGAACGAGCCAGAGGTGATCGCGACCGGCGACAAGGTTGCGCTGATCGACGAGCTGACGCAAACCGGCCTTACGCACATCGAGATCACCTCGTTCGTGCGCGCCGACGTGATCCCACAGCTCGCCGACGGAGCCGAGGTACTGCAACGCATGCAGCGGCGCGAAGGCGTCACCGTCGGCGTGCTGATCCCGAACCAGCGCGGGCTCGAGAACGCGCTCGAGCAGGCCGACCGCTTCGACGAGGCCAGTCTCTTCCTGAGCGCATCCGAGACGCACAACATGAAGAACGTCAACCGAACGATCGAGCAGTCGCTGGCCGGACTCTCCGAGGTCGTCACCACCGCGCGCGCCGCCGGCAAGCGCTGCGTGGCCGTGATCTCGACGTCGTTCGGCTGCCCCTACGAAGGACACGTCGATCCCGCGCGGGTGTTCGAGATCGCCCAGGAGCTGGCCGGCTTCGGCGTGGAAGAGATCGGTCTGGCCGACACGACCGGCATGGCCAATCCGGCGCAGGTGGCCGAAATCTTCGCCGCGGCGCCGACGAAGCTGCCGGGAATCGAGATCACCGCCCACTTCCACAATACGCGCGGCCAGGGCACCGCCAACGTGCTGGCCGCGCTTCAAGCCGGCTGTGCGTCGTTCGAATCTTCCTTCGGAGAGCTTGGCGGCTGCCCGTTCCCGCCGGGTTCGACGGGCAACGTCGCCACCGAGGACATCGTCTCGATGCTTCACGAAATGGGAGTTCAGACGGGGATCGACCTAGAGAAGTACGTTGCCGTCTCGCGCCACGCCCAGGCGGTGATCGGTCGCTCGCTTGGCAGCCACGTCCTGCGCGCCGGGCCTGTTGAATGGGGCGGAACCGGCCGATAACGGTCGAATCGCCGTCGAACTTGAGTCGAATTGGGCCGAAATCGACCCAAACCAAGCGAAATTTCGAAGTTTTTCGCGAATTTCTTCGAAAAATACTTGAAATTAGGTATCAAGCGGGTCCTTCTGAGGGCCGACATTATGGCTACCGACGGACCTTCGGGTCCTAGTCCAGATCGAGAGCGTTTCGAGGGCCGAGCTTGAAACGTTTTCCGGATTCGCCTCGGGGGCCGAGCCCGAGGCGATTCCAATCTTCTAGACGTAAGCGAAAGCCGAGTTTCCCCCACTCGGCTTTCGTCATTGTTGGGCGCGTTTTTCTCACTGGCGAGCGCGGCCCGCGGCGGGCGTGGTTTGCCACGCGACTGCCTAGACTCCGCGAGCGATGGCCGGCTCCGCACAGATCGCTTGGACCCCGAGCGAGCAGTACATCGAACACGCCAATGTGACGCGGCTGATGCGCAAGGCGGCGCCTGGTCGACGGCCGACATCGCGCGCTTCTGGGGCACGGTCGTCGACGACTTACAGATTCCGTTTGGCGAGCCGTACGAGCGCGTGCTCGACGACTCCGGTGGCGTGAAGTGGAGCAAGTGGTTCACGGGCGGGCAGATCAACATGACTGCCGTCTGTGTCGACCGCTGGGCCGGCGACCCGGCGACCGCCGGCCGTACGGCGATCGTCTGCCAGCGCGAGAGTGGCGAGATCGAAGAGCTGACCTACGCGCAGCTCGGCGAGCAGGTCGACGCCCTGGCGCTGGGCCTGCGCGAGCTGGGTGTCGAGCGCGGCGACCACGTCGGAGTCTTCATGCCGATGACGCCACGGGCGGTGATCGCGTCGTATGCCGTGGCAAAGCTGGGAGCCGTCTATCTGCCGATCTTCTCGGGCTTCGCCGCCAGCGCTGTGGCGGCTCGCCTCGGCGACGCCGGCGCGAAGGTTCTGATTACGGCCGATGGCGCGGCGCGGCGCGGGGGAGAGGTGCCGATCAAGCCGGTCGCCGACGAGGTCGCCGAGTTGACGCCGTCACTGGAGCGGATGGTCGTTGCCCGCGAGCAGGGCAACTCGATCGAGATGCGTGACGGCCGCGACGTCGAGCTCGCCGAGTTGATCGACCGCCACCGCGGCGAGCGGCTCGACGCCGCGCCGACCGGCAGCGAGGACCCCGTGATGGTTGCCTACACCTCTGGCACGACCGGCAAGCCCAAGGGCGCCGTTCACGTGCACGGCGGTTTCACCGTGAAGATGATCTCCGAGGTCGCTTACCAGCTTGACGTGCACGCGGAAGACCGGTTCATGTGGGTCACGGACATGGGCTGGATCATGGGCCCGGTCAACATGCTCGGCGCGCATGGAATGGGCGCCGCGATGGTGATGCTCGAGGGCGCACCCGACTGGCCCGATCCCGGCCGGCTCTGGAAGCTCGTCGAGCCGCAGCGCATCAGCGTGCTCGGCATCTCGCCGACGCTGATCCGCGCACTGAAGACGCAGGGAGATGAGTGGCCGGCCGCCGCGGACATGTCGTGCCTGCGGATCCTCGGCTCGACCGGCGAGCCGTGGAACGAGGAGCCGTATCGATGGCTGATGCGCGTGACCGGCGAGCGCGTGCCGATCATCAACATCAGCGGCGGCACCGAGGTGGGCGCGTGCTTCTTGACACCGTTTCCCGTTGAGCCGATCAAGGTTTGCTCGCTGGGCGGGGCATCGCTGGGGATGGACGTCGACGTCTTCGACGCCGAGGGTTCACCGATTCGCGGCCGCGTCGGCGAACTCGTCTGCAAACAGGCATGGCCGAGCATGACCCGTGGCGTGCTGGGCGATCCCGAGCGCTACGAGGCCAGCTACTGGAGCATGTATCCCGACATCTGGCGTCACGGAGATTGGGCGAAGATCGACGATGAGGGCGACTGGTTTCTGCTGGGCCGCTCCGACGAAGCGATCAACGTGGCCGGCAAGCGGCTCGGCCCGGCCGAGGTCGAGAGCGTGCTGGTCGCCGATCCGCGTGTGGCCGAGGCCGCGGCGATCGGCGTGCCGCACGAGACCAAGGGCGAGACGGTGTGGTGCTTCGCCGTGCCCGCGCCGGGCGTCGATGCGGCGGACGCGGCGCTTCCGGGCGAACTCGCCGAGGCAGTCGCCGATGAGCTCGGTCGCCCGTTCAAGCCGTCGAAGGTGCTGATCGTGCCGGCCCTGCCAAAGACGCGCTCGGCGAAGATCCTGCGCCGAGCGGTCCGTGCGGCCGCGCTCGGCGAAGATCCAGGCGACCTCTCGAGCGCCGAGAACCCCGAAGCACTCGACGGCATCCGCGCGGCGTTGGCTAACTGACGCTGCCGGCCGGTCAGCCTGTTGTGAAGCCGCGCTCGCCGCGCGGCTCTGACCACGCGATGTCGAGTTCGTCGACCTGAGCTCGCGGTGAGCCCTCGCGGGCGACTTCGATCGCTGCCAGCACCGCCACCGCCGGACCCTCGAAGATCACGCGCACGCTGCCGTCGGGCAGGTTCACCGCCGATCCCGCGAGGCCACCTGTCTCGGCAGCTCGGCGCATCGTGTCGCGGTAGAAGACGCCCTGCACCAGCCCGCGCGCAACCAGCTCGGCGCGCGCGTCCTCGCCAGGGTCGTATTCGCCGGTCGGGTCCATCTGAAATGCCCGGGGAGAGACTCGAACTCTCACGCCCAAAGGACACGGCATTTTGAGTGCCGCGCGTCTACCGGTTCCGCCACCCGGGCTGGGTGTGTTTCATAGCGTGACCGGCGTGGCCGGTCGCATAGAAGTTAGTGCGCCGAGGTGACGCCCGCGCTCAGGCGCCGGCGGCGGCCGGCGGCGAAGCGGGGGGAGGGGACTGCTTCGACGGGCCCTCGGCCTCGCCGGGCAGGATCTCTTCTTCGACGTTCCATTTCTGCGAGAAGCCCCACATCGACACGACTACCAGAAGCATCTCGATCGGGATCAGAGCCAGTGTCACAATGCCGAGCAACGAAGCCGGCAGCGTCGGCTCTTCGAATCCGGCCTTGTCGCGCGCGAACCACTCGGGGCCGGCGACCAGGGCGAAGACGGCGAGGATCACGGCGGTGGCGGCGATCACGGGCAGAACTCCGCGATTCCATTTGAGGACGTATCCCGTGTAGATGCCGAACATGACCACGAAGCCGATGTGCAGCACCTTGGCGCCCATCAGCGTGCTCCAGCCACCGACTGCGACGACCAGCAGCGCGAACATCGTGATTGCCATCAGCAGGAGCGTGCCGAACCGCGCGGTCTGCGACTCGGGCAGCTCACGGTTTGGATGCCGAACCGGCGGCTTCTCCTCGGACGCTTTGATGTCCTCCCAGACCATCGACGTGAGTCTAGACTCTCGAACGGTGTCTAGACTCTCGAACGGTGGCGTCTTGGCCGATCGGTCGGCCTGGCCGCTCTGCGCGGATGTGGCGGAATTGGTAGACGCGCTGGCCTTAGGAGCCAGTGGGTGAAAACTCGTGGGGGTTCGAGTCCCTCCATCCGCATTGTGTGGTGTGTCGCGACATCGGAGACAGATGTCGCGGCTCACTTAGATCTTTGCGATTTTATGGCTCGTGTGTCACGCAGCTTGCAGCGAGCAAACGAGGCGGGCCTCAAGTGGTGCCTGCTTGTTCGGACTTTGGATGATGGCGGTTTCCCTGATCGCAAGCACGTTTTCAGCGCCGGGGCCAAGAATCGCGACTACGCGTTTGAACCTGGTCAAGCAACACCGTTTTTCTGGTCGATATGCGCAAGAAGCTGTAGCTGTTGGAGTGCCCATGTCCACATCAACGGTTGACCGTCCGCCGACCGAACGGGTAATTTGAAGCTGCTTTGGACGATCTTTCCATCCGGCGCGCGATCGAGAACATCCTCGAAGGCCGAATTCGCATTCCGGCATTCCAGCGCGGGTTTGTTTGGGATCCGGAGCGTGTCGCGTTCCTCATGGATTCGATCTATAAGGGATATCCGTTTGGTTCGATTCTCATCTGGAGAACACGCGAGCAGCTCAACCACGAAAAGGACCTCGGGCCGTATCGTCTGCCCGACCGTGATCCAGAGCTTCCGATTGACTACGTGTTGGATGGTCAGCAGCGGCTCACTTCGGTGTTCGGCGTGTTTCAGACGGACATTGAGGCGCAGGACGACGAGACATGGCTTCCGATTTACTTCGATCACCAGGCGGATGCCAGTGCCCAGGAGTCTCAGTTTGTAGCGCTGCAGGACGCGGAAGTTGAAGCGGATCGACATTTCCCGCTGAACACTCTGTTCAACTCCGCGGAGTATCGACAAGCTACCGAGGGCTTCGACCCCGAGGTCGCGAGACGACTCGACGATATGCAGGCGGTATTCAAAGAGGCGACCATCCCAGTCCAGACCTTCGAGACTGACAATCAGGCTCAGGTGGCCATTGTCTTTGAGCGTGTAAATCGCATGGGCGTGGAACTCGACACGCTTCAGCTCCTTTCAGCCTGGACTTGGAGCGAGGATTTCGACCTGCAACAAGCGTTCGCTGACCTCTCCGAGACGCTTGAGCCGTTCGGCTTTAAAGGCGTAGGAGAAGACACTAACCTGCTGTTGCGCTGTTGCGCAGCGGTCGTTGCCGGGGACGCTTCGCCGAACGCGCTTGTGTCTCTCAACGGCGCCGAGGTCCGACGGCGATTCGACGAGATCTCGAATGGCATCAAGGGGGCGATCGATTTTCTCCGGGCAAACTTGGAGATTCACTCGCTCAAGAATTTGCCGTACACAACGTTCCTGGTCCCGCTCTCGGTCTTCTTTGCAACCCCGGGCAATCAGGCGGTCAACATCACGAACCAACAGAGAACCACTCTCTTGAGCTGGTTTTGGCGATCGTGTTTCGCGCGGCGCTTCAGTAGCGGAGTTCTTCGAAATCTCAAGGCAGATATTGAAGAGATGCGCAGACTTCGCGCGGGTCAGGACAACGCTCTCGCAAATGTCGCGGTGAATCTCGACGCCGACTTCTTCCTTGACAACCGTTTCTACGTTGGCACGGTGAATACCAAGACCTTCATCCTGTTACTTGCTCAAAAGAGGCCGCTCTCGTTTGTGTCGGGACAGCCGATCGATCTCGGTGAAGTCCTCAGGGACTACAACCGAAATGAATTCCACCATGTCTTTCCGCAGGCGTTTTTGAAGACGCAGGATCGGCCGCTTGACGACATCAATCGACTTGCCAACTTTGTATTCATGGGTCGCCAGGACAACAACTTGCTTGGCGGTGTCGCTCCATCGGAGTACCGAGCTCGGATGGATGATTCGCACGCGACGGAGATTCTCGATCATGCTTTCTGCCCATCCAGCATGTTCGCGGACGATTACGACAGATGGGTGCGCAACCGAGCCGAGTTGCTCCACCAAGCCGCTCAAATTCATATCGCCTAGTTGCGCGGAGGCGGCCACCACTGCCAGTTGTCGTTGGTTAGAACATGGGCCTCATAGAGCGCATCGCCGACCGCCGGAGCCCGGCGCCGCGAGAGAGCGTTCGAAGGCCGGCGACGCCGCGCAGGATGTACTTGCCGCGCTTCAGTGCCCGGCCGCCGACGCGGCCGCTGAAGGTGAACGAGTTTCTGCCCGCGGAGCCGGTGTGACTGAACGACTTGCCGACTCTGCGCCCCGGCTTCCTGGCGCGGCTCACCGTAAACGTGACCTTCGCGGCTTCCGACAGGGTGTAGCGGACCTTCGAGCCGATTTTCGCGGAAGCGACCGGGCCGCCGAAGTTGGCCGGCCGGAACTTCGAACGCGCGAATGAGAGCTTGCTCAGCGTTGGCTTGACTATGTCGTCGTAAGTGAACCTCGTGCCGGCCTTCGCCTCCGATGTGCCGCCCGCGGTCGTAACCGTGACGTCGACCGCTCCGCCTCCGGGGTGCGGCGGGCTGAGCACGGTGATCGTCGAGTTATCGGCCGAGACGATCTGAGCCGCGGTGTCGCCGAACTTGACGGACGTGGCGATCGCGAGGTGAAAGCCTGTGATCGTGACCGACGTTCCGCCTGAGTCGGGCCCGGATTGAGCGCTGAGAGCCGTTGCGTTCGGCACTTCCAGCTCAGCGACTGCGTTGTAGAGCAGCTCTCTGTTTGGCGTGGACGCCAGCGGCGAGACGGTCGACCCGGCATTCAGGAGCGGCATTCCGGCGTAGCTCCCGCCGACTGAATTGACGTAACCGATCCCGGCGATCGCGCCCGGGATGTTGTAGCTCTCGGTCGTGATGCTGAAGGTGTCTCCGGCCATTGCTGGAAGCGAGGTCGGATTGAGATTCAGGCCGGTTACGTCGGCTGCCGCTCCGGTGTCGATCACGCCCATGTACTGGCCCCCTGCAACCGGCCGGATGACGTGTAGTCGCAGCACGCCGCCGCCGCTGGCCTGTCCGCGAACGCGCCAGCCGGTGATGACGCCGTCGGCTGGCATCGCCAACGAATCTCCGGGTGTGGCTAGTCCCGTGTTGAACTGTCCGCCCCAGTAACAAGCGGGCCCGTCGCAGTTGCTTGTGCCGGAGATCGTGCTCAGGTCCTGGCGGCCGATCGTCGCCGTGGCGGCGCCCGCCGGCGACGTAAACGCAAGCAATACGGCGGCGACGATGGCGACAAAAAGCGAAGTAGCGGTGAAGTTCTGCCTTGCTGCGCCCATGGCAGCCAGTCTATTTGTATTCGCCGGGCGAGAACTTCCGGACGGAGCAAGCAAAGAAAGCGGGCCAGCTAGGACTCGAACCTAGAATCGCCGGTTTTGGAGACCGGTGCCTTAGCCAATTTGGCCACTGGCCCGTGGCGTGCAGTTTAGGCGGCTGCATCGGCCAGGCAACTACGAGGGAGGCGACCATGCCGAACATCTTCGATCCACAGTGGGACGAGCAGCGCGACAAAGAGGGCTTCAGCCGTGTGCGGGCGTTCGTCGGCCGGCAGGCGGGGGCCGAGAAGCTCGGCGTCAGCGTCTGGGAGCTGGGTCCGGGTGAAGCGTCGTATCCGTATCACTTCCATTACGCGGAGGAAGAGGCTTTGATCGTGCTTTCGGGCCGTCCGAGCCTGCGC
This sequence comes from Actinomycetota bacterium, assembly GCA_016219715.1. GTDB lineage: Bacteria > Actinomycetota > Thermoleophilia > Solirubrobacterales > JACPNS01 > JACPNS01. The sequence continues at coordinate 342 of JACRKX010000064.1, read as the reverse complement.
ACGCCTGAAGGGTGGCGCGATCTCGAACCCGGCGAACTCGTCGTGTTCCCGGTTGGCCCGGGTGGCGCCCACCAGATCGTCAACCGCACCGACGAATCGCTGCGGATCCTCTGCCTGAGCGCCAATTCCGACGTTGAAGTCGTCGAGTACGTCGACTCTGGCAAGACCGGTGCCTACGCCAACCGTGGTAAGCCGAACGCGCGGCGCGAGATATTCATGCGTGACACGGCGGTCGATTACTGGCAGGGCGAGGAACCCCCGGCGTAGAATCGTTCTCCGTACACGCGGGCGAAGTGTTGTGGTTGCACAGGAGCCTTCCAAGCTCTTAGGGCGGGTTCGATT